>CAZAAT010000047.1:0-18119 GCA_964483175.1 uncultured Bacilli bacterium
CTCTCTCTCTACCCCGTTCATCTTGACTTGAGTTTCGTGGTAAAAATCAGCACAGTTTCCAATCGCATTACTACCGCCACCAACACAGGCAACTAGATAATCAGGCAACCTACCCTCAGCTGCTAAAATTTGCTCCTTAGCTTCTTTACCGATGATGGCTTGAAATTCTTTCACCATTTCTGGGTAGGGATCAGGCCCTACAGCAGAGCCGAGCATATAGAACGTATCTTTGTAGTTGGCGATTAGATCTTCCAAGGCGGCATCAACCGCATCCTTAAGGGTCCGGGTGCCGCGCTTAACCGGGATGACCTCTGCACCAAGTAATTTCATCCGGAAGACGTTTAGCGCTTGGCGCCGGCAATCTTCTTCACCCATGTAAATGTGGCATTCCATGTTAAAAAGCGCACAAGCTGTAGCGGTGGCAACTCCATGCTGGCCTGCTCCGGTTTCAGCAATCACGCGTTCTTTGCCTAACCGCTTCGCCAGCAGAACTTGCCCGATGGTATTATTGATTTTATGGGCTCCGGTGTGATTAAGATCTTCGCGTTTGAGATAGATTTTGGCGCCGCCAAGTTTTTTGGTCAGGTTAGCGGCTAAATAGAGCGGACTGGGCCGTCCTACGTAATGCTTGAAGTAGTAGGTGAGTTCTTGTTGGAAACTGGGATCATCCTTGTACTGTGCAAATGCCTGGCTGACCTCGTCTAGCACAGCTTCCAGGCTCTCCGGTACATACCGACCGCCAAATTCACCATAATACATCGTTTCTGTTTGTCTCATCTCAATTCTCCTCTCATCTTATCTCAGCTAGTCTAAATTCGGCAGTAAAGCGAATTTGCTTCATATTATCTAATTCGGGAAAGAATGTCAAGATTAGAAGCTGCCATTTAGGGAGGTTTTGGGTGATAGGTCGAGAAAAAAATGGTAGCGCCATGAGAGTATTGGAGGAGGAGAAAGCCATGAAGCTAGCTGGATACAATTTTCCCGCGGACCTTTATTATGAACAAAACCATTATTGGGCTAGGCTGGAAGGAGAGCTTGTGACCGTAGGCATTACCGATTATGGCCAGCAGGTTTCCGGAGAAATCATTCATTACCTAGCCCCAGCTATAGGCTCAGTGGTAGTCCAAGGCAAACCTTTTACTTCGCTTGAGGCTAGCAAATGGGTTGGCCAGGTGTATGCTCCAGTTTCCGGGAAAATAGTACAGGTTAACGAAGCGCTTCAGGAGGATGCATCACCTATTAACACCGATCCTTACGGGGAGGGTTGGCTAGTCAAAATTGAGCCCGCTGATTTAGGTGAGTTAGAAAATCTGTTCCGGGTTGAGACTGACAGCTTTAGAATCTGGATAGAAAATGAACTTTCTGTTACAGAAGGGGAGTAACTGTAATGGCGACTCGTTTTGACCGTAGCGAGTGGAGATTTATCGACCCTGGTCATATGCGAGCCTGCGAAAATATGGCCTGGGATGCAGCTTTGGTTGAAGAGATGACCGAATGCGGGCAGATGCCATTGTTCCGGTTTGAACAATTTCGGCCTCATTGCATACTGGTTGGTTTTCACCAGTCGGTTGAGCAAGAGGTCAACCTTGAGTATTGTGAGCGAAATGGAATAGAAATTAGCCGCCGGATCACTGGTGGTGGTGCTATTTATGAAGATGAGACTCAGGTCGGCTGGGAGTTTGTGGCACGCAAAGACGATCCTGTTTTGCCAAAATCAAAGTCCGAGCTTTTCGAGCTGATGGGTCTGGCGCTTGCTAAGGGCTTAACCTATTTAGGGCTGGAGGCCAAATTTCGCCCCAAAAATGATATCGAGGTTAACGGCAGGAAAATATCTGGCACGGGCGGCACCGAGTATGGAAACGCCATTTTTTTTCATGGTTCACTCTTGGTAGATTGGAATATTGAGCATATGGTCAATGCGCTAAACATTCCTATAGAGAAGTTCAATGATAAAGCGATCTCTGACATCAGACAGCGAGTTACCTGTCTGGCTTGGGAATTAGGTGAAGCACCACCCGAAGATGAAATAAAACAAGCATTGATTAAGGGTTTCGAGGAAACTCTGAATATACACTTTGTCCCAGGGACATTTACTCAGTCCGAACAAAAACGTTATGAACGACTATTACCATATTATGAATCGCCGGAATGGGTTTTCCACATTCGGCGCAATCCGGTAGATAGTGCCCTGACCACTGTAATGCGTAAAACCCCCGGTGGGCTGGTTAAGCTGACAGCTACCTTGGATAAGAAGGGCCGGCGAATTAAGCAGGCAATGTTCACCGGTGATTATTTTTGCACACCTCCCCGAGCTATCATTGATTTAGAAAACCAATTAAAGAATGTGTCACTCAGCTCAGAAACGATCATCCCGCTACTCACGGATTTTTTTCACAGCGCACAGATACCGGGGGTTTGTGTTGAAGACTTGTGGTCGCTGTTTGAACAGTTGATTCTAGAATTATAAGGTGAGGATTGGTTATGGCTAGTCAACTTCCCATGACATTGGAGAGCCCGGAATATCTCAGGACGAGCATGGCCGCTGCGATGACCCTTGGACTAAAACCAGGACGGTTTTTTAGAGACACTAAATTGCGCTGTCTTAATCTCTTATTAACATATTCCGACGGGTGTCGAGGTCGATGTAGCTATTGCGGCCTGGCCAAGCAGCGAGAGACACCTGGAGAAAAAACCTTTATTCGCGTGAGCTGGCCAACCTATTCGATTGAAACGATTATGCAGCAGCTGACTACACGGCCTCATCCTTTTGAAAGGGTCTGCCTTTCGATGGTGACTCATCCGCAGGCTTTTCAAGATACCGTACAGCTGGTAAGTGAGTTTCGCAGGCGAACCGATTTGTTGATCAGTGTCTTGCTTGCACCGACGGCGCTACCTAATCTCGAAGCTAATCTGCAAGCCTTCAAGGACGCCGGGGCACAAATGTGCGGAATTGCCATAGATGCCGCCACGCCTGAGTTATTTGAAGCCCACCGGGGGAGTGGGGTAGCTGGACCTCATCGTTGGGAGCGGTACTGGCAGACGGTTTCTGAGGCGGTGGAGATTTTTGGTCGGCTTAGGGTCGGCGTTCATATGATGGTTGGACTCGGCGAGACCGAAGCTGAGATGATTCAGGTTATTGCAAAGGCCCACAACCTTGGGGCTCATACCCACTTGTTCAGCTTTTTTCCAGAGCCAGGCAGTGATCTGGCTGGTCGTGGCCAACCCCCGCTCGGCCAGTATCGCCGGGTTCAACTGGCACGGTATCTAATTAATGAGTGTGGACACGACGCTGACCGAATTATATTGGATAGTGCCGGTAGGGTTGTTCATTTTGGATGCGATGTAGAGCCGGTTATTGCTTCAGGTGAGGCGTTTATGACTGCAGGATGTCACGGTAAGACGTGCCGCTATGCCTGTAACCGACCATTTGGAAATGAACGTCCCTCCGAACCGTTACGCAACTATCCATTTCAGCCTGATGACCGTGATTTATTACTAATTCGAGAACAACTAAAATCATGAACGGAAAAACACTCTGGGTGGCTGCACCATCGGCAAAATCTTACGATAGTGGAGTAGGCTATCGTAACCTGCCCACTACTTTCCCCTCTGTAAGCATCACTGGTGCCCAGTGCGCGCTGAATTGTGCTCACTGTGGGAAGCAGTTGTTGCGAGGCATGTTGGATGTAAGTCAACCTGGTGCACTAAGTGAGTTGATACCGAGACTGAGAGCAGCCGGTGCGTATGGGGTCTTGGTCAGCGGTGGTGCAGATCTTGGCGGCAAAGTTCCGTTACAAGAGAGATATGCGGAGCTGCAGCAGCTCAAGGAAGCCGGTTTTAAAGTTGTGGTCCATACTGGGTTGTTGCGTCGAGAGGAGGCACGCCAGTTGAAGGCCATTGGTATTGACCAGGTTTTGTTTGACTTAATAGGCGATGATGTTACAATTCAGAATGTCTACCATCTCTCGCATAAAGCCGCGGACTATCGGCGAACGCTTGAAGATCTCTGTGCAGAAGGGCTAACAGTAGTTCCACATGTCATAGTCGGGCTCAACTTTGGCAGCATTTCTTCCGGGGAGTTACGGGCGATTGAGTGGGCAGCTGAATCTTCGGTGCCGGGTTTAGTAATTGTGGTTTTGTCACCGCTCCCAGAAACCATGATGGCCAGGGTGAGTCCGCCAGGGGCCGCTGAGGTTGCTGAACTTCTTAAGGCTGCTCGGGAGCGCTTTGCTGATCGAAGTGTAATGTTGGGATGTGCCAGACCGGCTAATGCGGAAAAGGAAGATCTGGAGCGCATCGCGGTTGACATAGGTGTTGATGGGATCGCCTATGCTGCCGGGAATACCATTAAATATGCAGAAACAAAGGGCTATTCCGTTAGGTTCTTTCCGGGCTGCTGTTCCATACTTGCCGGTAATATGGTTGAAAAATTCCTGCCGAAAACGGTTGACAAAATCAATCTTTCCAGTTAAAATAGCTAATGTAATCAAACTTAATTACTAATTCGCTCCTCGGTAGCTCAATGGTAGAGCACCCGGCTGTTAACCGGGTGGTTGCTGGTTCGAGCCCAGCCCGGGGAGCCAATTTTTTCACCAGCTTTCGCGAGCTGGTTTTTTTATTGTTTTCAGATTGGAAATAATACCAAGCATAAGCCTATCCTGGTTTACCGACACTAAAAGTGCTGTAATTTCAGTTTTGAGGTGAGTCAGGATGAACAAAACAGTAAAGTGGATTTTACTAGGATTGTGTCTACCATTGCTTATAGCGGCGATAACCCATGACCCTCTTCAGATACTGGCCCAGACCAGACGTCCTACATTGTACTGGGGTACCCCAGAAGCAGCTCATGTCTTTGATGTTCAGGCTAAACTTAAACAATGGGGATATTATGATGGCCCTATTGACGGCAGTTATACCGGCAGAACATTTGAAGCCGTGCGCCAATTTCAGAGCCGCAATGGCTTAAGGGTCGATGGTCAGGTTGGGCCACAAACTTGGCAAGCATTAGGTTTTCCAGTTACAGGTGTCGGTGGAGGCGGGGCTGGTGCTGGAGCGCGTCCTCAAGCAAGGACTGTGGCCGCGACTAGTGGTGCTGTTTCCCGGCGTGACGACTCAGGTCTGTTAGCACGAGTTATAAATGGGGAAGCTGAAGCAGAGCCTTATGTTGGCAAGGTCGCTGTTGCTGCAGTTATTCTCAACAGAGTCAGAGACTCCCGTTTCCCTAATTCTTTGTCCGG
Source organism: uncultured Bacilli bacterium (assembly GCA_964483175.1). Taxonomy (GTDB): domain Bacteria; phylum Bacillota; class UBA5301; order UBA5301; family UBA5301; genus JAAYHC01. Next base: position 5,238 of record CAZAAT010000047.1, read on the forward strand.
TGTTATTTATCAACCGTTGGCTTTTGAATCGGTCGCTAATGGCCAAATTTGGCGGCGTCCGCCGAGTGCCGATTCTATTCGGGCTGCTCAAGACGCCTTAAACGGGTGGGATCCAACATATGGGGCAGTCTTCTTTTGGAATCCTTCCAAACGAGTAAACCCCTGGGTTTGGTCTCGAAAGATTATTTCACGCATTGGCAATCACGTTTTCGCCAGGTAAAAAAGTGATGACGGGAGAGATAGATATGCGACGTACTTGGCCCACAATGCTTATTAGTTTACTTCTGATTGCTGGTATAGGATACTGGGGGTATACCCAGTACATCGCTAGGCAACAGATTGAAAACTTGCTGTCCAATCAATATCAACAGTCATTTTACCAGCTGATTAGTGCGGTGGAAAGCGCGCAGGTCACTGCGGCAAAAAGCCTGGTCTCCGGTTCGGCAAGAGAGAATATTGTTAATTTATCGGAGCTCTGGCGCCAAGCTGACATCGCAAAACAAAACCTCGATAACCTGCCGATTTCTCATCCGGTTTTGAGTCGGACATCAACGTTTCTGACTCAGTTGGCTGATTATGGTTATAGTTTGGCTAGGCAAAACGCTGATGGACGTCCCACTACCAACGAACAATGGGAAAAGCTCGCCAAATTACGCGATGAGGCTGCCTATTTAAGTAGGGAACTGCATAAGGCTCATGATGAAACAATTAGTGGTGCCGGCGTAAGATGGTCTGAATTCGCTTCTAGCGCTCGCAACCGTGTACAAAACGTTAGCGCTCAGGGCATAGGCGTACACTTCGACCGCATTGACAAACAGATGGTTGAATATCCGACTCTAATTTATGATGGGCCATTTTCGGATCATGTCACCAACGCTCGACCAAAGGGAATCGCTGGTGAGGAAGTGGACGAGAATGAAGCTGTCAATGCCGTGCGCAGGTTCTTGGCGAATAGCGGGTCAGATCAGATGAACGTTGATGTTCAAGGGAAAATTGATGGTCGGATCCCAGCATATCACGTGATGGTTCAACCTCAAGGCAACGCCCGAAATATTCGTGCTGATGTGACGGTTAGCCGTCAAGGCGGCAGGGTAGTTACAATGCTGAATTCACGTCGGCCGGGGGAAGCCACGATTGACCTGAATAGAGCAGAGGAGTTGGCCAAAGAGTTTCTGGCCCAACAAGGTTTTAACAGCATGGTGCCAAGCTACCGCCTGAAACAAGAAGGCTCGGCAGTGATCATCTTTGTGGCCAAAGAGGATGAAGTGATAATCTACCCCGATCAGCTGAAGGTAAAAGTTAGTCTGGATAATGGCGAGATTATCGGATTTGATGCAACTCAGTATTATATGAATCATCAACAGCGCAAACTTCCGGAGCCAAAAATCTCAGCCGATGAGGCCAAACGACTGGTAAACCCCAGATTGCAGGTGGAGAGTATCCGATTGGCGGTAATCCCCCTACCAACCCTTACTGAAGTTTTATGTTGGGAGGTCAGATGCAAGCTCAACGATGAGACCTATTTGGTCTACCTGGAAGCTCAGACCGGCGATGAGGAGCAAATCCTCCAACTAGTGGATGCCGAAGAAGGAACCCTGGTTATTTAGCACTATCAGCAAATATCTTTGCAAAACCTGAGCCAAGGATTTTAATTCCCGGCCGCACAACATAGGAGAGGTAACCTGAATTGCTTTGGGTTAGCTCTTCTTTGCTTAACAGCCGACCAGTTTCGACTAAACTGGTATAGCCATTATTGGCCGTAATGGCTAGAAGGTCAAACTGTATACCTTTCTGCAGAGCTTCATAGGTCCAGAACGAACCCAGCTCAATATCGGGTTGGCTCAGGGTTGGATTTCCACTGGGATGATTATGGACCAAGTAGATTGAACTAGTATTTTTGGGCATAAGTGGGTCAATTAATAGCTCCCATGGGACGTAATAAATCCCGCCTTTTTGATGCTGGGTAACTCGAGCTTGTTTAAGCAGCTGCCCTTCTTGGTCAGCAAACAAGACAATGGCCTCTTCATGCGGTAAGGCCCCGATCTCAGGCCAAGTGATTTGGTAGGCATCATATGGAGAACGAATTGCCATGGCTAAGGTAGAAATTGTACCAAGTAATAGTATGGCAGCTAGAATGACGATAGTTCGAATTTTGGGACTTCTCATTGGTACACCTCTTTTTTGACAATCTGAGTGAGTAAGTTCGAGATTTGACAGATCATGCCCTTCTTAACAAGGTTGGTACTTCTTGCTGGATGGGTCAAAAGGGGCCAGTAGAGGAAGGATTTCTCGGTCAGCAATCGAAAATTACAAGAAATGGTTTCGAACGCCGCTTAAGGAGATTATCCAAGAAAGGAGTGTTAACACGATGGGTACTTCTGAAGAAATTCAACTTGTTGTCTTCAAATTAGAAGACGAAGAGTACGGGGTACCGGTCCAGAATGTACAAGAAATTATTCGCATGACCGAAGTTACTAAAGTTCCTAAAACCCCTAAACATGTAAGTGGCGTGATAAACCGGAGAGGTGATATCATCCCCATTGTCGATCTCAAGCAATTCTTTGAGTTGCCGAGATCCGAAGAAGATGATGATACCCGGATTATAGTTGTAGAGGTTGGCAATGAGGTTTTGGGAATCGTTGTAGATCATGTTTCCGAAGTTTTGCGTTTGAGCACGGATGCTATCGAACCACCACCCCGGCTAAGTGAGCGAGCGGAGGCAGCATATTTTACCGGCATCGGCAAGCAGGAAGATCGGCTGTTAATGCTTTTAGACCTTAATAAAATTGTGCCCGATTTTGAGCTGGAAAAGATGCCTTCAGTCCAAGAGTCGGTGGTCAGTTAGTATTTTCCTTTAACAAGGAGGGTTTACAATGCAATGGTTATACGACCTGAAAACACAGCGTAAGTTTCTCATCCTCAATATCCTTGTTACGTTAAACTTTGTCTGGATTAGTTATAATGCCCTGACTAATCTCGGACGGGTTAATGATGCGGTAGATATAATCTACAATGAGCAATTATTGGGGATCGAAGCAGTACTATCTGCTCAAAACAACTTTAACAGCCTGTTATTGCAGGCCAACAATATGGTGTTGGCCTCCGACCCAAGTGAGATCGGGTTGATTAAGGATTCTTATAATCAACATCGGGCTGATCTTAATGAGAATATGGCTCAGTTGGAAAAGATGCCCCTCTCGGGTCAAGAAAGAGATATGTTGGGGCAGATCCAGGCGGATATTTCAGAGGCATTTAGGTATTTGGATCAGATCGTTATGTATGCCGAATCGGATCTTGATACCTTGGCTAACGGTGTGATGATTGCCAGCTTCTCTGTTTTCACGAAGGTATCAGATGCCTTCGAAAAAATGGCCGAAGTTACCAAGCAATCAGCTGACCAAGCTTATCAGGATACCGCCGGCATGTATGATGCTACCTTCACTAATCAGCTTGTGCTAATCATCATTAGTATCGTTGTCAACGTTTTGGTGGCCTGGTACATCAGCACCTTAATCTCCAAACCGCTTAATAGATTAGCCGGTTACATGTCAGTTATCGCCGAAGGTGATCTTAGCCAAGAGGCGGATATTAACTCCAAGGACGAAATTGGCAATATGGCCGGCGAATTTAACCAAGCGCTGGAAAAAATCCGCGGCTTAATGCGCCAGGTTAAGGATACTGCTCAAGAAGTCTTATCCTCTAGTCAGTCGCTGGCGGCCAGCTCTGGCGAGACTGGCAGAGCAGCACAACAAGTTGCCTCTACGGTTGAAGAACTAGCCAAGGGAGCAGAAGAACAGGCGAGAAGTGCGACCGTAGCTGGCCAAGCCGTCACTCGGATGGCTCAAATCATCAATGATATCGGCAATAAATTACAGGTTATGGTCCAAGATTCCTCTAAGGCTTCTGAGGCGGCTTCTTTTGGTGCGGGGTTGGTTAAAGATGCGATCACTCAGATGGATTCGATCCGCGACACCGTTGACAATTCGGCTTCAGCGGTCAAAGGTCTAGGTGAGCGTTCACGGGAGATCGGGCAGATTGTTGATGTAATCACTAGTATTGCTGAACAAACCAACCTCCTCGCATTAAATGCGGCTATCGAGGCAGCCCGGGCCGGCGAACAAGGCCGAGGCTTTGCCGTAGTTGCTGAAGAAGTTCGGAAGCTCGCTGAGCAGAGTCGACAGGCAGCCGAGCAGATTTCCGGATTAATTACCGAGATACAGTCTGAAACTGTTAAGGCTGTTGCGGCGATGGAGTCAGGGACCAAAGAAGTTGCCGCCGGTAGTGAGGTTATCGATCGTACCGGATCGGCCTTCTCTGAAATTGCAGCAGCGGTTCAAACAGTGGTTGAAAGCATCAATGAAGTTTCCGAAGCTGCTAAGCAAATGACCAGTGGTAGCGAAGAGGTAGTTTCGGCGGTTGAAAACATTGCGAATATTACTGAGGAGAGTGCGGCAAGTACCGAAGAGGTTTCCGCCAGTTCTGAGGAGCAAACCGCCGCGGTTCAAGAAATTGCTTCCGCTGCCGATTCCTTAGCCAGATTAGCAGGTGAACTGCAAAGAGAAGTGGATCATTTTAAACTGGATTAAGGATAAATATTCTGCGGAAAAACCCGGTACTATAATGGTGCCGGGTTTTTCCCAGCTATAATTGTTTGGGGTGAACGTGTTTTGGACTATTTTTTTAAACCACGGAGGGTAGCCATCGTAGGCGCTTCAGCTAACCGTGGTAAAGTGGGAAATAGTGTTTTGCGAAATATGATTAGTTCAGGTTATTCCGGGACGATCGTACCCATAAACCCGACCGCTCCGGAAATTGAGGGTATAAAGTGCTATCCCAATGTAACTGAGGCGGTTCAGGAGTTAGGGGTATTGGATTTAGTGGTTGTAGCTGTTCCAGCCGCTGCAGTTATTGGAGTTGCCAAAGAGTGTGCTGAGAATGGTATCAAAAATCTTGTTGTAATCACGGCCGGTTTTAAAGAGGTCGGCAAAGAAGGGGCTGCTTTAGAAAAAGAACTCGTGGAGATCTGTCGCAACCATGAAATGAGCCTGCTTGGCCCCAACTGTTTAGGTATGATGGACACTCATACTCCGATTAACGCCTCTTTTGCCGGTGATTTTCCGCTTCGCGGCGAGATTGCCTTCATCTCACAGAGCGGTGCCCTGGGCACAGCAATTCTTAATTGGAGTCGCCTGCAAAAAATCGGTTTCAGTCAGTTTGTTAGTCTAGGAAATAAAGCAGGATTAAATGAAGCTGATTTTATTGAGGCGGCAGCTGACGATCCTAATACCAAAGTTATCCTGTGCTACATCGAAAACGTCGTCGATGGCGAGCGGTTTATGGACGTAGCCAGGCAGACCAGCAGCAAAAAGCCTGTCATCATCTTTAAGGCTGGCACGAGCGAAGCAGGTGCTAGGGCTGCTTCTTCCCATACCGGAGCGCTTGCCGGTAATGACCGTACATACGAAACCGTATTTAAGCAGTGCGGGATTATGCGGGTTCGTCGCATGGAAGATTTATTTGCGTTAGCGACCGTATTTCTTTCACAACCGCTGCCGGGGGGAGACCGAGTCAGTATCCTGACAAACGCAGGTGGACCAGGAATTATTGCCGCTGATGCAGTGGAGAGCCTTGGCCTGAAGATGGCCCGTTTTGCCCCGCAAACAATCGAAGCCATGCGTCCGCATCTACCGGCCGAAGCCAATTTATTGAATCCGGTTGACGTAATCGGCGATGCTAGGGCAGATCGTTATGGGTTAGCTTTAGAGCAGGTTATTCAAGATCCCAATGTTGATGGTATGGTTATTTTACTCACTCCTCAAGCTGTTACCCAACCTAAAGAGACAGCGGAGGTCATTGTCGGAATCAGGGAGCGTCATCCTCAAAAGCCCATAGTAACTGCCTTTATGGGCGGAGAAACTGTTGCTGATGGTGCTGATTACTTGCGTGAGAATGGGATACCGTGTTTCAGTTTTCCTGAACCGGCAGTTGAGTCATTTGCTTATCTTTCTAAGTATACAATGCTTCGCCAAGGAGTTACGCGTCAACCGCTTCCTGAGTTCAACTTTGATCGGAAACGAATCTCCGATATAATTAACGGCGTTATTAATGATCAACGACAGATTCTTTTTGCAAGTGAAGGTGCAGAGGTCCTTTCCTTAATGGGGATACCGGCCGCGCAAACAAAATTGGCTACATCTGCCGACCAGGCAGTTAAAATAGCTTCAGCAATTGGTTTTCCCGTGGTCATGAAGCTGGAGGCTCCCAATGTACTCCATAAGAGTGATTTGGGCGGTGTTAAGTTAAACCTGAGAACCGAACAAGAAGTCGCCGAGGCTTATCACGAGATAATCGCCAATCTGCATTACCATTTACCGGATACTTTAGCGTATGGTGTGGAAGTGCAAAAGATGGATAAAGCCGGGCGCGAGTGCATCATCGGGATGACCCGCGACCAGCAGTTTGGCCCGCTACTGATGTTTGGCTTGGGTGGTATCTACGTTAACCTGCTTCAAGACGTATCATTCCGCGTTGTGCGGGGACTTGATCTTACCGAGTTGCAAGAAATGATTCAGGAGACAAAGGCGTATTCGCTTTTACAAGGTATTAGGGGTGAGACACCTGGTGATATAGAAGCTGTTGTCGATACCTTAGCCAAAGTCGCGGTTCTTGCAAGGGAGTTTCCACAGATTAACGAGATTGATATCAATCCGTTGTTTGTCTATGAGCACGGTGTGTCGGCCGTTGATGTAAAGATTACTCTTCGGAAGGTGGGGACAGAGTGAAGGGATTGTTTGTGTTAGGCACCGGAGGTAGTGGTAAAACAGCGATTTGTGTTGCCATAGCCCAAAGATTGTCAGACTCCGGGGCGAAAGTAGGTTATTTCAAGCCAATTGGCAATGTTAGTGGTACTACGCTGAAATATGATCGTGATGCGGTACTGATGAAAGAACTCTTGGCCATGGAGAGCGATATTGAGTGTATTGTGCCGTATCATACCAGCCCGAGTTATCTATCCAGGTATGGGGCTGGTGATGAAATGTTGGCTAGGGTTAAGAAATGCTTCCAGCAGATCAGGGAAACCGTCGACTACATTTTAGTTGAAGGGACAACCTCACCACAGGCTATGATGGCGTTAGGCCTGGATGCTCCCAATTTGGCCAAGAAGATGGGCCTTTCTCCCGTTTTTATTAGCAAGGGGGAGAATGATTACAATCTTGATGAGACCTTACTGTCATTGCGGTATATAAAATCTCTCGGGATAACACCGGGGGGAGTTATCTTTAACAATGTGTCTAAGCAAAATTTAGATAAATGTCGCGGTGTATACGCTCCGATGTTGGAAGCTGAAGGGTATCCAATCATTGGTGTCATTCCGAAAAGTGCGGAGTTGGTCTCACCGACGGTCAGAGAGATTGTTGAAGTTTTGGGAGGTCAGTTACTAGAAGGATCTGACCACCTGGAGCGCTTTGTAGAGGAAGTAATGATCGGAGCGATGACCCCGGAGAGTGCCTTGTCTTATTTCCACCGTTCAATTAATAAGGCGGTTGTGGTTGGTGGCGACCGTCCGGCAGTTGCACTCGCTGCTCTAGAGACGAACACTGCAGTTCTGATTTTAACCGGCGGCATCTATCCGGATAACCGAGTGCTTACCAGAGCAGCGGAGAGAAATGTACCGGTATTGCTCGTTCCGTACAATACTTTTGATGCCGTAGAAAAGTTGCACTTTGTAAGCCGCAAATTCCAAGCTACAGATACAAAAGCGATAGCTGAAGCCAGAAAACAATATGAGCAATCTTGTGACATAGCTAGGATCCGTGAATTATTAGACGCCTAATTTTTTAGCAATGCTAACGGTTGGCGTAACGATGAAATCAACTGGGATATCATGACTATCTGCGGGTATCCGTTCGCACAGTTGAAAGTCAAAGGCGATGCCGATGAGGATTGGCAGGTCGGTAAAACGGCTCAGAAATCGGTCATAGTATCCTTTGCCGTAGCCAACGCGATACCCGCGCCGGTCAAAAGCTAGACCGGGCAGGATTATACAGCCAATCTGCTCCAGGGGTAGGGGAACGGCTCTGTCTGGTAATGGCTCCTGCAAATTGAAGCGGCCGCGCCGTAATTCGTGTCGCTCTGGTAGTAGGCTGGGTATCAGCTCAGATCCAGATACAACCGGGATACCCACTGCGTGATCGGCTTCCTTCCAAGCGTAGAGGAGTGGATCGATGTTTAATTCCCCTGGCAATGACAGGTAACCCAGGATAGCCTGTTCTGGTCCACCGAGGCTTTTGACAAGGTTAGTAAGGTTATCACAAGCTGCAGCGCTAAGCTGACCCCGTTCACCAGGGGTCAATAAGGTGCGCAGCTTTTTCATCTGTTCTCGAATCTGTTCTTTGGTCTGCATAATCATCACCATATTTTTCTCGATTATGATTGTGAAAGCCTTCGATTAAGAGGAGAATTTCGCGCCATTAAAGAAGAATATTAGCCGTTAGGAGGATAAGACAATGACTTTAGCAAGCTATATCTCTATAGCCCGTATTTTTATGATTCCTCTATTCCTCTATTTCTTTGTTCATCCCGGCGGCAGACCTTGGAGTGTGGCAGTATTGTTGCTGGCAGGGGCCAGCGACATGCTCGATGGCTATTTGGCTCGTAGTCGGAATGAAGTTTCAACTTTGGGCAAGATCCTGGATCCAGTTGCTGATAAATTAATGGTTATATCTGCTGTGGCGGCGCTCTTGGTCACTCGCGAACTACCAGAATGGTTGGGGCTTGGATTGTTTTTGAAAGAACTAATTCAGGTAGTTGGCGGGGCCAAGTACTATCTTGATCACCAAGAGTTATTAAGCGCATCCTATATTGGCAAAGGGGCGACTGTTCTCCTATATCTAGGTATTATTTCGACTATTCTAAAGTTCTCGTTTGGCGTATACCTAGTGACAGCTGGCTTTTTCATATCTGTACTGGCGGGCATCGACTATTACTTCAAATCACGCCGTGCATAATCGGGTGCCCTGACGCGGGAACCTAGATTGACATCAAGTTTAGGAGGAATTAATGTCCTATCTGATCCTGCTGATCGTGTCCTTAGTCCCCGGGTTGGCTTGGTTGTGGTTTTTTTACCGCCAAGATCGGTTAGCACCTGAACCACGCTCTTTAGTTCTGGCAACCTTTGTCAGCGGAATGATTGCGGTTTTTCCGGCGGCTCTGATCGAGCTACCTTTCCGCTCTCTGATTGTCAACACCAGTTCCCTTTGGAATCTGGCCCTTGTGAGCATCTTATTTATCAGTATACCTGAGGAAGGAGTAAAGTATCTAGCGGTTCGACGCGTGGCGTATAGACACCCTGAATTTGATGAGCCGGTAGATGGGATTATATATTCGATTGGGGTTGGTCTTGGCTTTGCAGCTCTGGAAAATCTCTTTTATACACTTACCTTTGGAATCATCATCGCCCCCTTAAGAGCATTAGTAGCCTGTTTAGCCCATGCTTCTTTTTCAGGAGTTCTAGGTTATTATCTTGGTTTAGCCAAATTTAACCCGGAGCGTGAACGCAGTCTGATTTTGCAAGGCTTTGTTCTGGCGGTCTTGCTCCATGCTATATATAATTTATTTCTTATCTCACCCGAGTTGCCAGGGTGGTTTTCATTGGTTTTGGTCGCAGGAAGTTATCTGTTTTTGCGCAGCAAGATCAGGCAAAGCCAGATTTCCAATGGTTGAATAGTTGTAGTGCACAGTTTAGGTATGGTACAATCCTTTGTGGGAGGGATTTTCCTTGGCAGGACATTCAAAATGGGCTAATATTAAGCATAAAAAAGCCAAAGCAGATGCATTTAAGGGCAAAATGTTTACCAAACTCGCCCGTGATATTATGGTTGCGGTGCGCGAATCAGGTAGCGATCCCAATACAAACTTTCGACTTCGCTTACTTATGGATAAGGCTCGGTCCATTAACATGCCCAGCGACAATATTACGCGGGCTATAAAGCGTGGATCCGGTGAAATTGAGGCTGAATCAGTCGAAGAGTTGGTTTATGAGGGGTACGGTCCCGGCGGGGTAGCGGTTTATCTGGATATCGTTACCGACAACCGTAATCGAACCGCCGGAGATGTTAGGTATATTTTTTCTAAGCATGGCGGCAACCTTGGTGAAACTGGTTGTGTAGCCTGGATGTTTGAGAAAAAAGGCTTGTTTTTGGTTGAAAAAGTGGATGGCGAGCTTCCGGCTGGGCTAGATGAGGATGCCGTCTTGATGGTAGCTCTCGAAGCGGGAGCAGAGGATGTTGTTTTTTATCCGGATACCGTAGAGATCATCACTGATCCGAGCAAGTTTAATGAGATTGAGCAGAAAATCAGTGACGCGGGCATTGAGATAGCAGATGCTGAAATAACGATGATTCCTAAAAACAAAGTTGAACTAGACTCTGATACGGCGCTCCGATTGGCCAAGCTGGTTGTTGCGCTTGAAGACTATGATGATGTGCAAGGCGTCTATTATAATGCCGATATTTCTGATGAAATTTTCGACCAGATCGGATAATATTGCATAATTACCAGGAAATGGGGCAGGTTATCCCTTAGGGGGTGGCCAACCCGATGAGTCGTAAACCCAAGCTTTGGATCATTTATCTCTTACTGGTTTTGGCTAGTTTTTCCATTGCTTACCTAGGTTTCTCTATTGGCAGCACCCCCAAAAGGTCCGGTTCTGATCTTTCTGGGCCGGTGCTGCCTCGTCCGTTATCCCGGGATGTCGTCAACGCGGAGACCGTGGTTGTCCGCAAAATATTTTATGCTAAATCAAAACTTGAGCTCGAAGAACGTACACGGCTTCCTGTAGAGCTGGTCGGCTTTGATCGTGAACAGCTGGCTGCCCGATTGCAAAATGGGATTATCGAACGCTTTTCACCGCAAGAGATTGTGGTTCGCGAAGTACGGGACGAGCTTGCCCCGCTTCATTCAGCCAAGCGTTTTCTCAGTATTACTGATGGCAAGGTAGCACTATTTCGTGGGGTGCCTGGCTTAGCTTATGAATGTATCGAAGTTACCGATATTCCCGTGGCGAAGTTACCTCCACAAGAAATCGCCGATCTAAACAAAGGAATTCCGGTTTATAACGACAAGAACTTAATGGAACTGTTAATGGGCTTAAGTAGCCTTGCCTTAGCTGATTAGATCTCCAAAGGATATGCTTTGCCGCCTGTCGAAGTAGTCCCATGGCTATTTGGAGGCGGTTTTGCATGATTGTTTTAGGTATTGATCCGGGCACTGCAATAATGGGCTACTCATTTCTCGAATTTTCCAAGCAAACAACGGTTTTGGATTATGGGGTACTACGTACTCCGGCTAATATGGAGCCACATCTTCGCTTAAACCAGTTATATAGTGGTTTGGAGCAGCTGATCGCTACTTATCGGCCTGACTGCTTAGCTATCGAGTCGCTTTTTTTCAACAAAAATGTTAAGACTGCGCTCTCGGTCGGAGAAGCTAGGGGTATTGCTTTGTTGGCCGCTGCCCGCAATGGTTTGGCTGTCTTCGAGTATACGCCTTTACAGGTGAAGTTAGCGGTAACAGGTCAAGGCCGGGCTGCTAAGGAACAGGTAGGTTACATGGTAAAGGCCTTGCTTAAATTAAAGACGATTCCTACACCCGATGATGCTTGTGACGCTTTGGCGGTAGCTTTGTGCCATCAGTACTCAAACCAGGGCCTAGCTTTGTTAAGCAAGGGGGGCGGAGGCAAATGATAGCCGCCTTGTCGGGTAAAATTTTACGTAAAGGCCAAGGCGAAGTGGTAATCGACGTTGGCGGCGTTGGTTACCGCGTCTTGATTTCAGAGCGCACCCTAAAAAATCTGGCTTCTCTCGGGTCGGAGACATCACTGTGCACCTTATTAATCATTCGAGATGATGCCCATCTACTATTCGGCTTTGAAACCTGGGAGGAACGGGAGGCTTTCTCCACTTTGATTGGTGTTTCCGGGGTTGGACCGAAAACTGCTCTCGGCATCCTCTCACAGCTCTCGCTGGATGAGCTGATTCAGGCATTGGCCACCGGAAATGTTGATCTGTTAACTAGTGTCAACGGGATCGGCAAAAAGACTGCTCAAAGGCTTATCGTCGAGTTGAAAGACAAACTAAGCCTGCCGGAAACTATGGGTAGAGGTGAGCAGACCGGATTTGCATCTGCGAGCACCCCGACTATTTCAGAGGTTGTAGAGGCTCTGGTATCCTTAGGGTATGCCCAATTGCCTGCTGCTCGGGCTAGCCAGGCCGCGCTGCGCGAGTTAGGCGAGGATGCCCGCGTTGAAGATCTAATCAAAGTAGCACTAAAACATTGTACTAACCTGGAGGTATAGCTTTGGCTGAAAGATTTATTTCCCCGCAGGCGCGACCGGAAGATATCGAGTTGGACAGAGATGTTCGTCCAAAAAGATTAAGTGATTATATTGGTCAATATCGCGCTAAGGATAGCCTTACAGTCTATATTCAGGCGGCTCTGGCTAGGCAAGAGGCCTTAGACCATGTTTTGGTGTATGGCCCACCAGGTCCGGGCAAAACTACCCCGGCCGGGATTATCGCCGCCAGGGTTTCCGGCGGCAGGGTAAAGATCAAGCTTACCGACCCGCGGGGGCTGCGGATGGATATCCCCCTTAAATTAGGCATCCGGAGGATTAAGGTTAATTTTATCGATACCGGAGTCCCGCACGCGGTAATTTTTGTGAACGGGATCGAAGGCATCGACGTAAAAGGCATCGGTTCCCAGGTCAGGAATCATAAGGAATTTTCCCCCCGCGGGGCGAACGTGAATTTTGTGGAGGAGGAAGGGGCAGGGATGATCCGTGTCCGCACCTACGAAAGAGGGGTGGAGGATGAAACTCTCGCC
>CAZAAT010000048.1:0-17913 GCA_964483175.1 uncultured Bacilli bacterium
GCCAACCAGCTGCGCGAGATGGGTTGTGCGGTGTGGGTCGGCGATAGCGCAGGAGGTGCAATCGGTGGCATGGCGCCAACCGCCCAGGCTTTCAAGGTCTGCGGTTACGAAGCGGCGGCGCGGGCAAGCGGGGCCGAGATCAAGAGCTTCGATGGCTCTGGGGTGGTCGAGATTACCAGTAAGTTGCTTGATTTCAAACCCAAGTATCACTTGGCAGCCCCGGTTTTTCAGGCCGATGTGGTGATTAATCTACCGAAATTAAAAACTCACTCGGCAGCCATTTATACCGGAGCTTTGAAAAATCTATTCGGACTAGTGCCTGGCCTAGGTAAAGCCGAGTTTCATCGTAATGCTCCGACCAATGAGCTTTTTGCGCAGGTCATTGCCGATATTAACCTCAACGCTCCGATCGCATTAACCATCATGGATGCCGTCGTTGGCATGGAGGGGGCGGGGCCGACGGCCGGCGACCCTCGAGAGGTGGGCCTGCTCTTGGGTTCAACGGACCGGGTCGCATTGGATGCGGTTGCCTGTCGCTTGATCGGACTTGATCCGGCAATCGTACCGATAGTTCAAACAGCTTATGAGCAGGGTTTAGGTGAGATTGCCTCCGCGAACATTACTTTAACGGGCGATTATTCTGAGCAACCGGTGATCACTGGCTACCGGTTACCGGCCGGTAAAAAGCGATCCAATCCTAAGGTGGCCAAGTTTATGCTAAATACGGTGGTCAACCTATTTAAGACCAGGCCACAGGTGAATCAGGAGAGCTGCCGCAAGTGCGATATTTGTGTGGAGAACTGCCCGGTCGATGCGATCGATGTACAATCAAAGCTCATCGATTATACGGCCTGTATTGAGTGTCTCTGCTGCCATGAACTTTGCCCACATGGCTGTGTAGATTTGGTGCGCCAAAATAAGGTGGCCAATGCCCTGATGGGAATCGCCCAACGGATGCATAAATAAGTTTCACTCGGTCTGGGCAGGGGTGGCTTTTTTGGCCAGTTTGACCTTGCCGACGCGTTTGCCCTTCATTTCCTCGATTGTGAGTTCTAAGTCTTTGATTTGTACGGTATCGCCTTTGGCCGGAATTCTGCCGAGGTGGTGAAAGACCAGCCCACCGATGGTGTCTACATCATCGCCTTCATACAAAACCAGGCCTAGCTCCCGTTCAATTTCTTTCAGCGCAACCAGCCCTTTGACCAGGTAGGCCTCATCGTCTAAAGCCGTGATCGCTTCTTCGCGGCTATCGTATTCGTCCCTGATCTCGCCGATGATCTCCTCAAGAATATCCTCCATGGTTACCAACCCGGCGGTGCTGCCGTATTCATCAAGAACTATCGCTAAGTGCGCGTTGGCCGTCCGCATTTCGGAGAAAAGCTCATCAACTTTTTTGGTTCGGGGGACGAAAAGCGGTGGTCTAGCCAGTTCAGTCAGGGATAGATCTAAGCCTTCAAGCGATGCACTTAATAGGTCTTTGACATGGATGAAACCGATGATGTTTTCCACCGTATTCGTATAGATGGGGATGCGGGAGTACTTTTCTTTGCTGGCAATTTTGACGGCTTCAGACAGGTTTAACTTGGCTGATAAAGCCAGGATATCCGGGCGTGGGACCATAATGTCCTCAACAGCGGTATCAGCGTAATGGAAAATCCCCTGGATCAAATCCCTTTCGCTAACATCGAGACTACCTTCGCGAGCAGCAGTGTCCACGACGGTCTGTAATTCTTCGGCGGTGATCAAGGCCGTTCGGGGTTGTTTTTTGCCCAGGCTCCGCAGTAGGAGGTCGACGAGGGTGGTAAATCCCCAGGCCGGCCAGTGAAAGAGTTTGACGATCAAGGCAGATAAGCGGGCCAGATGAATGGCGCTACTTTCCGGGTTAATGGAAACCAGAGTTTTGGGGAGTACTTCACCAAAGAGGACAATTAGCGCAGTCGAGACTAGAACCGCCATCGCCACCCCTCGCTCGCCGAGCGATAGCGAAAGCGAGGTGACCAGAGATGAGAAGGCGATGTTTACTAAATTGTTTCCGACCAAGACCGACCCGAGAAAGCGGTTTGACTCAGAACGCAAACGCAGGACCAGACGGGCCTTTTTGTTGCCTTTATCAGCCTGATGTTTAAGGCGAATTTTGTTTGCTGACAAAGTAGCGGTCTCTGATGCCGAAAAGACCGCCGATAGAAGCAGCAATAACAGTAACAACAGATATCGCCAGGCAGTATCCACTAAAAATCCACCCTTTACGGCCATAGTGTTGCCAGTTTACAATCATTATATGGAGAAGGATTTGGCTGGATGCAGCTAGAATAACTTTGTTTCATGAGATAATTACTGTTGGAGGGAAAACCAATTGTCCGAGATTATCTGGGCGCTTGTAGCCGGCATACTCGTCGGCTTTTTTAGTTTATTGCCGAAAAAAATACTCAATAACCTCAACCATTTTTCGCTGGCAGCTTTAATCTTGTTACTGTATAGCATGGGCGCTAAGCTCGGTAGCGATCGGCAGCTCATGGCGCAGTTGGGGCAGATTGGGCTACAATCCTTAGGATTGGCCGTATCTGCGATTGTGGGCAGCACAGCCCTGGTCTATTGCTATGCAAGATCGCGCCGGAGTGCAGGCCCCGCAGGTCGGCAGAAAGAGGTGGCAGGCGAGTGACCTGGATCATCCTTGGTACCCTGATCGTGGGAGTATTAACGGGCGGCCTGTTACCAGACTTTGTGGTGCCTGTGTTAGATAACATCACCACCATTGCGCTTTGCCTACTGATTTTTGGCGTGGGGGTGGGGCTGGGCAGAGATCGGCAGATCTTGGCTTGCCTGCGAGCCAAAGGCTTATCCGTCGTAATTATACCGTTATTGATTGCAGCCGGCAGCCTTGCCGGGACTGCTATCTACGCCTTGTTGGCGCGGGTCGCTGTCGGTGAAGCAGTGGCGGTGGGTGCGGGTTTGGGCTGGTATAGCCTGGTGGGTCCGCTGCTATCGGAGCTGCATAGTGCCCGTCTGGGTGCCGTAGCCTTTTTGGCCAACTCTTTGCGCGAATTCATTTCGTTCTTAATCATCCCTATTGTCGCTAAACGATTTGGCGCGTGGTCAGCTATTGCTCCCAGCGCAGCGGCGGCGATGGATGTGACGCTACCCCTGATTGCCCGGGAAACTGATCCGGAAACCGCGGTGATGGCTTTTGTGAGCGGGACGGTCTTATCCCTGCTCGTGCCGTTGATTTTACCGCTTATCGTCAGTTTAATCTAACCCCTGATTAGCATGCACCATTTCAAACCTGTCCTAATATCATAACAGTGCCACAATGGTGAATGCAAAAGGGGTGAACCACATGTCCATTCAAAATTGTCCCGGGTTTATTTATACCGTTCAGCGCGGGGACACCATGTTTAGGCTGGCCCAGCGTTTCGGTATTACCCTGGAACAGCTGATCGCGGCCAATCCTCAAGTTACGGATCCGAACCGTCTGACCATTGGCCAACAACTATGTATTCCGACCGGAGCTCAAGGTCCAGTTCCACCCTGTCCAAATGGCACTTTATATACTGTTAGACAGGGCGATACTATGTTCCTGATTGCCCAACGCTTTAATGTTAGTCTCAATGCTCTGATCGCGGCTAACCCACAGGTTGCCGACCCGAATGTAATCCAGGTCGGGCAGGTGCTCTGTATTCCTGGGGTTATGCCTCAACCGCCAGAGTGCGTAGGTGGAACTCTCTATACGATTCGACCGGGCGATACTCTATTTCTCTTGGCCCAACGCTTCAATACAACCGTTAATGCAATTATCGCCGCTAATCCGGGCATCGATCCGGAGAATCTGCAGATCGGCCAAAGGATCTGTATTCCACAGCCCAGTCCTGGTCCCTGTAGTGGTCAACTTTATACCGTGAGACCGGGCGACACGATGTTCGAGATTGCTCAGCGCTTTGGGGTTTCTCTGCAAGCTCTGATCGCTGCTAACCCGCAGATTTCTGACCCCAATATGATCTTCCCGGGCCAGATTATTTGCATCCCTGGAGTACGGCCTCCGCAATGTGTTGGCGGAACCATCCATATCATCCGGGCGGGCGACACCCTGTTTAATTTAGCAGCTTTCTACGGCACCACAGTCAATGCGATCATTGCCGCCAATCCCGGTATTGATCCGCAGAACCTCCAGGTGGGGCAAGCAATCTGCATTCCGCTCCCGCAACCTGCCCAGTGTACGGGTCAACTGTATACAGTAATGCCAGGTGATACCATGGCGAGCATCGCTGCGAGATTCGGGGTAACCTTGGCGGCTTTGATAGCGGCCAACCCGCAGATCGCTGACCCTGCTCGGATCTTCCCAGGCCAGATCATTTGTATTCCGTCGGAGGCACCGATGCAGTGCATTGGCGGAACGATCCACATTGTGCGCGCCGGCGATACCATCTTTAACTTAGCCGCTTTCTACGGTACAACGGTTAATGCCATCATCGCTGCAAATCCCGGCATTGATCCGCAGAATTTGCGCATCGGTCAGAGACTGTGTATCCCGTTGCCACAGCCCGCACACTGTACAGGAGAGTTGTACACTGTTCGGCCTGGTGATTCGCTATTTACCATCGCTAACAGGTTCGGGGTTACGGTGGAAATGCTAATCGCGGCTAATCCGCAGATTGCCGATCCGGCCCGGATCTTCCCGGGGCAAATCATCTGTATCCCTAGGAGCATGCCGGACCCGGTAGAACGCTGTACCTTCGCGCTTGATGCCCATGAGGATGCACCCAAAGGAGCAACCGCTATGGCTACTCTCGACTTCGGAAAAGGAACGGCAACGGTCAAGGCATCAGGAATGCCTCACCCGCGCCACGGCCGTAGTTATGTGGCCTCCTTGGTGATGATGCATGGCGAAGCGGAACGGATGACGATGATGCGGACCGGCGCTGGCGAGTTCGCGGCGATGTTTGGACCAACGCACAAACTGCATGAATGTCTACGGGTTCTCGTAGCTGAGGATTACGATAAATATGATAAATATGAACAGAGTGGGGGTGAATATCCGAGCGGACGGGTGCTGTTCTCAGCAAATGTTCGAGATAAGTGCAGATAAATGATAAAAAGACAATAAGCTTAAATGGGAGAGGCGGCTGCCTCTCCCTTATTATTAATCCTATCCTTTTACCGCACCCGAGGTCAGACCTTTGATAATAAATCGTTGGAAGATAAGGGCCAGAATAACGGGTGGAATAGCTGCCAGGACTCCGCCTGTTGTCATCGCTGTGTAGTCAATAGCGTGTCTGCCGGTAAACTCGGCAATTGCCACCGGTACAGTTTTGGCATTGTAGGAGCTGGTAAAGATTAAGGCAAAAAAGAACTCATCCCAGGCCATCATGAATGTAAAGATTCCAGTAGCGACAAATCCAGGCAGAGACAAGGGGAAGATCACTCGGTACAAAGCTCCTAATCTAGTGCAGCCATCGATGCGAGCAGCTTCTTCGAGTTCGCGCGGAATTGACTGAAAGAAGCTGGCCATCAACCAAATGGTGAAGGGGAGAGTAAAGGTAAGGTAGAGGACTATTAGTGAGAACTTGGTATCTACCAGCTGCAGGTTGCCAAAGATCAAATACAGTGGGATGATGATTGAGATGGCGGGCAACATCCGTGTCGCCATGATCATCATTAAACCTATCTTGCGTCCGCCAAAGCGCAGTCGTCCGAAACTGTACCCGGCGAGTGATCCGATTAATAATCCGAGAACAGTGACTATTGCGGAGACGATGAAACTATTGGCTAGGGTCGACTTAAACATCCGGGCAGTCCGTGAGGCTTCCGAACCAGAAAAGAGAATGTCTTGATAGTGTTGGAACGTCGGCTGATCTGGCACCCAATGGATAGGTACGGATAGTAACTCCGCTCTAGTAGAGATGCTTGATACCACCAACCAATAGATTGGCAAAAAGATAGCCAGTAACAGTAGGAGCATTCCGGTATATCCAATTATTTTAGTTGTTAGCGAATGCTGTTTCATTAGGCGACATCCTCAGTGTACAGAAGTTTATAATAAACCAGAGCCAAGACGAGAATAAAAGCGGAGACAATAAATGATAGAGCCGCTCCCCGGCCCAGGTTCAGGTAACTAAATGACTCCAGATAGGTTAAGTAGGAGATAACCAAAGTACCGTTGGCTGGTCCGCCCCCGGTAATCACATAGATGATGTCAAAGACTCGAAAGGCCTCGACCGTGCGTAGGACCAGGGTGACTAAAAGGGCTGGGCGTAATAGTGGTAGAGTGATGTGCCAGAAACTTTGCCAGCTAGAGGCTCCGTCTATCCGGGCAGCTTCATATATGGCATCTGGCAGACTGGCCAGGGCGGCACTGATAATCAGGACTACCAGTGGAGTACAGTGCCAGATATCAGCCAGAATAACCAGGTTCATGGCGGTAAAGGGGTCAGCTAGCCAAGCCTGATATTTGTCGATGAGGCCCAAACTCATTAGCAACCCGTTTAACGCTCCATAGTCAGCATTGTAGATCCATTTCCACATGGTTCCATTCACTACGGTCGGAATCGCCCAAGGGATAATAATCACCGAGCGTAATAAACGCCATCCTTTTAGCTTAAGATTGATTAACAAAGCAATGGCGATACCAAGTATTATTTCGAGCCCGACGGAAACCACAGTAAAGTAGGCGGTTCTGCCAACCGAGGCCCAGAAAATGGGGTCGGCGAAGAAATTGAGATGGTTAGCCAACCCCACAAACGGGCGTTCGAAAGGATTTATCAACGATACAGCATGTAGACTAAGCCAAATATTGCTAATAATTGGGTATCCGACAACTAAGACCATGACTAGTGCCGCGGGCAATATCAAGGCCCAGGCAATGACATGTTCTTTAGATTCGATATTTCGATAGATGCGAGAAAACAAGTTCACGAGCTGTCACCGATTATTTTAAAATTTTGTTAATCTCGGATACCGCATCATTTAAAGCTTGGGCAGGACTCTTTGTACCGGCTAGAGCTTGATGAATGGCCAGCTGGACAATTTGGGAGATCTCTAGATATTCTGGAACTTTAGGACGCACATGGGAGTATGGAAACTGTTCCGCAAAAGCTGGTAGAGTAACAGGTTGATCTGCAATTAGTTCAGGATCTTTGGCTAACGATTGCCAAATTGGAGTGATGTGATCAGAATATTTTTTCTGCACATCCCGGCTGACAAGGTATTTAACCAGTTCCCAGGCCTCTTCTTTATATTTACTGCGGGCGGTTACCGCAAAGCCCATTGATCCGTTGATACTCGCACTCCTGGCCTTTGCACCCTCGAAAGCGGGAATTAAAGAGATTCTAGTCTTGCCGACGACATTGGATTCGGCGGGATCGTTGGTCATGTTGTACATGTAAATCCAGTTGATACAGAACGCGGCTTTTCCTTGAGAGAAGGTGTTTCGGACATCCTCTTCATTATAGGTGATGGATGCCGGGTTGCTAAGTCCGGATTTGAGGGTGTCAACCATCCAGGTCAGAGCTTCGATGCCCTCGGAGCTATTAAAGGCTGGTTTGCCACCTTCGGTGAAGAAAATGCCATCGTTACCGTAGAGCAAGGGAACCCAGGTACAAATCAGGGCTTCGATTTGCCCCCACGGCCAGACGATCGGATATTCGACTAGCCCCTTTTCCTTCATTACTTTAGCCTGATCTACTAACTCTTCCCAGGTGCTTGGAGGAGCTGTGAGCCCTGCTTTATTGAGGAGCTCTTCATTATAAAAGAAGTACATTTGGTCCAACAGATAGGGCAAACCATATTGACGGTCATTGTAAGTTACAATCGGCCAAGCGGCAGGATAAATATCTGATTTCATTTCGGGAGTGATTCGGTCAGTTACATCCAATAACCAACCCGCTTTAGCAAACTGTGGATACCAGATATCATCAACCAACACGACATCATAGGCCGGGTTAAAGCCGGAGATGGAGGTTACTAGCTTGCTATGCAGGGAGTCATAGCTGACATAATTAGCCTCAACTTCGATATCGGGATATTTTTGCTGGAATTCGGCAACTACCGAGTCAAATTCTTCTGGAGTCATGCCGGCTTGCTGCATGGTTAAAAAGCGCAGGGTCTTGGCAGATCCGGTGATGGACAATCCAAGCACTAGGGCAAACAGAACAACCGAAACAACGATAATCTTTCTGTTCACTTTATTCACCTCGCTAGTTTTTGCATACATCACTCAGACTTGGGTAGCGATCAACATACCTCTGAATTACGTACGCGGCCAGCCGATTTGCAAACGCGAGTGTGCTTTGGATAGACCATTCACGGATTAATCCGTGGATAAAGGCGGCGTTGAAAGAGTCACCTGCTCCGGTAGTATCGGTGGCCGACACTTTCACCCCCTTTACTTGAACCACCCGGCGGTGGTCATAATAGGCGCAGCCGTCTGGTCCCAGTTTAATTACTATTGCTTGAGGCCCGAGGGCGAGCAGCGCCTCACCCACATCAAGCAAATCTCCCCGAACTTGACTAATGGCCCGCGCCTCAGCCAAGTTGGGGAGGAAATAGTCGACATATCTCAGCAGTTTATGCACACTCTCGATGGAATCTTTTGGCCAATCATTAACATCCCAGCCGGTATCAAAAAGTAGGGTACAGCCTGCTGCTTTAACTTTCGCAAAGAATTGTAGGATGCCATCGGTGCTAAGTCGCGGCAAAAGGTTGTATCCGGCAAATAGAACATAATCACACTTAGATACATCATCAATTGTGGCCAGCAAATCGTCATCACTGTATTCGCCGAGTGAGCCCAGGTAGGTTAGAAAACTACGTTCTCCATCATCTCTTAAGATAGTAAAGCCGACTCCTGTGTGGGTACCAGGTTTTTGTATAATCAGATTAGTTGGTAGTCCCAATTGGGATAACTCCCGGATAATCTGGTGTCCATAGCCATCGTCGCCGACTATCCCTACTGGTAAAACCGGGGTTCCTAGATGCCCAAGCACTAGAGCACTGTTACCCGCACTGCCGGCAACACGGGAGAACATCGTATCAACGAGAACCTCGCTGCCCCAAGCAGGCATAGAGCTAACCTGCCCGATAATCAAATCAATATTGTAATTGCCGACAATTGCTACTCGCGCCATAGCCTACTCCCTCACCGTAACCTTGCTTATCAGCTGAGGTACTCCAGGATTTTTCCCCTTGCGCCGTGCTGCTTCCCAAGCTAATAATTCTAAGGGTAAAATATAGAGTAGCGAGACCAAGTTTTCGGGTATTGGTGGCATTTCAATTACTGAGAGATTGTTGGTAGTCGGGATTTTACGATCGGTGAGTAAGACGACTTTTGATCCATATTCTGCAAGTTCTAGTGCTAAATTGAGATTTAAATCACTGGTCTTGCCAGTGGGAGCAAGCACGATAGCTTTATGCCCCCGACCAGCTAACTCTAACGGTCCGTGTCTAAACGTTCCGCCAGCCATACCTTCTGCCTGAGAATCAGCTGTCTCTTTCATGATGAGGGCTCCATGATAAACACAGGCTAGTGCTGGTCCCCTGCCGATAATGTGTAAGGTATCGATGCCCTCTAAAAAGTCTAGGTAGTTGCCGATAGTCTTAGTCAATCGGTTAGTTAGGTCGGAAAGATCTGAGAAAAGACGGTTTAAGTGTGGGCTAAGTTCGCTACATGGTTGCTTTAAGATGGCCTTGGTTGCGAGCGTCAAAACCAGTAAGCTGGCAACAAAGGTTTTGGTGGAGGCGGTTGCCTCAACCCCTGCGTACATGGGTAAGACCAGCTCCGCATTTTTGGCCATGGCGCTATCTAGATTGTTGGTTATTACCGCAATTCTACACTGACCGGCCAATTTTTCGACGACTTGACGGGTCTCAACACTTTCGCCGGATTGGGAGATGGCAATGACTAACGCGTTCCGCGGGATGCCATTTAAGCCATAATGAAGCAGTTCTCCAGCTTCCTTGATTGAGGTATTAACTCCATGAGAGTTAAGTAATGGTGTCACTATTTGTGGGGCATATAAGGAACTCCCCATACCCACAAAGATGACAGGCATTAGTGGCTGGAACCATCGGCTGAGTTGTAGTAATCGATCGGAGCTAGAGGTAAGATACTGATGATAACAGTGTTTTAATACAGTGGATTGATCCATGATGTCTTGAAGAAACTGAGACATTATGCTCATCCTTTCTGCTAACAGTGTTTATCTTCAGTGGCAACCTGGGTTTTGTGCAGGTACTCCAAGGCTCCATTTTTTAAAGCTAATGCTAGAAAGATACATTGGATGACGGAGAGTTGACCAAGCATCGAAGCCATCGGCTCATCGTGAAAACTTTTATCATACGAGGCTGTAATTAATTTAATATCGCTAACAGCTAGAATTGGGGCTGCAGAGTAGTTTGTTAGTACGATAGTTGTTGCACCGGATTCTTGCGCAATTGAGAGAGCCCTAATTATATCAAGGGTACGTCCAGAACGAGATACTCCGAATGCAACATCATTCTTATTCAAATGAGCGGCAAACATGGCTTGGTTATGGGGATCTCCGCGAAAAATACAAGTATAGCCGAGTTTGGAGAATTTTAAGGCGGCTTCTTCGGCTACAAATGCTGAACTGCCAACTCCGTAGATTTCAATCCGCCTGGCTACATTAATTGCATTAATGGCATCAGCTAAAGCGGTTAAATCTAAGAATCGTAATGTTTCTTCAAGACCAGTTATGTTAGATTGAAAGACCTTTTTGGTGATGCTTTCGAGTGAGTCATCATCGGTGACTTGGTAAAAGAGGTCGGGCACTGTTACCGCGGCCTGTTCAGCTGCTCGCAGCCGAAAATCCGTATAACCTTGGTAACCAAGGCTTTGGCAAAAGTTAACGATGGTGCCTTCGCTAACTCCGGTTTTTGACGCTAACTCGGTAACCGACATAGAGCTAATTTGGGTAAAATTATTGAGGATAAAATCGGCTAATTTAGCCTGTGCACGGGGTAGGGATTTTTGCACTGCTTTGATCCGGCTCAAGAGCAAGTTAAACACCCCTCCGTTGATCCTACTCTGATTATTCTTGGAATTCGCGGCGAGTCCTTCTGCAAAATGAAATTATTTCAGAAATACCAGAGGGAAAATAAAAATTGTTCAATAGTTGCTGTTCAGGGTGCTTTTTTGGTATACTCCCGATTAGAAAGGGGAGTGAAAAATGGCTGAACAAGAGCTTAAGAAGCAAGAAATTAGAGAAGCTGAGCCAGTAACTGAGTCAGTAGATGAGCCGGTAGATGCAGTAGATGAATCCGAGGTAGTAGATGTGGCCGATAGCGAGCAAGAGGAGGAGAAAGCGCGCGAAGAAGCGCTTGCCCAAAAGACCGCTGAGTTGCTTGACTTAATCCGACAACACTCTCACCGGGGAGAACTGGTTAAAATAACTGATCTTAGCTTTGATGAGGATTTCCCTGACGAAGACCGCGAGGAGGTCTTGGCTCGGTTGCAAGCAATTGAGGAGATCAAAAGGTTGGAGGCCAGTGACGGCCGGGTTTTTCTCTATTCGTCTGTGCTAATGGTAGACAAGTATGCAAACATTTTATTGCAGCGTGAGGAGAATGATCCGAAACTATTGATCGCCGAGACCGTGCGCGAAGAGTCTAAGCTCTACCCGCGTCCCACTCCAGTTAGTATCTTTACCCTTGCCCCTTTTAAGATACCACAGCAGATTCTTGATACCGTCATTGCAGAGTTGGTCGCCGATGAAGAAGACTATGCCGACATCAAGGAGTCGGTTGCCTCGACCGGCACCCGCTTTCTTTACTCTGAACGACACCTCGAGAAACAGTATGCTGAATACTTAATAGAGTGGCAAGAAGTTGGCCAATACGAAAATCAATAATCAATAAATAATAAAGCAAGCCATGAATGAATGCCAATGGGGACTGTTGAAAAACAGACCCCATTTTTCTTTCGGGCTCCAAAATGTACAGTCCGTTCCGTATTATTACCAATTCAGGCTATTGATGCAGGTCACTGTATGCAGAAGAAGGAACTGCCTATATCGTGAATAAACCCACTAATTATCGATACAGTCGATGGAGGTGATTTATCAAAGGTAGCTTGAGTATAGGCGGTTTAGACAAGGCATAACACACAGTACCAAATCTAGAAAGGAGAATCTAAGGTGGGTGAAAGTACGGAAAAAATAATGGACGAAGTCCAAACTGAGCCGGAAGATCTGTTGACGTCAGCAATCAAAAAGCCTACCACGCGCCGGAAGTTTTTGAAAATAACGGCGATTGGAGGGGCTAGTGTCGCAGGTTTACCGATGGTTACCAGTCTCGTTTCAGGCGAAGCCAAGGCTAGCGATTGGGTGCCAAATGCCAAGTGGATGCTGCTTCATGATGCTAATCGCTGCATCGGATGTAAACGCTGTGAAGTAGCTTGTTCACTATCACATGACGACAAGATCTCCCCGAATACTTCTCGCATCAAGGTTACGCGCAATTATAATTTTGGTCCTGAGGGGCCGAGTGCCGGTGCGAAGGCGCATGGAATGTTCGGCGACTTCCGGATAATCGCCGATACCTGCCTACAGTGTCCGCACCCGGTACCTTGTATGAGCGCTTGCCCTAATGGCGCGTTTGAGATCGATTCGAAGACCGGCGCCAGGGTCATCAACGATGATAAGTGCAAGGGCTGCGGTATGTGCCTAAAAGCATGCCCGTATGCGGTGACCTCTTTTGATGCGGAAACCCACAAGGCAACAAAATGCGATCTGTGCGGTGGCGATCCTGAGTGTGCCAAGATTTGCCCGGCCGGCGCATTGCGCTTAGTACCATGGCGGGACAAAACTCACGAAGCCAAGCCCAGACAGGCAGTAGCTGCAGTAAATGAAAGCTGCAATTCTTGCCACCAGAGTTAGGAGGAGGAGACTACAATGGCAACCTATGGAGGTTGGACTGGTAAGACCCTTAGGGTAAACCTTACCACAGGTAAAATCAGTTACGAAGATACAATTGCCAAATATAAAGACTTTGTCGGTGGTGAAGGCCTAGGAATTAAAGTTCTTTGGGATGAGGTTCCGGCAGGAGTTCATCCTTACGATCCGGAAAATAAAATCATCTTTGGTGCTGGGCCATTTAATGGCACCGGTATCCCTCATGCGAGCCGTCTTTCGGTTACTACTTTATTGGCAACCTGCCCTTATCATGGGTTAGGTACCGGTCACGCAGGCGGCCACTGGTCCTCAGTGCTCAAATTCGCCGGTTGGGATGCCCTTATCGTTGAAGGTAAGTCCGAAAAACCAGTCTGGATTTGTATCGATAACGAGAATGTATCCATCCGTGATGCCAGCCACCTTTGGGGTAGAGGTATTTTCTACACCAACGCAACGATCATGGATGAGATGGGCAATGATGCCAGCGTACTGGCTATTGGGCAGGCAGGTGAGAATCTGTTCGGTGCCGCGACCATGCTCATTGACCGGATGGGTTCTGCCCAAAACGGTTCACCCATGGGCGCCAAAAAGCTCAAGGCTATTGGTGTCAGGGGTACCGGTTCTGTTAAGGTAGCTTGTTCTGGTCGAGAACTCATCGAGATGATCAATTACCATACCTACCTTATTGGCAACGGTGATGGTGCCATGGCGCCAAAGAGACCGCAGCCATGGGCTGAATATACAGATTCAAGTGGATGGCTTAACGGCAAGGACGTTTTCTGGGGCGGTTCTACCGGACGAATTTACACCGGTGAGTGTGACCCCAAAGATGTCCACAACTACGCTTTCCGTGGGCCATGTTCTCGCTCAGGGTGGAATAATAGCGAACGGAATATGGAGTGGTTGGTAGGTGCTCGGGCTTGCTTTGGTTGCGCCTCCCCATGTAAAGCAGCATTGATTATTCCAGAGATGGATGCTAAGTGGGGCAATGGCAGCCGGCCGGCTAATGACTGTGGTGGCATCAGTACCACCAGAGATTACTACCTAAAGCGTCCCGGTCATGAAGCGATGTTCTTAGGTAGTGTGCTTGCTGATGACTATGGTATCGGTGACGACTACCATATCCTCACGGGTGACTTCAAATATTACTACCAAACCGGCTTAATGAAGGAAAGGCTACCGAAGAAAGAGTGGGATAGCATTCCTTGGGATGCTATGGAAAATGGCAGCCCAGAGTTTATCAGAGACCTGCTGCGTCGCTTAGCCTTTAGAGAAGGCGAACTCGGCTATGCTATGGGTCTAGGCAGCTATGGTTGGGCCAAACGCTGGGGGGCACCACCACTAGAACAGCAGTGGCAGGAGCGGGGCTATGGCAAAGCAGTAGCCTGGAATGAGACATCCTGGTTTGCACCACATCACTTTGAGGGCCAACAGGTAGGCGTTATCCTGAACTGTATGTACAATCGCGACCCCTGTATGCATGAACAGACCCACTTCAATAGTATCGCCGATGGAATTGACCAGGAGGTCTATGCAGCAGTAACAGGTGTCGAATCTGGAGATGCGATTGACAAAAATGGTGTAGTTACACCGATTAACGAAGCCAAGATTCGTCTGGCAGTACGTCTCTCTGCTGACGGTGTGCTCCACAACTCATTGTGCACCTGTAACCGTGGTGGCGCATCATTCCACTCGCCACACAAAGAGCGTGGATACAAGGGTGATTCTGCACTTGATGCCAAAGAATACTCTTTGATTACTGGTGATCGCAAGACTGAAATGGAGCTTGTCGAGACAGGCCATCGGATCTTTACCTTAATGCGCGCCCATACCATGAGAATGTTGGGCACCAGCAACATGAGGGCGGGACATGACAGATACCCGGATGCTGCATTTGCACACTCACAGTGGGGTAATACACCTGCCTTTACGCCTGGTACTGAGCGTATGGATCGGGATGACCTCGAGAAAGGCATCGACATGTACTATGATGCAATGGGTTGGGATGAGAAAGGTTGTCCGAAGAAAGAGACCTGGAAGAAACTGGGCCTCGAAGATGTCGCCAAGCAGCTTGAAAAAGAAGGTATTCTCTAATATCGCTTAGTAGGTTGCTTTGCATGGGCTACCTCAGGGTAGCCCATGCACCCGAATATCGGATGCAGCCATATCAGTCTTTAAAGGATGGTAAATATGATAGCTAGCATGGAAAATTTCCAGAATACCGTGATAAAGAAAGTCCGGGAGGACTCAAAAAAACTGGTAATGCCAACACATGTGGATGCTCTTCTAGCCCTCTTGCCAGGGGTCACCCAGGAAGAGCTATCTGCTAACTTACGTAAGATTACCGAGAATGAAAAATTTAGCGATATTATATTGGTAAAGGCCTTTACCGACTCTCAGTATGTCTACTCGAACAGACACATGACTGACACTTTAGCCAAAAACTTGATCCGCGCTACAGAAATGAAGCCCGTAGTTGCTGACAAGGTAAGGGAGGACTCCAGGGAGACGGCAAAGCCAACTGATATGAATGTCTTTTTTGGCCTGATTCCCGAGTTATCTACAGAAGAGTTACAACAGTGTTACTCGGAAATGAAAGCAGACGAACGTTACCAAGATATTACCGCTGTTACCGCTTTTAGCGGAGCAGTTTACTATTACTCGAAAACCTCCTTGGATGAGCAAAATGCTGCCCGTTTGGCAAGGTTGGCAGAGTTGCAGAAAAAAATAGCTGATAAAGTACGGGGAGACACCAAGTACTTAGAGGATTTGACCAAAATGGATGCTCTGTTAGAACTTGCCCCGGAGCTAGACTTAAACGAAGTAAAAACCGCGTTAGACGAACTGATGTCTAACGAAAGATATAATGATATTGAAGTGCTAACGGCACGCGACGGATCCGAATATCTTGTCTCCAAAAAGCATATGTCTCAGAGCTATGCAATGATCTTGCTACGTACCAAAGTGAATGACCCGGCTTATACTATCGCCGAAACAGTACGCGAAGAGTCCCGGGTTTACCCTAGGCCGACAAATATTGAGTTATTCAAATATGGCTTGTTTAAAATGGACCGTGAAAAGCTGGACGAGTATATAGATCAGGCGATGGAGGAATACGAAGATTTAATGCTAATTGATATAGAAGGTAGAGTCTTTCTATACTCTAATCAATATATGACCGAGGAACAAGCAATCTTGGTGGCGCTCAAGGCTTACCGGGAGAATTAGGAGTAGCAATCATGAAGTTGATCCAACCTCTAGGCACTGAATGCCATGAGGTCAATAGATGGTAATAAATGGGGACTGCTAAAAACCAGTCCCCATTTTTGCCCTTTCATGTCCTAATATGTACAATTCATGCCAAAATTTTGCACTTTTTGGTGAATTATGCAGGGGATTTTGGTGCCTAACTAGAATATCGTGAATAAATACACCAATAAGCAGAACTGGCTAAGGAACAAGCAATCTAGGTGGCACTGAAAGGATACCGGGAGAGATTAGGAGCAAAAGCCATGAAATTTATCCCGCCTCTAGGCATCAATAAACAGGCAGTTGACTGGAGAATCTCGAAACACTCACGCGATATTGTGAAATACTACGCAGAATACACTGAACGCCACGAGGAAGATGTTGTAGACATGGTGGTAAAAAACTTGTTGACCGATCCTGGTTTTCTAAATTGGATCAAAACTCGCAGATATAACAAACGTATTTGTCAGCAGTTGCAACTAGATTTACCAGAGATAGCAGAAACAGACGACTCAACAAACTAACCAGCTAGGCACGCCAAACCAGATTGCTTACCTATAGAGGGGACCTCACTAGATGTGGGGTCTTTTCTTTTTGCAGCAAATTTCGGCTTGGTGATTTACCCTGCGAATTAAGTTGTGAGAATTATTTGTGAAAACTTTCGTGAATCAAGAGATCCCCTTCGTGCCATGGAACAACCTGCTCGGGACGAGCAGGCAGGCTAGCTGGGCTTTTACTCGAAGTACTAGGCCGCAAACCAAATAGAGGAGGTAAAAATAGATGAAGCAAGAGCCTAAAAGTACCGCTGCGAATATCGCTGAGTTTTTCCGTGTGAATCGGCCGACTTCGAGACGGGGATTTCTTAAACTCTCAGCTGCTACAGCTGTGGCCATTTACGGAGTGAATGTTCTGGGTAAGAAACCGGCGGTTGAAGCAGCAGATCTGTTGATTCTCGAAGATGCTAAAGGAGTTCTGATTTCAGATCCGACGCGTTGTGTTGGTTGTCGCCGTTGTGAACTGGCTTGTACAGAGTATAAGGACGGCAAATCTTCGCCAACTATTGCGCGAATCAAGGTGGCACGAAATATGAACTATGGTGCGCAGAGTGCCCAATTCGGTTTCCAACGGGGCCAAGGCACATTCGGCAACTTCTTGATTGTTCAGGATATGTGCAAGCAGTGTCCACATCCAGTTCCGTGTGCGACGGCCTGTCCTAATGATGCGATTCAAGTTCAGGGTTCTGTTAAAGCTCGGGTTGTTAACACCAGCAAGTGCGTGGGCTGCAAAGTCTGTCAACGGGCATGTCCATGGGATATGATGTGCTTTGACGAGGAGATCGGCAAGGCAACCAAGTGCAATTTGTGCGATGGCCACCCGCAATGTGTCGAAGCCTGTCCCACCGCAAGCCTGCGGTTTGTGCCGTGGCGCGACCTAACCAAAGAGACGCGGATTCGCCAGGCCGGAATGCTGGCTGTTGATGAGAGCTGTAGAGATTGCCACTAAATTAAGGGAGGTTATTAGAGATGGCTAATTTTGGCGGATTTACCGGTAAGACCCTACGGGTTAACTTGACTACCGGCAAGATCACTTCAGAAGATACACTAAAAAAATACAAAGACTACCTTGGTGGCACCGGCATCGGCTACAAAGTCTTATTTGACGAGGTGCCGATTGGGACCCGGGCCCATGACGAAGCCAATAAAATTGTTTTTGGCATTGGACCACTGGCCGGAACCGGTGCTCCTTCAAATGGTCGGACCGCGGT
>CAZAAT010000049.1:0-17763 GCA_964483175.1 uncultured Bacilli bacterium
GAAACCGGCTTGTTATCGACAATCGCAGCGGCGGAATAGTTGCGGTTGCAGAGATTTACCTTACCCTGAACTTAATAACTGAAACCTCCTTGAAATCCTTCTCGGTATAGTATTTAGGTTGAGTTGCAGATGTAGACCCGTTATCAAGGGGACTGAAACATTGATGCCCGGATCCACGACGGCGACAGTCTTGTTGCAGATGTAGACCCGTTATCAAGGGGACTTTATTTCTCCCCCATGGTATGGTGGCAAGCCTCGATCCGGTTGGTCTTCCGGATTGAGCACTGGGCATATTGCCGGGAGGAATTTTGAATGTCGTTGTAGAGTTTTCGCTTAAGCAGTTCTAATGATACTGGGGACGTGAAAATGTCCTCCAGAGGAGTTGATGAGCTCACATATATGTGGGCTTTTGTTTTTCAGTTTGTTGCTGGCGTAAATTTCGTAGCGTACAGCGAACTATTGTCCCTCATGCTTGATATCATTGATATGCAATCTAAGTCTTTTTTCCAAGGAATTTTTATAAAAAAAACCTAAGCTTAATAAAAAGGTGGTGATTTTTTGAAAGTTCTGCTATTGACTGTTGGCGGTTCTGACAAGCCAATAGTAGAGTCGATCAAGAGAAACCAGCCAGATTATGTTGTCTTTTTCTGTACGGAAGCCAGAGGACCGGAAAAAGGTAGTAGGATAACAGTCGATGGTGACGGCCTTGTTTGTCAAGACCGTGATGGCGAGGCGAGACCGTGTATTGTTGCGCAAACTGGCCTATCCCGAGATCAGTATGAGATTGTAATTGTAGAAGCTGATGATTTATATAGCATATACAAAACGTCATATGAAACAATTATTAGCTTTCTCAAACAAGGCAATGAAGTAATTGTTGATTATACAGGCGGGACGAAATCAATGTCCGCTGGATTAGCGGCAGCCGGTATGGACCATGAAGAATGTAAATTTAGCCTTGTCAAAGGGCCACGCTTGGATCTTATTAAAGTACGCGATGGTATGGAACGGGTATCTCAGTTGCCTAATAGATCTTTCGTTTTCCGGCAGAAAGAGCTTTGTCAACGATTGATTGAGCAATGGGATTATTCAGGGGCAGCCAGAATACTTGAGCAGATTGACCGGAGTGGATACCTCATGCCAGAGGATGAGGATGAAATCAGCAGGCTGCTTTACTTGTCTCGCGGCTTCGAACTATGGGATCGCTTTGAGTATCGTGAAGCCGTGAAACTGATTGAGCTGTACAAGACTGATGGTGTTATTAAGCCATACAATACAATTCTCAAACAACTGGTATGGACTTTAGATGCCTATTCAAAGTGGACTCCCGATGCCCCTGGCAAGCACCCCGGTTTCTTGCTGGTTTACGATGTTTTACTCAATGCAGAAAGAAAAGCAGCCGGAGGTTACTATGATGACGCAGTAGCACGTATTTACCGAGCTGTCGAAATGTATGCGCAGTTTTGTCTGAGATACGGCGATCCTCCGTTAACCAGTGATGATATTGATTTAGAGCGATTGCCCGAACCAGTCCGGGACGAATACAAAGCGCGGTTTAACACTGATTCGAAAATTTCAATCGGCTTGACTGAGAACTATAACTTGTTGACTAAATTGGGCAATCCCATTGGCCCGGTTTGGATGAAGTGGAAAAGCAAAATTGTTGATGTTCTTCAAAAGCGCAATTACAGCTTTCTAGCGCACGGGTTCAATCCATTGACCGAGCAGGAGTATCTCGAAGTCAGAAATAGAGTTTGGGCTTTCATTACGGAATGTGATTCAATCTTAGGGAATCAGCCAAATTTGGGGAAAGCAGTACAACTGCCAAAACGATTATGATTGCCAGGAGGGAGATATTGTGCTTCAACCATTTTCTGACCTAGTATTGCTTGTCGGGACAAATCCGTTGCCAAATTATGTCGTTGGTACATACTTCCTTAAACAGTATTCTACGGACATTAAGCGAGTTTGGTTAGTTTACTCCGAGAAAACTCGCTTCCAAGCTGGGACCGGCGAGTTCGCACAAAATATTAAAATGGTTTTAGCCAAGGAAAGCGTGCAGTTTACCGGAGAGTTCTTAATGAAAAGCCTGTCTGATGTCGGTAATGCCGACAAGATTTGCAGAGATATCCAGGAAAAGATACTAAATTCCGTGAAAAAGCCGGATTTCACCGGTGTTCATCTCAACTATACCGGTGGTACCAAGGCTATGGCGGTTCATGTTTATCGGCAGATTGAGGGTGCATTTCCAGATGAATCATCATTTTCATATTTGGATGCCCGTGATTATCAGTTGAAAGCCGACCGAGGGGGCTCATTAACCGGTGATTTGCGCCGCGAGATCCAATTAGATTTTGAAGATCTGATTAAATTACATGGATATAAGCGGGTAGATAAACCGGAAAAACATACAGTTCCGCCGCCAGAGGTGCGGGAAATAATTCTTCAAAGCGTCCGGGATCTTATCAATTATTCTGGTACACCCACGGCATTCATTGAACATTTTTGCCAAGAAGACCCTCCGCCTCTTTCAGATCCAATGATTCGGCGGTTGATAGAACCCCTAACAGAATATAAAAAAAGTATCAAGAATTCATGACGGGTAAGTGGCTAGAGTGGTATACAGAATCAGTTATCCGGCAAATCATTCGCGAACATCCTGAACTAAAGACCCGGAACAACATCCATGTAGAACGTAATGTTTATTTAGAACGGGATGGAAAAGAATTGGAACTCGATGTTGTTGTGTTAAATGGTTATCAAGTCACCGGGATTACCTGTAGTACAAGCAATGGTGAAAAGATAGCAAAACTGAAAGGCTTCGAGGTAATTCACCGTGTTCGCCAAATTGGGGGAGACGAGGCCAAAGCGATTGTTATCTCAGGACTACGGGATAAAACCGAGAAAGGTGTTGTGACCCAAACTGAAGCGGAACGAGTTCACCACTTGAAAGCAGATTTGTGGGCACTTACCGGTTCTACCGATCGAATTAAGGTGCTCGGGGTTTCTGACTATGCGAACTTAGGTGCGATTTTAACAGATTTTATCTGGGGAGAGGAGGCTTGAATGCGCAGTGTCTAAGATTGCAGCGGTTTTAATTGACACGGTCTCAATCCAAAAGTATGTTTATGCCAGCAATAAATTAAAAGAAAATCTTGGTGCATCCTATATAGTCGATAGCATTTACCGGGAGCCATTAGCTGAAGCAGTTGCTGAAGTTTTGGGAGAAACCCCGGATCTAAGTCGATGGCGCACTGCCCCTAACGTGGTGATGATGGAGTCTGCAAATCCACCGCAGTTTGAAGTCGGCTATATCGGAGGTGGGAATGCGCTACTCTTTTTCGCTTCGCGGGAAGTTGCACATCAGTTCATCAAGCGGTGGACCCTCAAGTTACTCAAAGATTATCCAGGGCTCCCAACGGCGGTTGCTCTGCGTGACGATTTTGAACTAAGTGATTTCCAAAACAGTTTACACCGGCTGTTTGACGACTTGATTCGTAACAAAAACAGATTTTTCCCCAATCGAGTTATTCCTAAACATGGTATAACTGCGGATTGTCCTTTGTCAGGCTACTCGGCTGAAGTATTGATGAAAGATGACGATCAGTATATCTATGTTTCTCAGGTTTCTAAAACAAAACGGGAGGCCGCTGAGCAAGCCAAATCTGTAGTTGCTCAAAAGTATGCGGATATTTTAGGTTCTGATTTTTCTTTGCCCGATGACTTAGACAAGCTTGGCCAGACCGTGGGAAATAGCCACCTGGCTACTGTGTACATTGATGGAAATCAGATGGGAAGTAAATTCCAGGACTGTGTTGACCTTGTTGAGTGGCGGAACCTATCCATTCGTGTTGACGAAGCGGTTGACAGCGCTTTTCGCGAAGTGCTCCGCCAAGTGCTTAACTCACTTGACTATTTTCAGAATCCCGATAACGGCTTTCAAATTCATCAAGATTCCGATGGGTGGACCTTGTTACCGATTAGGCCTATTGTTATCGCTGGTGATGAGGTAACCTTTGTAACCGATGGCCGATTGGGTGTATATCTGGCCGAATGCTACCTTCGAGAGCTTAGATCAACACCGGTTTTTGCTGACGGTTTGCCGATGTCGGCATGTGCCGGGATAGCCATTACCCGCACCAAATATCCCTTCTATCGAGCCTATGAGATTGCCGAAGAGTTGTGCTCGTTGGCGAAAACCAAAGCTAGACAAGAACCTGGGACATCTTGGCTGGACTTCCATGTGGCTCACAGTGGAATATCCGGCACACTGAGCGATGTCAGAGAGTGCAACTACTCTACTCCTTGGGGCAACCTGCATTATGGTCCGTATCGGATTGAGGATGGAAATAGGTATTCATTTACTGCATTTAAAAATGCCCTTTTCCAACTGAGCGGCGAGGTACAACAGGGTAAAAAATGGAGCAGGAACAAGATAAAAGAGTTTTTAACCGTCTTGACGCGTGGAGATTCAGCTTGTCGCCAGTTCTTACAAGCTATGGAGCTAGTGTTGCCGGAAATTCTTCCTGGGGAAACAGATTTTGCTCACAAAGGTTGGGAGAATCAAGAAACCCCGTATCATGACTTAATTGAGATGCTTGACTTTTATCCGATTAAGCTCGCGGTCAACCAGAAATGAGGTGAAATTGTGGACAAGCTGTTCATAAGTGTTGAACTGAAATCACCGGCTTTAATTGGTTCCGGAGAGGGCTGGGGCACGCTGATTGACAGCGATGTGGTTTATGATAAATGGGGTCTACCTAGTATCCCGGCTCGGCGCTTAAAAGGCCTATTACGCGAGAGTGCTCTTGAGGTCATTGAGATGCTTTCCGGATCGGGCACAAATCCATTTGAAACCGAGACTTTCAAACGATTGTTTGGCGAAGCTGCGGTTCCAGGAACGGCAATTTTCTGTAATTTACAGCTCGCCGAATACGATGAGGTAATGCCCTGGTTAAACTGGGCTTTTTACAAATGTGGAGATCTGGTTTCTACCGAGACTGTGATCGATTGCTTGACCGAGATTCGTCAACAGACGGCCATTGATGAGGACGGAAAGGCTAAAGATTCGAGCTTGCGTACTGTACGTCTGTTACGGAAGGGACTCCGTTTTATCGGTCCTATATATGGTGAGGTTAATGGTTTAGAACGGGAATTGCTGGCTCTTGCCTGCGCCAACTTGCGGAGAATTGGTGGCACACGCAATCGAGGATTTGGAGAAGTTTCCTGTAAGCTCGTTACTTCGAATCAGGACTATTTTGCTTCTGCAATACAACGAATTAAGGAGGATGCGTAAATGGCGATGTTCATCCTTCCCTACCAGATAAAGACGTTATCACCTTTAATAATGAGCAGCGATATCGGTGATTCCAATATCGTTCGCAGTCTGGACTATATCAAAGGGTCGGCTGTATTAGGTTTGTTTGCTTCCGACTATATTAGAAAGAAACGACTTATCAATGCTCACGAGGATCCACAGTTTTACCGTTGGTTTCTTCAAGGCGAGATCAGCTATTTAAATGCGTATCTATGTGAAAAGCAAGGGAATAATTTAATACACTATTGGCCGACACCATTGTGTCTAATGATGAAAAAGACTGATCAAAACAGGGTTTACAACATTGCTCGCAATACGGTCAAAGATGCAAACCGCAGTGTAGGAAAATATTGTAGAGTTTCCGGCGAACGAATTTATATTATCAGTCCGCAAAAGATTTTGAATTTCCATCATTATCGGAATGATCGGATCAGAGGTCATAGTGATGATGGCGGCATCTTTAATTATGAAGCTTTAGATAAAGGGCAATTTTTTGCCGGTGCTCTGGTAGGGCCACAATCAGCATTAGCTGAATTCAAGGAGTTCTTTGGTTCATTGATACGGGCACACATGGGTCGATCAAAAAACACGGAGTATGGTTTGGTCGAGTTTTCTTTTGGAGAAGTCGCAATCTACGAACCAGAAGATTGTGCGGAGATCATGGCGGCTGAGCAGCAAATCACTTTGTCTTTTGTATCGCCTGCATTATTTAGAAATGATTATGGCTTGCCGGAAGTGTCAACAGATGTAGTGAGGTGCTATCTGGTGCAGGCTGGCTTATCTGATTTTGAGATTAAGCAGTCTTTTGTCAAAACTGTTGCAGTGGAAAGCTATGTTTCAGTCTGGAAACTCAAAAGGCCGTTAGAGCTGGGGGTAGCTGCAGGTTCAACCTATGTCTTACATTTCCCGCAAGGAATAACTGATAATGATAAAAACGTTCTGCGTGAGATTGTAGAAAACGGGCTTGGTGAGCGTACACATGAAGGTTTTGGTCGGGTCAAGATCAACTGGCTTAAGCAAGATCAATATGACAGGGCGCATACAGCAACCGAAATCGTCTTGAAGCCTGACGGCAGAGCACCAGCACTAGCAAGGCAACTTTTTAGCAGTATTCTAATTCAGCGATTACGGGAGAAAATAACGTTGCAGGCTCTTGAAGAAGCACAGTCTTACAAAAAGCGTTTGACAAATAATTTATTGGGAAATTTGGAATTATACTTAGAATCTGGGACAATCGAAGCTTTCCAACAAAAAATCGAGAACAAGGAACAATGGAAAGAGGCGCTCAACAACTGTGTCCATAAGACTACTAACCAAAGTCTCTACCAGCGTCTTTGTGAAAGCAAAGTGCCTGACATCCCGGTTTTAGTACGCGATGAATTGTCGCTGGCAACGCTGGCTAAGGTTGCTGAGGTTAATATTGAATCAGATAAAGAAATAGCAGATGGTTTATACAGACATTATTGGCGAACTGTTTTTCAGAGTATGCGTAAGCTCAATAAAATTGACCAGCGCCAGGGGGTGGGTAATGATGGACGTTAAGGAGAGTGTGGTAGGGAAACTGCTGTTAAGAGGCAAGCTGGAGCTGATAACCCCTCTGCTCATAGGCTCTGGAGATAGAACCGGTTACGTGGATACCGCAACGATAAAAGATCCTGATGGGATGCCGTACATTCCTGCGACGTCCCTAGCCGGAGTTTTGCGCCACTTTTTTAGCGAAAATGTTGGCATTCCGGAAGCACACCCAGACTACAGACTTTTTTGGGGGTATAGTTTGCCCAAAGGGGATTCGATGCAGAGTGCTCTGTTTATTAGAGACCTAGTCCCCCAAGAACCACCGCGTGTAATAGTGCGGGATGGCGTACGGATCAGCCCGCTAGGGGTGGCGGTAGATACGTTCAAATACGACTATGAAGTAATCGAGCCGGGCGCTAAATTTGACCTCTACTTGGAAGTTACTCTGCGTAAACAGTTTAATAAGGATGAGTTCAAAAGAGTTTTCCTGTTTATAGTACAAGCACTCAGGAGCGGTGAGATTTCACTTGGAGCGATGTCGACAAAGGGCTTAGGTTCTGTAGTTCTAGCCGATGGATACGAATGCCGTGAGTTCGATTTTTCGCAGCGTGCCGATGTAATATCCTGGCTAACTGCAGATTTTAGCAAAGGTAAGTCTATTGAACTCCCACGCGAATGGGTTTATCCCCGCAATAACAATGATTGCGTGGCAGTAATCGACCTTGCGATTGCCAATTCCTTAATTATTCGCGACATTACGGCGGATGGCGATGCCGATGCGGTTCATTTAACCTCCAATGGAAAACCTGTCATTACGGGGACATCACTCAAAGGGGCGCTCAAAAGCAGGGCCAAGCGGATTGTAAGCACGTTAGGGGCTGAGATAACTGTGTTGGACAGCCTTTTTGGTCCGGACCTTCCAATCGAAAGAGATGTAGCCAAGGAAAGCAAAACAGAGCTAAAACTTAGGCGCAGTAGGTTTTTGGTCAATGAGCCAGAGATCAGAGGAGCGATACCGCAAACACAGACCCGAGTGAAGATTGACCGTTTCACTGGTGGGGTGATTGATAATCTGTTATTTAAAACCGAACCGCTTTGGTCCAAAGATGATGAATGCAAAGTGACTACCATAAAGCTGGTTATCAAGGACTACAAAGATTGGGAAATCGGCTTACTACTGATGCTGATAAAAGACCTTTGGACCGGAGATCTCCCAATTGGTGGTGAAAAGAGTATCGGTCGGGGTACGTTTGTCGGACTTAGGGCTGAGCTCACCTATGCTGATAAACAAGTTGAGATCAAGAATTATAATGGCAACCTCGTAATTAGCGGAGCATCAGAAACAGAGTTGCAACAATATGTTGATGCGCTGTTGACGGAATGCGCAAGGGGGGGAGTAACGTGCATTCGATAGGCATAAACAGTTATTCAGAGCTGGTTCAGACAATCCACAACCTGTTTCATGGGGATGGTTGGGTTGTGTGCTATCTAGATTACAAGGTCTTAATCGGCAAATATGAGTCAGGCAGCTTGGTCTTCTATGCCGGCGAACAGTTTGATCCATTGTATCTGCAACAATTAAGGGTTTTTAATGAGTCTCTTGAGTTACTAATGTTACGAAATGCTTCCGGGCAATTTAACTATAGACTCAAGAGCGATGAGGAGGGCGGGGAAGAGTATATTGAAGCCAAACAAATTCTGTGGGGCACTCGCATCGAAAAACTTGATAATGATTGGATTAGACTTTCGGAAGACAGAGGAACAGAGCTGATAATGCCGCGACCTCAACAGCCAAATGATAGAATAAAACTCCTAACCCGAAACTATATCGGGTTTAACGAAGTTGGACAAGCTGGATATATAGATTGTCGCTTTGTAAAGTTCGAGTAAGGAGGGGCGACCATGGGATCTGGGAAGAAAAACAAAAAAGGTTTGCATTTTAGCACACAACAGAAGCAGAGGGGAACTTTTCAAAGCAATAGACAATATAATAATCAGTCCAGTAATTCAAAAGGCACAGGACGTACTGCCAGCGATAGCGGTACCGCTAGATGGGCGAAGGCTCCCTACAACTTCGTGCCATTAAATACTCAGGTAGTACCTTGTCCGCACAACAAACTTGATAACCCTGATTTCGGCAATACATATGATCCCGGTCTTGAGACCGGATATATTGAATGTGAGTTGGAAACAGTCACCCCACTTTTCATTGGGCAGGAGCAAAATCGTGATGCTAAGGGGCGGAGTACGGAACCGTTACAGTTTTTTAGCATTGATGGTATGCCGAGGATACCCGGTAGCAGTCTGCGCGGAATGGTTCGCAATCTCGTTGAGATCGTTTCATGGAGCAAGTTTACCGGAATCAATGCCAAACGGAAGCTATACTTTAGAGAGGTGGCTGATTCAAATTCGAGTCTCGGCAACCATTACCGGGAATTATTGCAAAAAGGGCAGGTTCGTTCAGGAGTTCTTAAACAACGGAGGCGGAAATACTTCATTCAACCCTCGAATCCAGTAAATGGTGACACTATTTTCGTAGTAAGTGATAAAGTGGCAAAAACTATTGGCTTTGATGGTGAGTTTGGATTTAGAGAAGTGTACTTCTTACCGACAAAGAGAGGAAGACGTGGGTTTCCACGGGTTACTCAACTTTCAAATGAAGACAAATCCGGTTATGTCAAAGGATTGATTGTTGCGTCTGGAAACTTTAAAGGCAAGAAAAACCACTGGATCATATCTATGCCTCAGAATGGTAAAGAGCTTGAAATTCCAGAAGATGTTGTTAACGACTATCGATTAGATAAAAGCAGAAATCCTAAAGCTGATTTGCTGGAACGGCTTAAGAAATGCGGCTCAAACGGTGTTCCTTGCTTTTATATACAGGATAATGAGGAGAAAATAGTTGCTTTTGGACATACCTATTACTTCCGGATTCCTTACAGACATCCTATAGGTGCGCATATTCCAAAGGCACTGGTTGATCCTAAAATTATAGACATCCCCGAGGCTCTTTTTGGCAAAGAAACTAAATTCGCAACGAGGGTGTTTTTCGAAGATGCGCGGCTGAGTGGAAAAAAGACAGATATCTTTACCGTAATTGGAATGCCACGCTTAGAGTCGCCTAAGCCAACATCCTACCAATTATATTTGGAGCAGCTTTCAAATTCAAAAGAGGAACTCAGGCACTGGGATCATGACAAGGCGCACCTGAGGGGATTCAAACTGTATTGGCATAAGCGAGTTGATGCCCAGTCGCTTCGAGATGTCTCCGAGCACGAAGCGCACTTTAAGGTTCAGGCCATCAAACCAGGAGTAAAATTCAGATTTCGAATTCGCTTTGAGAACCTTGATCCAATCGAATTGGGTGCACTACTTTTTGTACTGAATCCACCGGACAATTTAAGACACAAACTAGGCATGGGCAAGCCGGTTGGGCTTGGTTCGGTTAAAATATCCACTAAGTTAGTGGTATCCAATCGTCTCGAACGCTATAGCAAATTGTTTGATGGCACAACTTGGAACTTATCTGAGAAACAAACCGACCCTCATGTTTACATAGCCAAATTTGAGCGGTATGTACTGGAATGTATCGGCGCTACGGAAACATCGTTATGGGAACATCCACGGATGCGTTCCTTGCATATTATGTTGGATTGGAAAAACACGACAATGCCCAATTGGGCAGAGAGAACTGCGTATATGGAGCGTGGGCAGTTTAAAAAGCAGGTGTTGCCTACACCTGAAAATGTTGTAAAAATGCTAATTAATTAAAGAGGTTGGCCGTCGAGATGGATCTGGATTTAAGAATTGCCAGGTATACATTGCATTTTACAGCGATTGATACCGTTTCACTGCCGGCCTATAAAGGTTCGACCTTACGAGGAGCTTTTGGTTATGCTCTTAAGTCGGTGTGCTGCTCGATGCGACAAGAGTGTGCTGAATGCCTTCTACAATCAGTCTGTCTGTTTCAAATGGCTTTTGGCTCCAAGATCCCCGCAGATGATGAGACATTTTTCTCTTCGTACAGCGAGGTACCAAGGCCATTTATTATCGAACCACCAACAGACGATAAACTGACCTATTACCCTGGAGAAGTGTTGAGCATTGGCCTGATTCTAATGGGTCAGGCCATTGATCAACTTCCGTATTTCATTGCAGCATTTAGGAAAATGGGTGAGAATGGAATAGGGAAAGGACGTGGGAGGTTACTACTAACACTAACGCTATTAACTGATGACGCGGAAAGAATAGTTTATGATGGGGTACGTTTTTCCCGGTGTCAAGCAAGCTTTTCGCTTAAAGAATTACTTGAGAAAGTCTGGAGTTTGTATGCCGAGTGGGATAGAACGGATCTAACTATTACAATTGATACTCCTCTTCGATTAAGAGAAAAAGGGCACTTATTAACTCACCTGGATGCAGTGGATTTCATAAAGAATATTGTGCGGCGATCTTCAGGATTAAGTTCTTTTTATGGTAGGGGTGGTTTGACTAGAGAAATGGTCCATAGTTTGTTAGAGTTAGCAAGCGAAATCAGTACAGAGTGCGCAGAGCTTTATTGGTATGATTGGAACAGAGTCTCCGCACAAAATGGACCTATGAAAATGGGCGGATTAAAAGGACGGGTTTATTTCAGAAATGTTCCAACCGGCTTGATACCCTGGATTGTTGCAGGAGAAATTCTGCATGTCGGGAAAGGGGCTACTTTCGGCCTCGGTAAGTATCGAATTACGAGTATTGAAGGCTGATCAATGGTTCATTATGACACGCGCGGACCACAAAATCATTATCGCCATATTTGCCTATAATTCAGGATATTATTGCTTTAGATAGGTGGTTTACTGCTAAGTTCTCGTGGATGTATTACTGTTCAGTAATCGTAGTTTAGGACAAACTTAATATGAGACCGGGTAATGAGGTGGTTGGAGGCTAATGAAAAATATGGTATTTTCGAAAATGGAGGGGGTTTTTCTGCAGGTTTGGCATTTGCGAAATTTTGAGTGGTTATTTAGGACAAGCCTGACTCCTGAAACCGGCTTGTTATCGGCAAACCCAGCCGCGCAATAATTGCGGTTGCAGACGTAGACCCGTTATCAAGGGGACTGAAACATGCAGAGGATCCAGCTTATATCTAAGCATGTTAAGTTGCAGACGTAGACCCGTTATCAAGGGGACTGAAACACAAATTAGTATAATTTAGTTCTTTCTCGGTCTCAAGAGTTGCAGACGTAGACCCGTTATCAAGGGGACTGAAACCGTCGTACTCATGTACGGTCGCTATCCCCGCATAGTGTTGCAGACGTAGACCCGTTATCAAGGGGACTGAAACTTGTGGATGCCGCCCTTTTGGTTGCGTCTTTGTCAGGTTGCAGACGTAGACCCGTTATCAAGGGGACTGAAACCGAATCTCGGGAGTGCGCTTCCTGGTTTGGCAGCTGTTGCAGACGTAGACCCGTTATCAAGGGGACTGAAACTGCCACATTATATTCCCATGCCTGTAAATATAACCGTTGTTGCAGACGTAGACCCGTTATCAAGGGGACTGAAACCCTTTTATTGTGTAAGAAATTAGGTGGAGGAGAAGAGTTGCAGACGTAGACCCGTTATCAAGGGGACTGAAACCACCCCTTCCCTGTTGCATCACGCAACTTTATTATGTTGCAGACGTAGACCCGCTATCAAGGGGACTGAAACGGGTTAGGTTGGCGATGTCCAGGGAGGGGTAGGAGCGTTGCAGACGTAGACCCGCTATCAAGGGGACTGAAACTTCTATATTTGTTCTCTGCCTTTTAAAGAGTTTGTGGTTGCAGACGTAGACCCGCTATCAAGGGGACTGAAACATTGATTGCCCTGGTGCGTAATACTGCACATTGAAATGTTGCAGACGTAGACCCGCTATCAAGGGGACTGAAACCCCCACTTGGGGGAGGAATCATAATGACAGCTGGAGAGGTTGCAGACGTAGACCCGTTATCAAGGGAATCAAAAGCGTTCTGGCTTGCTGGTATCCGCCCAAACAGGGGCTCTTGTCTCAATTCAGTGGTACAATTTAGCCAAACTTGAACGAGGAGGGGAGTATGAAGTGAAGAAGCGTGTTGTGCTGATCGGAACTTTAGTCTTTCTATCCATGCTTTCCGGCAGCGTTGCCGCTTATAACTATCACGATCTAGGACTCTTTCCCCCGAAACAGCAATACAATCCCATGCAGCCCAGCCAGGATTTTAGCTATCAGTTCTGGCTGCCGCCAGATCTTTCAAATGAGGGCTTTCGCATGGAGCTTGCCCGCAGGATTGCGGTGGATGGCTTTTTCCGGCAGTTTGGCACTGCTCCGTGGATTTGGCCGCTTATCGAAGAAACATCGTGGGATGCGACTAAGAATATTGCCACATTCAGCATGACTCATTTCAATGTGCAGGGCATCATTACAATCGAGTTTGTTGATCCGCTTGGGCTGGCGGAACCTTTTGGCAAGTATCGTGTTGAAGCCTACTCCACAGCGTGGGATAGTCCGTTCATCTATCGCAGCACAGCTGGAATTGTGACCAAGAATCGGCTCCGGGTCTGGGGAAAATACCAGTTCTAAGACCTGCGTGTTGGGACCGGCAAGCAGCCGGTCTTTTTTTGTCTCTAGGGCATGGTACGATGACCTTGTAACAGGATGAAATACGCGGGCAAGGCGGTGGTTATGTGGATT
This sequence comes from uncultured Bacilli bacterium, assembly GCA_964483175.1. GTDB lineage: Bacteria > Bacillota > UBA5301 > UBA5301 > UBA5301 > JAAYHC01. Next base: position 13,527 of record CAZAAT010000049.1, read on the forward strand.
TACTGGCCAAGTTTGCATACTTCATATCCATGGTTTTTCTTAGCCGGAGAGCTAAGCGCGAGCTTAAACAAGGAAATTATACTTTCGGTGATGTATTAGGAGGAATCATTTTTATCGTATTAGTGCTTATAGGCATAAGTATTCTAGTAGCCTTTCTTCCGGCGATATTGCCAATTATAGCAGTTCTTTTTTTCTTTTATCTCATCGGTCGAAAAGCTTGACGCTCAATAGCGAACTGAGGAGGGTGTATCAGCATGGATGACTTCACACATATGGACTTTCCATTTTTTTATGAAGATGAATGGGAATGGGTAGATGCTGAATCTGAGGAGTTGAGTGAGTTATTGGCTGAGCTCGATGACTACGCAGAAGAGTATGACTGGGATTCGACCGATTATGAGCCGCCGGAACGGTTTTGAGCTTATTTAAGGAGTGTGACGTATGTCTAAAGATGGAGCGCCCAAAAACAATACCGCACCTGATGGCTTATCCGAATCAGATAAACTTATCGCTATGGTTTATGGTTCTGCGGAGATTGAAGCATTCAACAACGCCTATAACCGATTTATCGAACACACGCGGGGACTGGCCATCACTAAGCACTTGAAGCCTCAGCTGCTGGATTTTTATCGGAGTTTCTGCCAGCTCGCGGAGCTGATCGCAGGGGAATATGAAGCCCCCTACTTGCCGGATTATACTCGAGAGGAAGCCGCCCAACTATTCGAGCGAGCGCGGGAGAAAGTCTTATCTGATTTGTTGGAAAATTATCGAAAGTAAAACAAGACTGAAGTAGTACGGGAGTTGGGTTAATGAACATTACCTGCGAAAAATCGAATTGAACTGTTGTATACTGGAGAACAGTCTTGTCGGACGTTCTTATTATGTAATTGATGAAGACTCCATGTTTACCAAAAAACAAGGAGTTATTTTCCAAATCCCTAACATTAATAATTGGGTTGATGATGGCAAATTTAATTAGTTCAGGGAGTGGTATAATTGGCCCTTTCGGTTGCATCGTTAGCAGGTATTATCGGCAAAGAAGTTAGCGAAATCATAGAGATCTTTGATTATGCCGGCATTCATATCGTTAACGTTGATACTCCCCTGGAGCAACGCCATCTTCAGCTATTCTTGCAAACTATTTGCAAGTTAGATGAGCCTTCGGTTGGCTCGAAAATTACGAAACTGGAGAATGATGTTAAAGTTAAGAATCGCCGTATTTTTATTGATACTTGCAGCCTTCTAGAAGATGAATGCCCCAAATTTTTAGATACGCTTATTCCATTATTAGTAAAGCACAGAGTGGCACTGATTGTGCCAAAACGAGTAATTGATGAGCTAGAGAAACATTGTCACAGCCAGGACAAGCCTCAATTGCAAAAAAGTGCCCGCGCCATGTTAAAAAGAATTATAGGGTTACAACGACTAGGAATTATCCAGGTTTTTGGAGATGAAACCGACAATTTTGCAGACAATGTATTTATCTCTGTCTTTTCAAAATACCGAGTAAAATACCGATTAATGCTGATTACCCAAGACAATAATCTGGCCGAGGACATTCTAAGACTTAATCATAGCAAATCTGTAAAAGGATATCCAATAAAAGTTCAACGGATTAATAAGAACGGTCAGCTTTCGAGTTATACCATTACAGACGAATCTGGTTAAAAAAGAAGCCTGCAGCGGTGTCTGAGTCTGAAAAGTTTAATTATGTAACCGAACTTTATCCACTCGACCAAACCCTCCTTAAGGTGAGCCATGTTCCCATGGAGGGGGATACCGTATTTTGCTCGCGAGGACCGGTACAACTTCTCAAATGCCTCGCTTCCGGTGGGGAAGGATACGTTTACTTAACCGATACAGATCTGGTTTGCAAAATTTATCGTAAAGAAAAACTCACTAGAAGTAAATTGGAAAAACTACAATTGATGGTCAGTAAGCGCATCGAATACCCCGGGATTTGTTGGTCGGTTGAGTTAGTTTACAATAAAACGAATGAATTTGTCGGCTTTATGATGCCCAGGGCTTCGGGCAAAGAGTCACAGAAATGTCTTTTTGTCAAACCTTTGTTACTCAAACATTTTCCGCACTGGAAAAAGAGGGATACCGTACAACTTGCGCTCACGATTTTAGACAAAATCAAGTATTTACATGAGCGTAATGTGATTTTAGGTGATATTAACCCGCTCAATATTCTCGTTGTTAGCCCCACGGAGGTCTATTTTGTCGATACGGACAGTTACCAGATAGAAGGTTATCCTTGCCCGGTTGTACGATCAATTTTACGGCTCCGGAGATTCAACGAAAAAACTTCTCTACTTTTTTGCGAACCTTTGAACATGAATATTTTGCCATTGCAACCTTGCTGTTCATGATAATGCTTCCGGGTAAGCCCCCATATTCTCAGCAAGGAGGAGAAGACCAGATTGAAAATATCCTCAAGATGAACTTCTCCTATCCCTTAGGCGAGAAAACTAACAAGAAAACGCCGGAAGGCCCGTGGCGCTATATCTGGAGCCACCTGCCGTATAAGATTAAAGAAGCCTTTTACAAAAGCTTTCGCAAGGGCGAAGAATACAGTGCTCCAGGCAAACGCCTTACTACCGCTGATTGGTACGACAGAATGGAGCACTATTTAAACGACGCTTTGGACAAGATGATCGAAAACGATCCCATGTCGGCAGAGCTGTTTCCGACCCGCTTCAAGCGAGTAGCCTCTTTGACATATATCAGCTGTAAGTTATGTGGCAAGGATGTTGTTGAAGATATGACGGAAAACGGCATTTGCCGTGATTGTCTGTCGAAAGGCGAACAATGCCATTGCTCGCGTTGTGGTAAAATCCTAAAATACACTAACCGTGACAAGTACATTAGTCAAGAAAAACGTCATGATCTCTGCTTGAACTGCCATACATACCTAAATCAAGTCTACTCGGAGGTGTACTGTTCGGAGTGTGGCTCTCTTTTCACGATCACTAACGGTGAGTATGAGTTTTTACAACAAAAAGGATTTAGATTGCCCCAAAAGTGCAAGTCTTGCCGGGCTGCATCTAAGTACGCAGTTTCACATGGCAGCAGCCAAGTGGCGGCTGGCGGAAACACTGAAGATCCCGATCAATTAATAACAGGTACAGGTAGTCTAATCTCCCAATTGCTCAAGTTGTCTAAGAAATAACGAATATAGGATGGTGGATTGTGATGTATGAAAATGAATATGCCCTGATAAGGTTGGAGGACCTGGTTTCCAATCCGACTCCCCGTGTCCCCGTGTGTTTATGTCTTGACACGAGTGGGTCAATGGTAGGCGATCCAATCAGAGAACTCAACGAAGGTGTACGGCTCTTTTATGATGCTATTCGCAATGACGAAACCGCTTTGTACTCTGCAGAGGTGTGTATCGTTACTTTTGGCGGTGGGTATCAATGCATCGTTGATTTTGCTACCATTGATCGCCAGACTGACCTCCCAGTTCTGAAGGCAAACGGCGGCACTCCGATGGGAGAAGCGGTAAATCTGGCGCTGGACCTGCTTGAGCAGCGGAAAGAGGAGTACAAGAATAAGGGGGTGGACTATTATCAGCCATGGCTGGTTTTTATGACCGATGGACAGCCGAACGGATCGGAACAAGAGTTGGAAAGAGCGATAATGCGCACGGTTGAACTCATCAACAAAAAGAGACTTAGCATCTTTCCGATTGCTATCGGAGAGGAAGCAGATATGGAGGTCTTGAGGCGGTTTTCACCGACTCGGCAGCCGTTAAGGTTGCAAGGTCTCAAATTTAAAGAGTTCTTTTCATGGTTGAGTAAAAGCGTTTCCAGAACATCACAGTCCTGTCCGGGCGAAAAAATCCAGCTGGATATCGATGGGATCAGGGATTGGGCTGAACTATAGACCGGTTTTACTTGCAGCAAGAGATGGTGAGTACGGTTGTGGAAACTGATTAGTTACGAAGCCTGTGGAAGAAGTCACTATAGCACCAATACGCCGTGCCAAGACAAGACATACCAAATGAGCAAAAATGGAGTATCTGTTATTGCTCTGGCGGATGGGGCAGGGTCAGCCTCACATTCTCAATACGGTGCCGCTGTAGCTACTCAAACAATATGCGAGTTTTTGGCCGACCGGTTTACCGAGGTAATCGATAATCCTGATGGGATACAGGTTAAGCGGGATATTCTCGGGGTTGTTAAAGCTGCTCTAGCTACTGCGAGCGAAACTTATGCCTGCCGTTTGACCG
>CAZAAT010000050.1:0-17460 GCA_964483175.1 uncultured Bacilli bacterium
TATCAGTGAGATCAGCCTTCTCCAGTAAGTCGCGAAGGATAGCCTCAGCCATACTACTTCGACAAGTATTACCAGTGCAGACCAACAGAATAGTTTTCACCTTAACCACCTCAAAAAACTTTCGGCAGGGTGTTTACTAAGTCCTGCTAGTATTTCCGGATTGTGGTTGGGACAATACTAGCTGTAGAGGTGAAGCCCTTTGGCCAAACGCTATCACTGCCCTCAGTGTGCGAAAAATCAAACCCACTTCTACTTGCTCAAAAAACTGGCCCAAGAAGTCCGCAAGAATCCTGCAAATGGCAAAATCACCTGGGCCTCAGATGAGTGGGAAGAGGTTTGGGATGGAGATGCCTTATTTTTGGAGGTTAAGTGCGCTGATTGTGGATATACCGCACCCGAAAAAGACTTCACTTAGGCCGGTAAAGACCTAGCTTGAAAATATTGAATTGCTTTACAATTCTAAACCATTATGGTATATTTTATCATACGTACTGCTGGTACAAGCATTATTCTGTAGAGGGGGAAATCTGTAATGAGAAGAGTGTTGTTGATCGTTTCTGTCACCGCTATTATGTTGTTCTCTCTAGGTATTCTTACTCTCGCTGCTGAGAAGGTCGGCTGTGCTGCCTGTCATACCGGCAACTACAGTCTAGCTGCAGAAGCCAATGGCATCGCCGGGCATCCGAAAGTCAAAGACAACGCCACTTACGACAACTGTTTGCCGTGCCACAGAGCTGGCAGCAAATATCCCTTTGGGCCGATCCTGCACAAAGGTCACCTCGTAGGCGCTGACAACCATTTCGTAACCAACTACGGTGGCGCCTGCACCGCTTGCCACGTGCTCGACGCTAATACCGGCACCTACACCATTGCGAAGTAAGAACAACTAACAAAGGCGTTAACAAAGAGGTTGTCTCAAGAGTTGATGAGACAACCTCTTTTCTGTCCACAGAATAAGCAGAGGCCGTCTCAAAACTGGACTTTTGAGACAGCCTCTTTGTTCATTGGGGTGATTTACTGTTGTTTACAGAAATCCTACTGTTCAAGCGCTTTCAGTGACTCCAAGGAATCCTGTAGAAGCTTTAAGGTGTACTCGTAGTTGTGTACGCCCCAGCTCCGATCATTCATGACCAGCTTATAGTTGGTATAGGCATTCTCCAACACTAGATGAGGGTCATTATCAAACGGCATCGTACCACCACGGTGGCAAGTCGCACACTTATCACCTGGTTTGTAGCCTGGTAGTATGCCGCTATTGTACTTCTTAAGCAGTACTCCAAGCTCTTGCCAGAGCGCATAGATCTCTGCCTGCTTACCCCGATAGTTGAAATCAGTAAGATCTTCATGACATGTCTGGCATACTGCCGTATTGAGCAGATCATCAGCCTCATTACCTTCACGAACCGCGTTCGGATTATCCGGTGCCGGTCCAAAGCCACCTAGCTTACCATCAGGTCCGGCATCCCGCATCCGCATCGTATGCCCACCAAGTTTACGGACCCCATTGGCATCCTCTTCGGTCACTACAGTGCTCATGTGACAAAGCACACACTTCTCCTCGGTGTTGTGCGGGTTAGTCCGCACGTAAGTTTCTCCCGGATACTCGTAAGCTGAGCCTAACTCACCGGCTGTCCCTTCTACAAGCGCATTCTGCCATTTCTCTTCGTGACAGGTTCCGCACAGCTCATCTTTGGCCAAGCGTAATCCGGCCTGATTATCGCGGGTGATTTGGTGCGGATTATGACAAGTCTGGCAGCTAATGCCTTCCCCTAGTGGCTCGGGTAGTTTACTGAAATCGAAGAATAACGGGCCATTCGGGTACATCGGCTTCTTAAACTGGACGTCGCCAAAGCTGGTCTTGGCCTCTTGAGCCATATTAACCGCATCAGCAAACCCTTGAGGGTAGTGGCACTTCGCGCAATTTAACAGTAGCGGCTGAGCAATCTCATAGTAGCCAAAGGCATACCCATCCGAGTGACGGGATTTTTCCCATTCGGCATATTCACCATGGCACTGACCGCACTGAGCAGCTTCATAGGATACCATGATATTTTTGAGATCACCCGGTTGCCCATCGATTCCAACATGGGGTCCACCCGGCCCATGACAGGATTGACAGGACATTCCGGCCACAGCCTGATCCTCGTGACAACTTAAGCAAGTTGCTTCATCACTGACAATTGCTTTTTCTCTCGGCAGCACAGTTATCTTTAGCATCGCCGAGTCACTCGTCAAACTGCCATGTGGATCTCGGTCTTCGACAGTCAGTGAGGCGACATACGTGCCTGCTTTCTCTGCAACAAACCACGGATACTGTGCCGTTACCGCCGTCTGGCCATCGCTGTCTTGCAGCTGCTCGGTCAGATCGTGGACTTTGCCGTCATCTCCAACATAGCCCAATTTCCAGTTCCAAGCAAACTGACGCTGATACCAGTCATCATTCTTGCCATAGGCATCAGGATGCCTGCCTTCAGCATTGTAAAGTTCAGGCGAAGTGAAGTTCCGATCCAGAGCTCGGGCGGCCAAGAAGACCTTTTCACCAACGATCACCGTCGATGCTCCAGAGGTAACTTTCCGTTCACCGGTCGGCTCCTTAGTTGGCGGATGAGGTCCGGCAATCACCGTCGGTTTCGCCTCTGGGGCTACATTGATCGCTTCGATCGTAACCTCGGCTGTACTAACCTCTCCGTCAGAAAACTCGTTCTCCAAGATCAGTTTGACGGTATAGAGCCCCGGTGCCGGCGGAGTAAAATTGAAACTCAACGGAGAACTCCCGGGAATCGGGCTTGGCTCGAGCTGCAAAGGCTCTTCGGGGACATACGGGTTGTACACGAGATTACCTTGCTCGTCCCGGATCTCCCAGCGAATCCCATTGCGGGAGACGTTCTTGGAGGCTGAAGCATCAAGTCCGGTACTGTTATTATACGGAACCGGACCGGTCTCCGCCGTCCGGCCACCCCGAGTCAAGCTGGCCATCGGTTTACCTTGGGGAGCCGGGAACATACTGGCGGAGAAAGAAGAGGTCCCCGCAGCAGAAACAGTCACCCTGGTCTCGTACGGTTCAAAGTCCGGCCCCTCCAATAAAATCGTATAGACCCCCGGCGGCGCCTCTAACTTAAAGATCCCTTTAGAGTTGGTCACCGCCTGATATCCTCCGGGCTCAAGGGTTACCGTAACCCCCCCTGCCCCCGGTAAAGAAAAAGGTGCTTGGGGATTAATGGTTGTGATCTCGCCTACAAGGACCCCGCCCTGGTCTGAACTGGCACCCTTAGCATAGGCTAGGACCGCCAGCAAACCCACCAAGAGTAGGATCGCAAATAAGCGGAGAAAGGATTGTGCTTTCACTTTCAATAAAATCACCTCGCAGTTATCTTACACCTTATTAAAATTACTTGCCTGGTTAGTAATATCCTTCCTGTAAAAATAAGAAATGGCCACGCTAGTACAAACTGATCGTGGCCATCAGTACATCAGAAAAATCAGATTATTTTTTACTGTGCCGGGGCCTTCTCAATTGTAGCCGTCAGCAACCGGGTCTGACCATTGCGGTTGATCAAAATGGCTACAGTATCATCCAGTTTGCTCCCCGAAACCATTTCAACAAGATGGTCGCTTGATTTGACCTCTACCCTATTGATTTCTACGATGATATCATACCGCACAATTCCGGCTTTGTCCGCTGGACTACCAGGTACGACATCCATAACCAAGACCCCTTTATTGGTCTTTAAACCAAGGGCTTTCACCATTTCATCAGTGATGTCGGTGATTGTAACCCCTAACCAGGGACGAATTACCTGTCCATGATCGATCAGATCACCGAGTACTTCTTTGGCTGTATTCACCGGGATGGCAAAACCAATACCCTGGGCAGCTGCATTAACCGCGGTATTGATACCAATGACCTCACCCCGTAAGTTCAGCAGTGGCCCACCGGAGTTGCCCGGGTTAATCGCGGCATCCGTCTGGATCAGATTTTTGTATCTCCGGGCTTGGCCATCGTTATCATGAATAGTCAATGGACGGCCTTTAGCACTAATAACTCCCGCGGTCACCGTCCAGTCCATGCCATAAGGATCGCCAATGGCTACTACCCATTCGCCAATTCTCAGTTGATCTGAGTCACCAAGTTGAACTGTTGGCAGATCTTTGCCTTTGGCATCAACCTTTAATACCGCCAAATCAAGGCTGGCATCCGCGCCGATTACTTTCGCCGTGAGGGGTTCCTCATAGCCATAAACAAAAACCTTAATGACATCGGCTCCTCTGACTACGTGGTCATTGGTGAGGATATACCCGTCCTTACGAAAGATAAAGCCCGAGCCCATACCCGAACGGGGTTGCTGTTCAGGGGCGCTCATGTCGCCGAAGAAGTAGCGGAAAAATGGGTCGTTAAAGAAAGGATTGTCCCTAATATACTGGCGAGAAGCTGGCTGGTAGGTAGTTTCAATCTTCACCACAGCTTTGGAGGCCAGTTCAGCTACATCGGCAATAGCATACTGCTCAGTAGGTATAGATATCGGTTTAATACTTACAGGTTCTGAAGCAGAGATTTCTGCCTGTACAGGGGTCTCAACAAGCAGCCTGGCGGTGATAAGTCCTCCCATAACCGCCGCGATAACCCCAACAATTAGCAATGGAAAGTAGGTTCTTACTCGTTTAAACATGTTAAGCTCCTCCTTAATCACAGAATTAGCTTAATATCGAAATGAATGGGCCAATCTCTTTAACTCTTGCACCGCGAGGTTGCCGACAATACTATAGGTAACATTTCCCTTGTGCCAAGTTAAAACGTAGCCCTCTCCCGCCTGCACCAAAAAGGCTTCCGTCTCATCCATCAATAGCTTAGTAGCCTCCATCGCTGGAGAGCCTTGGCGTAAAGACCGAGTATCCGGGTAAAAGGTCTGAAAAACCGAGATGCTGTTTAACCCATCGGCAAATTGCAATTGTACGGTATCAGCCGGTCTGAACCGAGAGAGTACTCTGCCCTTGCTAAATTGATATCCTGGAGGAAGGCTGGTTGGATACCTGATTCTCTCACCTAGCTGCTTTTGCAGCGAAATAACCTGCTCCGGCAGTTGAGGATGTTCAATGTGCACAACTTTGTCTCTGATGCTTGGCGAGTAAATGAACAGGCTGGGATCTAACTCCTCGACCAGTTCGAAAGAGGTATAAGATCTCAATTCGAGCAGATCACCATCTGGGCTATAGCGTTCAAGTCTGAGAACTATACCGGTATCCACATCGATCCACAACATCGTAATTGGATTGCCCGCATGCAGTGGATGTAAGGCAAAGATGGAGGTTTCCCGGCCGGCGATGACCGCGCTGCCGTTACAGATCGCCCGGTAATTGTGGAATAGTCTGGTTAACTCAGCCGGAACTTCTTCGAGCTGACAACATCCCACACCATCATCGTTAACATAAACCGTACGGTCTGCGAGCGAAATCTCCCACTGCTTGCCACCATTGTTGATGATGATAAAAGCTGGGTTGCCCTCAGAATCTAAATACTCCCACCGATTCCGATCCGGCCAGCCGTGGAAGGTTTTGATCACCCTGCTCTCCGGACTCCCGTCGGACCAGGTGATATTGAGCATCGTCCCGACAAAAGAGTGCCTGAAGGGGGCTAAAACAGCACTCTCTAATAAAATATAGTCATGCTGCACCAAGGCGATTGTCGGCACAGTAGCAAGTATGAAAATAGCAATGGTTGTCAAAGCCAGACGGAACATACGCGTCATCCGACTCTCCTCGATGGCTTAAAAATGGTGGCTCACCAACACTACTCCGTCGCCGGTAGTTTCGGTCGTGACCAGCTGCTCAAAGACGCCGTCAACCGGGACCCTCCTCATCTTACCGGCAAAATCGGACTCTGTAATCAGGGGTGGGAGTTGCTGACGCAGTGGCTCGCTCTGTTGTAAACGACGATGTTCGATGAGTAAAAACTGCAGATCGGAAAAGGGCTCCACCTTAGCAACCCTAGCCCCTTCGGCCAGCGGCATTCCAATTACTCCAAAGAGTAAACCCAGCGCACTAGCGTAGACGAAGGGCTTGAAGCTTTCGAGCCAGCGCAAGAGCCTATTTTCCAGCGAGCTTTGTTCTAAGCGGGCCACAAAGCGGGAATGAAAATCGGGGGGTAGGTCAACATTATCCAAGGTGGAAAAGGATTCCTTGGTGTGAAGAAGTTGTAAATATTCACTGCGACAGAAGCTACATTGCTCCAAATGCACCCTTACCGCTCGGTTTTCAGCTGGTGAGACTTCCTGATCAATATAGGCCGACAAAAGCTTATCAATCTTTTGGCAGTCCACCATCAAACACCACCCTTTATATGTCCTCGTGGACTGTTCCGGGTAGCCAGTTCCTTGCCTTTCCAAAGTCTTGCAGGTAGGTGCGAAGGGCCTTGCGCCCCCGATGGATTCGAGAGCGAACTGTACCGATAGAACAGTCCATTATTTCAGCGATTTCATCATACGAAAACCCTTCTACATCGCAGAGAATTACTGCTAGACGGTACTCAACCGGGAGTCGATCCAGAGCCTTCTGGACTTCGCCGACAAAGGCTTTTTCCTCGACTAATTGGGATGGATCAGTAGACTGATCAGGTACCATCTTGGTGAACTCACTATCTTCGTAGTAAACAGGTTCGTCAAGGGACTCCTCCCGAAACTTAGACCGTTTCCGAAGGGTATCTATGTATAAGTTAGAGACGATCCGATATAACCAACTCTTAAATGAAGTGCCTGGCTTAAAGGAGCGAAATGCTCGGTATGCCCTCACCAAGGCATCCTGAACCAGATCTTCGGCCTCTTCACGGTTGCCGCACAGCCGATAGGCGATATTGTACAGGTACCGTTCATGCTCCTGAACCAGTGAGGCAAATAACTGCCGATCACTCTCAACCGTACGTTCTTGAGTTTTGGTCCGTGCAATAACCTGGGCCCAGGCCACTCGTAATCACCGTCTCTTTACATAATAACGAATCGGTCTCGCAGAAAGTTCCCTTTCGCATTTGGAGATACTCTCAGTATAACCTAAAAAGCATTTATTGAAAAGGATGATCCCTGTTTGCCCACCATCGCGCATGTACTCCGCCCGGTTGCCGGGGGGATGTTACGCCATTGGCAAGTGTTGGCGAAGCATTCACGGCAATTTGGTTTTATTACCGTGGCAATCTCCTCAGAGGCCAATGATTTGGCTGCTCTGGCAGGGTTGGCCGAGCAAGTTTTGCCGCTGCCTTTATCAGCCTCACTGCCGGACCGCAACGACCTTCGCTGTATCAAGCTGCTCCGAGGCTATCTGGGCGAAGTCAAACCGGATCTAGTACACTTTCATGGTTTTAAAGCCGCCTATATTGGAGCTGGTGCCGGCCGCATAACGCGCCCCAGCGTCTACACCGTACATAATTACCACCCACCTGCGGCGACCGGACTGATGCGCCACCTCTACCCGCAGGCAGAACGGTTCATCGCCAACCACACGCAGGCAATAATCTGTGTTTCGCATCTGCAGAGACAATATCTAACCGAGATTCCCCGCTATCCGACTAGCAAGCTCCGGCTTATTTATAACGGGATTGATCCGCTCCGCTTTCACCTCGATTCTGCCAAACGGCGAGCCCTGGCCCAAGCACTCCGGACCGAACAAGGTATAAACATGGATAGTCCGCTCATTTTAACGCTGGCTAGACTTATTGAGGCTAAAGGACTGATGACCCTGTTTGAAGCCATCAAGCTAGTGAACCGGGATTTCCCGTCTGCTCAGTTCATCATCGCCGGCGATGGTCCTGAATATTCAGGCCTGCTAAACAAAGCGGCTCACCTTAATCAACAAGTTGGAGGCGAAATACTCCGGCTCGTCGGCGAGGTTGTTGACCCGCTGCCCTATTATGCGGCGGCAGATTTATTCGTGCTGCCCTCCTGGAGCGAAGGGCTACCACTGTCCATACTTGAAGCTCAGGCCGCCGGCCTTGCTGTCGTCGCGTCAGCGGTCGGTGGAATCCCCGAGGTGATCATTCCCGGTCAGACCGGATTATTGGTCCCCCCAAAAAATCCGGCAACATTAGCCGAAGCCATCTGTCGACTCCTGGCAGACGACAACCTGCGCCAACGGCTTGCAGCCGGGGGCCAGGCCCGAACAAGCGGATCTTTTACCGAGCAGAAAATGGTCGCACAGACCTACGAGCTCTACCTAAAAATACTATCTTAGGAGGCCGGAAAGTTGAGGCAACTTGGCTGGGTTCTCTTTGCCTTTCTACTAATAACAGTTGGTTTCACCGCTCCGGTCTCCGCAAGTACCCCTACCCAGGTGGTGGTGTTGATAGGCGGAGTCTCCGCGGCCGACCTGGTTGAGCAAGATTTGCCGTTTATCAAAGGGGAAGCACTAAAGAACGGAGCCCTAGCACTCTTAAACACCAGAACTGCGGCAGCTTACTCCCCGGAGAACTGCTATGCCAGCCTCGCCAGTGGCGCACGGGCTCAGGCCCCTAATGATGTCCGTTTTTTTCTAGCCATCAATGAAGACTCCGAAGACGGACCCGCCCGCTTGCTCTACCGCCGCTATTACCTGCAAGATCTGCCGGCACCTGTAGATCCGCAGCTGGCACCAGCTTTTTTGGTCAATCTGGGGTCCTTTAACCGCAGCCAAGCCCAGTTAAAATACACCATTCAACCTGGCCTGGTCACCCATGCTCTCGATACCCGCGAAAGTTATCCACTCATCATTGGCGCTGGTGATAGCCGAACTGAACCTAACCGACCCGGCGCTTTGCTGGCTATGGGGCCTGATGGGATTGTCCCGGCTGCTGATTTCACCGCTATTCTCGAAGAAGACCTGACTTATCCGGGCGGACTGCGCACAAATTACCGGGCTGTTTTAAGACAGACCGAAGCTGCACTAGATAGGTACCCCGTAATATTCGTGGAAACAGGAGACTTATTACGTCTATATGAAGAATCTGACCGAATGGGAGTAGGTGTTGCTCACCGCTGGAAAAGGCAGATGTTAGCTGAGTTAGACCGTTTTCTGGCCGAACTGACGCACCTGACCGCAGGCCGAGCACAAATCTGGCTCGTCTCCGCCTATCCGGCCAAGCTTGCCTACCAAAGTGGCAATCCGATCACCTTTATCCTAACCTGGGGTGCCAACATATCTAGGGGGTTATTAACGAGTAGCACAACCCGTCGGCCCGGGCTCGTCACCAATCAAGATCTTGCTCCAAGCCTGCTGCATCAACTTGGTATAGCCGCGCCCCAAGCCTACGGAACTCCGATGAGCGTGACCTCAGCCCCAGAGCAGCCACTCGTGCAATTGGTTGAGCTCAACGACCGCTGGGTAAAGGTCAATAAAGCTAGATCTCCGCTGCTAAAAACCTATGTTATTTCACAGATCTGCGTAGTCGCCCTGGGTGCCCTGTTGTTACTACGAACCCAACCAGCAGCAGGCCGTGGCAGGCCGGCCGCCATAATCAAAGCGCTCTGTGTTGCTGAGAGTGCTCTTCCACTAATGTTATTAGCAACCAGCAGGTTGCTGCCCTCGCCCCTCTACTTCTTACTAGTTATCTGCGGGTCGCTAACCATCGGGGCCATCGCTGTACTGCGCAACCGAATTACATGGACTTTTGCCCTCATCTACCTTAGCACAGCTGGGGCAATTATTGCCGATACCATCTTTGGTTGGGGTCTCGGCGCCAACTCGCTATTGGGTTACGACCCGATCGGGGGGGCGAGGTTCTATGGCATCGGAAATGAATACATGGGGGTGCTGATCGGCAGCTTGTTCTGTGGCTGGTCTCTGGTTGACAGGCCTGGTTCGCTAAGCTTAAACGAAGTTCTCCCTTTGATAACCGGATTAATCTGCCTTTTCGTACTGGGCTTTCCCGGTTGGGGCGCTAACGCCGGGGGTACGATCGGTTTTGCTGCTGCCTTTGCGGCCTGGATCCTCCAGGGGCGACGCCAAAAAATTAGACTGAAAAGTCTCGCCTTTAACGGGCTCTTAATTCTGACTCTCTTAACCCTCTTTACCTGGTGGGATCTACGCTATAACCCCACAGTTTCTCACCTCGGACGCTTTGCCGTGAGCGTGGCAACCAATGGCATCGCTGGGGCCTGGGAGGTCTTTAGCCGCAAGCTGGCAATGAACTGGAAATTACTGCATTACACCATCTGGGCCGATGGCTTAATCGCCTTTGTCGCTTTGCTCGCCCTAACCTTTTGGAAACCGCGCGGCCTGGCGAAAAAGATGGCAGAAAAACACCCCCGGATCATCCGCGGCTTCTGGGCCGCTTTGGTCGGTGCCTTGGCAGCCTTTATCGCCAATGATTCCGGAGTAGTGGCAGCGGCAACCCTGCTCATCTATCCATCATTTTTGTTGCTGGCTATTGCGTTGTCATTTACGGAGTAATCAGACGGCCACCTGCAGCTTTATACAGGCGATTCATAACCGCGGCCCCAACGCCGGCTTGCGAAAATCCTTCGGCATAGATGACCGTTACGGTAGTCTGGTCCAAATCGCGCAGGGTGCTAAAGAGGTTGTGCGCTACCCCTGCTAAATTTTCGCGACTGCCGATGGTTCTGACCTCCGCTGATTCTACATCTAAAAGAGCTCTGGTTTCTTCCGAAACGATCAGGCCAACCCTTTCCCCAGCTTGATTCGATTGTTGCACGAGCCGTTCCAGCAAATCAGCAATTTCTCGGGTCGTTTCCGCCTCGATCACATACAGCGGAGCCCGCGGCGCATAGTGCCGATATTTCATTCCGGGGGCCTTCGGGGTCTCCTCCGCAGCCAGGTCTCCAGCAACCCGAACCTCACCGAGCACCGCTTGAAGCTGCTCACGGCTGATTCCACCTGGACGCAGCAGATACGGTACCTCACGCGATAAATCGAGCACCGTTGACTCAAGTCCGATTTCTACCGGTCCGCCATCGATCAGGCCGGCAATTCTCCCCTTGAGATCTTCCCAGACATGCTCCGCCCTGGTCGGACTGGGCTTTCCCGAAAGATTCGCACTAGGTGCTGCCACCGGAACCCCGCTTGCGGCTATTAAGGCTTGGGCCACCGGGTGGGAGGGCATCCGGATCGCTACCGTGTCTAGTCCGGCGGTAACCTCATCCGGCACCAGGTCGGTGCGGGGCAGGACAATGGTCAACGGCCCCGGCCAAAATCGCTCCATTAATAACCGGGCTTGGTCGGAAATCACCGCGGCAATCCGAGATACCGCCTCTACCTCGCAAATATGTAAAATTAACGGGTTATCGGCCGGCCTCTCCTTGGCAGTAAAAATAGCCCGGACAGCATCCGGGTTTAGGCCGTCGGCACCTAGTCCGTATACGGTTTCGGTCGGAAAGGCGACAACCTCTCCCCGCTTGATCAGTTCGGCCGCCTGATCGATGACCCTCTGATCGATGTTGTTGGGGTCAACCTTCCATAGCTGTGTTTTCATCCTGCTCCTCATCCCCGCTGCTACTCAGTAAACAGGTAAATTCGCTCGTATCCGGCTCACCTACCGGCGGCACCCCGGTGAGAAAGGCGGAGCGCGCCATCATGTGGGCCCCGACCGGTGCGGTCATAAAGAGAAAAATTGCGGTGAGGATTTGCTTGATTCCCCATGAGCCGGTGCCAACCTGATGAATGAATGAGGCAGTCAAAATCCCGATAAGGCCGAGGGTAGCAGCCTTCGATGGAGCCTGCAGACGCGTATAAACATCAGGGAAGCGCACCAAGCCAAGGGTTCCGGCAAAGGTAAAAAAGAGCCCCAACAGCAGAAAAAAGCTAGTTAAGAGGTCATTCCAACTAATCTCGGTCAAAAATCGACCCTCCAATCAAAAACTTTGACAAAGCTACACTGCTTAAAAATCCGAGAATGGCAATTACCAGCGCGGCATCGACAAAAACCTCGGTTGCAAATTTGATACTCAAGATGATAAACAGAGCTACAATGTTAGTGCTCAGACAATCGTTGGCAGCTACCCGATCAGGTAAACTTGGTCCGGCGATAAAACGATAAATACACATCCCCAGGCAAATGGTTATGACAAATAAGCTGAAACTGGTCACAATGCTTATCAGCATATCAGTACCCCCTCGTTATCCGTAAAATCCGCCGTTCAAAGGTCTCCTTAATCTCCCTACGAACCTCATCTTCACTGGTTATGTTAAGTACATGCAGAATAATCTGCTTACGATCCGGGGTGATGTCGACACTAAAAGATCCGGGGGTAAGGGTAATCATATTGGCCAGGACGACAATGCCAAAATCTGATTCGATTTCGATCGGCAAACTAACGATACCGGGATTAAGCTCTATCTTCTTCGCCAGTACCAGCCCGGCAACCGTAAAATTGGCCTTAAGTACTTCCCACAAGAAGACCAGGGTAAGATCAATAACCCCCCATAATCTCGACAAGTACAAATCCCCCGGCAGGCTGCGGCGAAAAATGAAGAGCACAATCGCCCCCACAATAAAGCCGGAGAGGAAATTACCCAAAGTAAATGCATTATGAAGCAACATCCAGACAAAAGCCAAAAAGAGATTTAAGACAATTTGTCGTAACAATGTTATACCTCCAAGAGCACCGCTCTGATATAAATATCCGGATTCATCATCTGCTCCCCAGCGGCCATAACAAGCTCAAGCATCCCATTAGCGCCTAGTCCGATAACAAGAGAGACAACTACTAAAACAACCGCCGGTGCGAGCCGCAGACCATACTTAACCTGTGGAAATTCTTGAGCTGCCTCTCCCCAAAAAGCATATCTAAAGATTTTCATCATTGAGTATAAGGTCAAGAGGCTCGTCAGCACCGCAACCGCGACCAGGAAATAATTTTTGGCATCTAAACCGGCGATAATCAAGGCGAACTTGCTGAA
The DNA here is from genome assembly GCA_964483175.1 of uncultured Bacilli bacterium. Classification (GTDB taxonomy): domain Bacteria; phylum Bacillota; class UBA5301; order UBA5301; family UBA5301; genus JAAYHC01. Next base: position 12,871 of record CAZAAT010000050.1, read on the forward strand.
AAATCCCGACAGCGGCGGCGCTCCAGCCAACGAGATCCCGGCGAAGAAAAAGGTCCAACCCAAGAGCGGATAGATATTAAGCAGTCCGCCAAGTTTATGCAAGTTGGTTGTACCAGTTAAATCGTGCGTCACCCCAGCGGTAAGAAAGAGCGCGGTTTTGACGATCATGTTGTGAATAAGATGAAAGATCCCCGCAGCTATTCCTAAGGGTGTAAAAATGCCTAACCCCATAATCATGTAGCCGATCTGACTGACGATATGGTAGGATAGAAGACTTCTCATCCCGAACTGCCCGACGGCGCCAATAATACCTGTGACCATGGTTGCGCCGGCGATAAACCGCAAAATGGCATGGGTATAACCAGGGTCGAACGGAAAAAGCAAAGTAAAGACGCGGAAAAGGCAGTACACCCCGACCTTGGTCAACAATCCGCCCAACACCGCATTGACCGCAGGCGGAGCCGTTGGATAACTCTGGGGGAGCCAAAAGTACAGCGGAAAGATTGCGGCTTTGGTGCCAAAGACGACCATGAAGATCATGGCGATAACGGTCAGCAGCCCTTGATCAGATGCGGTGCGGATTTTCACAGCCAGGTCGGCCATGTTGAGAGTTCCGGTTACCGCGTACAGTAAAGCTACGCCGATGAGAAACAAAGCCGAGGCCAACATATTGATGACCATATACTTTAGAGTCTCGCGCAGTTGCGCTTTTTCCCCGCCTAAGGCCATGAGCACATAGGAAGCGACCAGCAAAATCTCAAAGAAGACATATAAATTAAAGATGTCCCCGGTTAAGAACGAACCATTTACCCCCATCAAGAGCAGTAAAAAGAAGGCGTAAAAATTGAACTTGGCTCGTTCGGCATCGATGCTTTGAAAAGCGTAAAAGAGTACCGCCAGTGAAACAAGTGCCGAAACCGTCAACATCAGCGCTGAAAAGATGTCACAGGCAAAAACGATACCAAATGGTACCGGCCAATCACCGGCGCTAAACGCAAGAATCTCCCCCGACCGAACCCGAGCTAACAGCAAGAGACTCCAGACCAGATTCAGCCCAAGCGTGACCGCCGAGACCATCTTTTGCCGGTTAAGCTGACTTTTAAGCAGAAAATTGATTACCGCGCCCGCAAGCGGCAGCAGTACCGGTAATATAATCAGGTTATCTAACTTCATCATCTACTCCCCGCAGCTGATCTAAGTCATCTGTTTCATGCTCAGCAAAGATGCGATAGGTCAAGGTCAAGATGAGCGCTGTCGTGGCAAAACCAATTACTATGGCGGTTAAGTTCAACGCTTGTGGAACCGGATCAACATATGGACCGGCGTACCCATCCTGCAAGACCGGCGCCCGCCCCGCTTTCAACCTGCCCATCGTCATCGTCAACAAGAGGGTGCCATGGGAGATTAAGGTCGTCCCAAAGACAACTTTTAACAGCCTGCGTTGTAAAACTAACCACAGACCGCCCCCAAATAGTAAACCAATCAGTAATATGACCACCAATTCCATCTTAATTTTCTCCCAAAGCAGTAATAATGGTCATCGTCACACCAACAACAATCAAATAAACGCCCAAGTCAAATAGGACCGCAGTGGCCATTTCGAACTCTCCGAGCACAGGCAAGTTCAGGTTCCCGAAAGCACTAGTTAAGAAAGGCTTGCCGAACAGCATCGGGACCAAACCGGTGCCCAGGGAAAGTAAGAGGCCAAGTGAGATGAGCATTTTAAAATTAAGCGGCAGAATGCTACGTTGGTGTTTAATCCCAAAAGCTACGTACTGCAAGACAAAGGTAGCCGAGGTCATTAGGCCAGCAATAAACCCACCGCCCGGAGCATTGTGCCCCTGCAGTAGTAAATAAATCGAAAAGATTAAGATGACAAAGACAACCAGCCGTGAAATCGTTTCTAAGATCAATGATTTCACCGCGTCCGCCTCCTTAGTTTAACCAATGCGTAGACGCCCATGGCGGCGATGCTGAGAACAGTGATTTCTCCCATCGTATCTAAACCACGAAAGTCTACCAAGATCACGTTAACGATATTGCGACCGCCGCCCAGTTTCAGACTGTTTTCGATGTAATAAGCCGAGATGGATTCGAATAAACGAGTGCCATGGGCAGTCAAGGCCAACCCGGCCGCCAAAATTCCAAAGCTAGCTGAGGTAATGGCATCAACAATCTTTTTGTTCCGCGGCTCAGTATCCTTGAAATAACTCGGCAAATGGGCAAAGGCGAGTAAAAAGAGGATCAGGCTAATGGTTTCAACTATTAATTGGGTCAGGGCCAAATCGGGCGCCCGCAAAATGACCCAAAAACTAGCCATAAAAAACCCGACAATTCCTAAGGCGATTAGGCCGATAACCCGTGACGATGCCCGCAGAATCATAATTACCGCGGCAGCAAATAACAGGGCAAAGAGCAGCTCGTACAGGTTAATCGGGGCAAAATGCCACCCCTGAATACCGCTCACTTTCAGTAGGTAAGTTCCGCCGACCAAGATGACAAAGGCACCGATAATATATACAACATAGTCACGTAACAACCCGGTCATATACCAATTGGTCAGCTTGGCCGACTGATTGGTGAGCAGATCTAAACCCCAGTCATAGATATGATTAGGATTGAATTTGGTCTTGATCCCTTTAAACAACCGGCGGAGCGGCTCAACCAGTTTATATAAAACCACACCTACGCCGATTGTGGCCAAACTCATCACCAACGGGGTGGTCACCCCATGCCACAGCTGGTAGTGTTCGGAGACCGGGCGGCCTATGATGCTGGCTACAGCCGGATTAACCAGGCTTTGCCCAAAGAAGTCAGGTTTGAGCCCTGCGAAGATTGTAATGCCCGCGAGAACAACCGGACCGATCAACATCAATATTGGAGCCTCATGCGGAAGCTTTGGTGTCTCTCCCCGCGGCTGGCCCAAAAAGACGTAGAAAAACAGTAGCATTGAATAAACAAAAGTGAAAATACTCGCCCCAACCGACAACCAGGGAAGTAGCCCTGCCAACCAGCCAGAAAACTCGGGGTGCAAAGTTGCCTCATAGAAAAGCTCTTTGCTGACAAACCCGGAGAATGGGGGCAATCCAGCCATGGCAAAAGCGGCAATACCCGTAACAGCAGCAGTTATCGGCATTCTCTTACCTAAACCACCCAATAGATTAATGTCCCTAGTGCCGGTCTCGTGGTCGATTATGCCGACCGCCATAAAGAGCGCCCCCTTGAAGGCTGCGTGGTTAAAGAGGTGAAAGACCGCTGCTGATGTTGCCAAAGGGGTGCCCAGACCAAACAAGGTCATGATTAGCCCTAATTGACTGATCGTCGAATAGGCCAGTAAAGCCTTGAGGTCATCTTGCTTGACCGCCAACAGTGAACCAGTGATTAGGGTGGCTACCCCAACCCCGCTCACCAGGCCAAACCACAGTGCGGTACCGCTAAAGAGGGGAAACAACCTGCCGACCAGGTACAAACCTGCTTTGACCATGGTCGCCGAATGCAAAAAGGCGCTAATCGGAGTTGGTGCCTCCATCGCATTGGGTAACCAGATATGAAAGGGCACCTGAGCTGACTTGGTAAAAGCACCAATCAAGACCAAAATCAGGATATAGGGAAATAGCGGGCTGCCAAGAACCAGCTCTCGTTTGGCCATAATTTCAACCAGATCGAAGCTGCCGGTAACAATATACAAGAGGGCAAACCCGGCCAGCATTACAAAACCACCGAAGACAGTAATGAGCAAAGCCTTTTGGGCTCCATAGCGCGACCTTTCCCTGTTGGACCAGAAACCAATTAATAAAAACGAAGTAAAACTGGTAAATTCCCAGAAAAGATAGAGTACAATCAGGTTTCCCGCTAGGACAACACCAAGCATCGAACCCATAAAGGCCAAAATGTATAAATAATACTTGGTAAGGTCTTCTTTGGCCCCAAGATAAAAGTGTGAATACAAAAAGACAAGCGTACCAATACCGGTCACCAACAACGCAAACAGCAGTGACCAGCTATCTAAGCGTAAGGCAAAGTTAATACCTAGGGAGGAAACCCATTCCCAGGCGGCACTGATTGTCGTCCCACTGTTGACTCTCGGTAGAATTGAAAGCAGAACAGTAAATAAGCTGGCAGGAATAATTGTCAGAAACAGTCCTATCCATGAACCGGCCACTCTTCGTAACCACGGTACTAGCAACGCCGCTACAAACGGGGCCAGCACGATACTGAGCAGCATCAAAATAACATCATCCTTTGATATTTAACGTTTATATGCTAAAACAATCCGGTCAAAACCGGCATAATCTGTTCTCACCTCTGGTGGAGCAAAAGCCCTGGTCTCCGCGAGGAGCCCAACTATCTCTGCGGCTTGCCCAGCCCCGATTTCAAGGGCGAGCAGACCTCCACTTGCTAACCAGCCAGGAGCCTCGCTAATAATTCTTCGATAAACAGCTAGCCCATCCTCCCCACCAACAAGAGCAAGTTTGGGCTCACGTTGTACCTCCGGCTCGGTCTCGGTTAGCTCCTGCTCCGAGAGGTATGGAGGATTGGAAACGATCACTGTTAGCTTTCCCTTTAAATTGCCGGGAACCCCAGAAAAGT
>CAZAAT010000051.1:0-16734 GCA_964483175.1 uncultured Bacilli bacterium
TTTGCGGGTAATTATGGCCGAGTTGAATCGGATTGCCAGTCATCTCATTGCCATCGGCACTTATGGGATGGATATCCGGGCTACTACCCCTTTTACTTGGGCTTTTAGGGCTCGCGAAGATTTGCTGAACATCTTCGAGTTGGTTACCGGAGCCCGACAAATGTATAACTATCTGCGCATCGGCGGGGTCAAGCAGGATATCCCGGAAGAGTTTCCGGCTTTGGTCGAGCAGTTTTTCTCCACTGTGCTCGAAGAATTCATCAAAAACTACGAGATCCTGTTAGTGAAGAACCCAATCTTTGTCGTCCGCAGCAAAGGGGTGGGGGTTTTAGCTCCTGAGGTAGGATTGGCCTATGCAGCCTCTGGGCCGTTTTTGCGGGCTTCGGGACCGCGCATGGACCTGCGCGTCAGCGAGCCCTACTCGGTCTATGACCGGTTTACTTTCGAAGTGCCTACCGGATCTAATGGTGACTGCTTTGACCGGGCAGTGGCACGGTTAGCCGAGATACGCGAGAGCATGAAGATTGTCCGACAAGCTCTGGACCAGATTCCAGCGGGCGAGATCAGGGCTAAGACACCAAAGGTGATTAAGGTTCCCGCCGGTGAGGTCTATACTGCTGTTGAGTCGGCGCGTGGAGAGATGGGGGTCTATCTAGTTAGCGATGGTGGGACCAGCCCCTACCGCTTAAAGTGGCGTTCACCCTCTTTTGTGAACCTCAGTACCCTATCTGAACTGGTTAAAGGAACTAAACTTGCCGATTTTATTGCCATTTTAGGTAGCATTGATATTATCCTAGGGGAGGTGGACCGGTAGTGGGAGAGCAGCTTTTGTGGGCGGTAGTCAAGTTTGCGGCGGTATTAGGGTTTATGTCGTTCAACGCGATCTTTCTGGTTTGGCTCGAGCGTAAAGTGGCCGGGTTTATCCAGTACCGCTATGGCCCGATGGTGACCGGCAAACCCCATGGTTGGCTGCAGACGATTGCCGATGCCATCAAATTATTATCCAAAGAGGATATTATTCCGGCTTTGGCCGACCGCAAGATCTTCATTTTAGCTCCCTTGGTGATGATCGTTCCCACCTTCCTCTTGCATGTGGTGATTCCTTTTGGACCGAACTTGATTGTCAAGGACTTGGAGACGGGGGTGCTCTTTTTCTTCGCCGTCTCTGGCTTCACCACTTTGGCGATCGTTATGGCCGGGTGGGCATCTAATAACAAGTATTCGTTGCTGGGAGCGATCAGAGCCATAGCCCAGTTAATCGGCTATGAACTACCTTTGATCATCAGTGTGGTAGCCATAGTTCTACTCTCTGGTTCTATGAGCACCCAGGAGATCGTGCGCAGTCAGGCGACTTGGCCGTACATTATTCTACAGCCGATCGGGTTTTTAGTCTTTTTTATCGCGGCCTTGGCTGAATTGGGTCGCGTCCCCTTTGATCTGCTCGAAGCAGAATCAGAATTGGTAGCCGGGTACAACACCGAGTATTCCGGCATGCGCTGGGCCTTCTTTTTCCTAGCGGAGTATGGCAACCTGGCAGTGATGAGTGCGATGGTAGCAACTCTGTTCTTGGGTGGCTGGCAGGGACCGATCTTGCCGCCAATGATCTGGTTTTTGCTCAAAACCTATCTGGTGGCCTTTGTGATTATCTGGATCCGGTGGACCTTCCCCCGGGTTAGACCCGATCAACTAAGCAAGTTAGGGTGGAAGTACCTCCTACCAGCTTCTTTGGTCAATCTAGCCCTTACAAGTCTTTATGTAGTCATCATCTAGTCAAAGAGTTATAAAGGTTGGTGGAAGAGTGTTGCGTGAAATTGGGAGTGCCCTCTTGAACCTAGCCAAAGGATTGGGGCTTACCTTTAAAAAGATGCTTGAACCTAAATATACGATGCACTATCCAGAGGAGCGGTGGCATGTTACGCCAGCTTTCCGCGGGATGCCGGCTTTGTTAAGCGATACGGAAACCGGCCAGCTCAAGTGCACCGCCTGTGGGATTTGCGAGCGGACCTGTGCGGTCGAAGCGATCAAGCTCGAAACAGTTGTCGGGGAGGATCGGCGCAAACAACTGACAGGATATCAGGTGGATATGGCCAGGTGCGTCGCTTGCGGTCTCTGTGCTGAGTCCTGCCCCTTTGAGGCTTTGACCATGGCCAGTAATTATGAATTGGCCGGATACACCAGAGAGCAGCTGGTTTATAACCTGAGTGAACTGGCAGAGATCGGCAAAGATTATACGCTAAATAATCAGAAACCACTGCCCCAGAGTGTTTTTAGCACCTATTTCGCTGAGGGTGGTTTCTGTTATCTCAAGAGCGACGGATCGAAGCAATCCGCTCCAAAGCCCCGCACCCGGATGGGTAAGCGAGGGCTGGTAAATGAGGTGAGTCAGAAATGAGCCTTGAACAGCTGCTGTTTTTAATCGTTGCCGCGGTTATTGTTTTAGCTGCCCTGGGAGCTGTTTTTTCTCGCCGGATCATGCATGCTGCTTTATGTGCAGTAGCTGTATTTACCGGGGTCGGCGGGATCTATGCCATCGTTGGCAGCTACTTTTTGGCCGTTGCCCAGGTGCTAATTTATATTGGCGCGGTAGCCACCGTACTGGTCTTCGCCGTGATGCTTTCCGGACAAAGGGATATCTCTGGAGGTAGTCCGATCCGTCAGCAGGTGCGGTGGAAATCGATCTTGATCTGGTCAGCTTTTGTCGTGGGGTTAGTGATGGTCTTCCAGTTTACCCTCAATCTAACGGTGCCCACATCTAGTCAGGTCGGTGCTGTGGTTCCCACCGAGCCAGCTACTGGATTGCGCGCCCTGGGCCAGCTGCTTTTTTATGATTATCTGCTGCCCTTCGAGGCGATCTCGATGTTACTGTTGTTGGTCTTGATCGGCGCTGTTGTCATCGCCAGAAAGGAGAGTGATCCCCAGTGATCCCGTTGTCGTGGGTGCTCACCCTGGCCGGACTTCTCTTTGGTATTGGGCTGTTAGGGGCTCTGCTCTCAACTAATGCGGTGCGGATGCTGATCTGTATTGAACTGATGTTGAATGCGGTCAACATCAACCTGGTTGCTTTCTCTAGATATTACGGGGCCCAGCAGCCTCATGGCGAGATCGCTGCCATTTTTGCTATGGTCGTAGGTGCAGCTGAAGCAGCGGTCGGCCTTGCGATCTTCGTGGCTGTCGCGCGCAACTCTAAGCTAATCGATATTGACAAGATTAATCTGCTTAAGTGGTAAGGGGAGATTTAGCAAATGTTCACGTTGGCCTGGTTTATTCCGGTATTTCCGGCCTTGGCTTGGCTGATTATCGGCCTTAGCGGCAAGAAAATGCAGAATACGGGGGGGCAGTTTGCCATTCCGGCAGTTGTGCTTTCGTTGCTCTGTAGCCTGATCACCTTGGTGCAGGTCAGCGTGGGAGGGCAACTCCATACCTCCTTTATCTGGTTAGAGTGGCCGGGGTTGGCGATCTCCTTTGGTTTACAGGTTGACCCCTTATCAGCAATGATGTTGGTCGTTGTCAGCTTGGTCAGCACCTTGGTGCAGATTTATTCGCTTGGGTACATGGCGGGTGATGGCCATTACTCTCGGTACTATGCGAACCTGTCGCTGTTTACGGCCGCGATGTTAACCCTAGTTCTGGCAGATAATTATCTGTTAATGCTAATGGCTTGGGAAATCGTCGGCCTGTGCTCGTACCTGTTGATCGGACACTATTTCCAAAATCCCGGGGTTCCGCAAGCCGCTAACAAAGCTTTTCTCACCACTAGGGTGGGCGATATCGGACTGATTATCGCTTTGGTGGCCCTGTTTACCGGTACCGGAACTTTCTCATTTTCCGAGGTTTTTGCCCTGGCTGAAGCAGGGGCGATTTCGCAGAGTACGTTAGTTTGGGTTACATTAGGGTTGTTCTTGGGGGCTGCCGGTAAATCGGCACAGTTTCCGTTTCAGGTTTGGCTGCCGGATGCGATGGCCGGGCCTACACCGGTCAGCGCTCTGATTCATGCGGCAACCATGGTAGCTGCCGGGGTCTACCTCATTGCCCGATCCCTCCCGCTGTTTCTTGGAGTGCCGGAGGTGCTGCAAGTTATCGCTTGGGTTGGCGGGCTGACCGCATTGTTGGCTGCTGCAGTTGGGTTGGTGGTCCATGACATTAAGAAAGTCTTGGCTTATTCGACCATTAGCCAACTGGGCTATATGATGCTGGGCTTAGGGGTTGGTACCTATTACCCAGGGGTTTTTCATTTGATGACGCACGCATTCTTTAAGGCCTTGCTCTTTTTGGCAGCCGGTAGCGTGATTCATGCTGTCCATACCCAGGATATGCGGCAGATGGGGGGGCTGGCCAAACGTCTCCCATATACTTCAACAGCCTATATAATCGGGGCGCTGGCCTTGGCTGGAGTCTTTCCCTTTGCCGGGTTTTACAGTAAGGATAGCATCTTAGCTGCTGTGTACCTCTCTGGCAACCACATCCTCTTTTGGATGGGGATTTTAACAGCTGTTATCACGGCCTTCTATATTACCCGAGCGGTCGTCTTGACTTTCTGGCACAAACCGAGGAGTCAGGCGGCTGCTGAGGCCCAGGAGTCTGGACCGGTCATGACGGTGCCACTGGTGATTTTGAGCTTGTTGTCTGTGGGTGCTGGCTGGCTAGGGGCAGAGTTTGCTGGTAGCCTATTACCGCGCTTTCTCGGAGTGGAAGTACATGCAGCAGATGGGGTACACCAGTTAGTAACGCTAATCGCCTCTCTAGCTGCGGTACTGGGTATCGGCTTGGCGCTGGGTTTCTACCATTTCCGGTGGTTTGATCCCCAGAAGGTGGTTCAGAGGTTTGGTGGTCTTAATCGGCTGTTGCAGCAGGCCTATGCTTTTGATCCATTTTATATGAAGGTTTTCGTCCAAGGAACGATCAGACTGTCAGGTCGGGTTTCCCGTTTCGACCGTAAAGTTATCGATAATTTTGTTAACAGGGTTGGTAGCTCTACGCGCAGTTTAGCAATGGGAATAGCAAAGCTAGACCAGGTCTTGATCGATGGTTTTGTGGTCGGTATGGGTCATAGTCTGGACCGGGCCGGCGAACAGGTCCGCAGGTGGCAAAGCGGTCAGACAGCTAGTTACTTGTTGTCCTTGGTTTGGGCAGTGTTAATCAGCATTTTAACTTTCAAGATCTTCGGTTAGCAGTGGAGGAGAGAAAATAATGGATATGCCAATCTTATCACTTGCAATATTGATGCCGGCGGTGGGCAGTATTTTGATTGCGTTCTTGCCTCATGACCAATTGAAATGGCATAGAACTGCGGCGCTAATCTTTTCCCTGGTCACCTTGGTGATCGTCGGAATTATGGGGCTGCAGGCTGACCTTAGTAGCCCTAAGATTCAGCTGGAAGAGATTGCACAGTGGCTACCGCAATACGGGGTCAGCTACCATCTCGGAATAGATGGCCTCTCATATCCGTTGGTCTTTCTTTCGGCCCTGCTAACGAGCCTAGCAGTTTTAGCTTCCTGGTCGGTAGAATATCGAGCTAAAGCCTATTTTTCACTACTGATGCTGCTAGAGGCGGGTTTAATCGGAGTTTTCTTGGCCCTTGACTACATCCTGTTTTATATCTTCTGGGAGGTTGTCTTGGTACCGATGTACTTTTTAATCGGTATTTGGGGTGGGCCACGCAAGGAATATGCGGCGCTAAAGTTTTTTGTCTACACCCTCTTTGGCAGTGTGATTATGTTGGTCGGCATCTTGGCCCTGTATTTTGGCGCCGGGATCAATAGCTTTAGTATGCTTGATTTGGCCCAGGTAACCTACGGGCGAACCTTGCAGTTTTGGGTATTTCTCGCCTTCTTTATCGGGTTAGCGGTCAAAGTGCCGGTCTTTCCTTTCCATACCTGGTTACCAGATGCCCACGTCGAAGCGCCAACAGCGGTGAGTATGTTGTTGGCGGGGGTCTTGTTGAAGATGGGGGCCTATGGCTTTTTCCGGTTTATGATCCCGACCTTGCCAGAGGCGATGCAGTTATTTGCACCGATCTTAGGTATCCTGGGGGTCATTAACATCGTCTATGGTGCGCTGGCTGCTATGGCCCAGGATGATCTGAAAAAGATGGTCGCATATTCTTCGATCAGCCATATGGGATTTGTCCTTTTGGGGGTCGCCGCCTTGACTCCGGCCGCCGTCAATGGCGCAGTTTTTCAGATGTTTTCCCATGGCGTCATTTCAGCGCTTCTGTTTTACGCTGTTGGCCTGATCTATACGCGTACTCATACGCGCCAAATCTCTGAGCTCGGCGGGGTGTTGGTGAAAATTCCGGCCGTTGGAGTAATCTTGGCCATTGCGGCCTTTGCCTCGCTTGGTTTGCCGGGCTTTAGCGGTTTCATCGCCGAGTTTTTTGTCTTGCTGGGCACCTTCACGGCCCTTCGCCCACTGGTCTTTTTGGCTGGTTTAGGGATGATTCTGACTGCAGGCTACCTACTTTGGATGATGCAACGGGTTCTTTTGGGTCAGTCACCAGTCGACTGGCCGCAATATGCTGATGTGCGAGGCCGGGAACTTGTAGTAGCAGCCCCGTTGATCTTAGCCGCGATTGTCTTAGGAGTTTATCCAGCGCTACTAATCAATCTAACTAGCCCCGCGGTTAGTGGCATCTTGGCCCTACTGGGAGGGAACTAGGATGCAGTATAAGTTGCTCTTACCTGAAATAACTTTGGCAGCAGGAATTCTCGGCATCATTTGTGCTGACCTCTTCGTCTCGCGGATCTACAAACGGCAGACGGCTTTTGGTTTGGGATTACTGACTTTTGCGGTCTACTTAATGGCAGTAGCTGCACTGGGCGGGGTGACAGAAACCGCCTTCGCCGGCCACTTATTAGTTGACCCGTGGGGTAGCTTCTTTAAGCTCTTTTTCGGAGTTTCTGGCTTGCTATTACTGTTTGTGTCTTACAGTTATGTCGAAGAGCGGTCCCTAGCCCCGGCAGAGTTTGTTGCTTTGCTGTTAGGCTCCTATTTAGGGATCTCGCTGATGGTTAGTTCGGAGCAGCTCTTAACAGCGTATGTCGGCTTAGAGCTAATCTCCCTAACGTCGTACCTGCTAGCGGCATTTCTCAGACAGGATCCCTTATCAACGGAGGCCGGCTTGAAGTATTTTATTCTAGGTTCAGTGGCCTCAGCGACCCTCCTGTTTGGCATCAGTTTTCTCTACGGCTTTACCGGTTCGCTTGAGTTGGCTACCATTGCCGGCAGCCTTAACACAGGGGAGGGGATGGTAGTTATCGGGAGCATACTCTTTCTGAGTGGCCTCCTGTTTAAGCTGGCGGCGGTACCATTTCACGTGTGGGCACCGGACGCGCTGCAAGGCGCACCAACCCCCATTACCGCGTATTTTTCCGTGGGATCGAAGGTTGCAGTTCTGGTACTGCTCGGGCGGTTTTTGCCCCTGTTTTCCGGAGTATTAGCCCAGGAAGTGAAGTACTATCTCCTCCTGATCGCCATCGGTAGTATGACCATCGGCAATCTAGCTGCTTTGCGTCAGACAAATTTAAAGAGGCTAATGGCCTATTCGTCAATTGCTCATGTCGGCTATCTTTTGGTCGCTTATTTTCTCGGTACCCCAGAGGCATACTCGGCTCTCCAAGTCTATGTGGGCGTATATGCCGCCGCTAATATGGGCATCTTCGGCATAATCATCTGGGCGGAGAGTCAGAACAGAGGCATTGAGATCAACAGTTTCCGCGGTTTAGGCAGGGTGCAGCCGCTCTTTGGCCTGGCACTGGGTGTCTTTGTCTTCTCGCTGGTGGGGATTCCGCCGACCGGTGGATTTATGGGCAAATTGCTGTTGTTTATGGCCAGCGTCAAAGAGGCCCATTATATCCTGGCGGTGATTATGGTTTTAAATGGCGTCCTATCGGTCGTGTACTATTATCGGATGCTTCGCAGCGCTTTCTTTGAGGATGGAGAGTGGATCGCTCCCATCGAGAAGAATCCGGCCTTAGAGGCGGTAGTCCTGGTTGCGGTAGTGGTGATAATGGTTACCGGAGTGTGGCCGGGCTGGCTGCAAATGTAGACAATCCCTGGTATCTAGAGAACGGTTTGTAGTCGGCCTGCGCCGGCAAACCATTGTTCTCTGACTGTGCCGTTGATCGGCCACACGTCAATCACGACCGCGTTGTGGTTATTGGAGGAGGCGTTGATAAATCTAAAAGAAGACTCGTCAATCCATTGAATAAACAGACCGCCATGGGTAATTGTACTTTCAGAACTGGTAATAAACACGATATCACCCGGACTTAGCTGACTAGGCAGGATCGGCACGGTGTTGTAGTTGTAGATGTCGTCCATGGAGACATCTACAACTTTTTTGCGGCCAATTCTAAACATGAGGTCAGGATAGGCTTGCCGATATGACCATACGATCAAGCCCGAACAGTCAAACTCTGCAGGACCATTTCCGCCCCAGGAGTAGGGAGCGCCTTCGACGCTAAGTGCGTAATGGAGAGCTTCGGCTGCTATCTCGGAAGGCAAGGTTATTTGCCTGGTTTTATTTAAGCAACCGGAAAGCAGGAAGGCAGTTAAAATAACGAGAACGGTTATTAACCTGGTTTTTCTCATCTTTGGCCCCCATTTTCATCATATCAGGCTATATATCAGTGAAGATCTCCGCTAAGGCTATAGATAACCCGGCAAAAGTGGCAGATTCAATCGTGTCGCCTATCTGGTAAATTTGCATGTTCTGAACTTCTTTATCAGCGAAGCTATATTGGGCAATCTGTTTAGCCTCAATATCGACAATCCAATATTCGGCAATGCCGCTTTTTTTGTAGAGGTTTGTTTTAATCGCCAGATCCTTGTCTTTGGTCGACGGAGAAAGCACCTCGACGAGTAGGGAAGGAATGCCTTCATACTTCTTGTCTTCAGTAACCTTGTCCAGATCGCAGATAACGATAATATCCGGCTGAACAACATTCGGGTCTTCTTCAAATTTAGTCGCGTATCCGTAAAGATGGACATCGAAGGGCGCCGTCAATGTGCGGCAAGGTTTGCCTTTGAAGTAGTTTGTAAAGTGCCAAGCGATTTCGTTTAATATCAATTGATGGGCAAAACTAGGTGATGCCAAAAGGTAGACTTCGCCATCAATCAGCTCGTATCTTTGGTCACTTGAATTTACCAAATCCAGATATTCCTCATAACTAACTCTTTTAGATAACTTATAAGCATTGGACCCCTCACGGACGAGAACGAAGTCAGGCTGGGTATAACTGATCAGCTTGGCGACGTTTTTGCCGTTTTTGGTGATGATGATCTGCTCTTTTTCGACTAAGGCAAGATATTTACCGAAAGCATTTTGGAGGTCGGTTGATTTAACATGCATTACGATCCACTCCTCAATTGCTATTCTAGCTAAAATTATAGCATAAAATAGCTAAAATGCGAGACTAGAGGCCATTATTCTGCGCGTTGGGCGGCCACTCGGTTTTCAGGAAAAGGATCGATAGGTTGACCGCAAGGAATATTTTAACAATAATAGTTATGATTACCATAAAATGAGCAACTTCGTACGAATTTGCTACATAATGTATCCGTTTATTGTAATTCGCGGCATCTTATCTTAACATCATGGAAAACGGGTGAGATTTCGATGGGCTTGGCTCAGCGTATCCGCTATCTTCGGCTACTGCATGGGTTAACACAGCAACAGTTGGCTAGGCAGCTAAATATCTGTCGGGCCACTTTATCCCATTACGAAAACGGGTTAAGGGAGCCGGATCTGCAAATGGCTCTGGCGATAGCGGATTTTTTCGGGGTGTCTTTAGATTTTTTGAGCGGTCGGACCAGCTTGAACTGCTATTGGCTGGAATCGCTAAATTTGATTGAAAATTACGAATGTTTGGTGGTTCCTGTAAGGTTGTTGCGGGTGGACCGTTCACTCCCCAAAAAGATCAAAACTATGGCTTAGAGAGGTATCACGATGTTTAAGAGTTTGAAAACAAAACTAATGGTAGGAATGGCGCTTTTATTGGTGGTTTTTTTGAGTGGTACCGGTATTATCTCATATCTTACCGCTAAGCGAATCTTAGAGAACCAGATTTTTGTTACCGCGAAAAGTAGTGCTCATACCAACGCTCAGGTCGTTGATCGCTTTATTAACGGGATAGGGCGGGAATTATCTGCTTTGACGGCAACACCTGAGATCCAAAGCATGGACTGGCAAGTGCAGCAACCGATTCTCAGCCAAGTTTTCGCGAATCATTCCAACTGGGAAAATCTCTACATCGTTGATTTATCGCAGATAGCGCGTACGGCAACTGGCGAGGTGGTAGACGTTTCCAATCGAGCATATATTGCAGAAGCGATCCAAACTAAGCGGATGGTTATCGCCAGCCCAGTTAGCAGCAAGATTACTGGTAGGCCCGTAGTGCCGATTGTTCAACCAATTCTTCCGGCTGGAGGTTCGGAAGTGGTTGGTGTGCTAGGCATGAACCTAGATCTCGGTTATATCCAAACTATGGTAAACGAAATGAAGGTAGATGGCGTCAACGGCAACGGTGTGATTATCGACAATAATAAGATTGTAATTGCCCATACCGAGGATAAGTACATTGGAAATTCCCAGTTCTTGCAGGATGGCAATGAGGGCTTTCGTTCGATAATTGCCAGAATGGTCCAGGGGGAGCAAGGTGTAGAGACTTATGAGTTTAATCGGCAGCCAAAGATAATGGCTTTCGCCCCAATAGAAATTGCTAAATGGTCGATAGCTTTAGCGGCTGATCTTGATGATGTTCTTGCTCCAGTCAATGCGTTGCGCAACATGATTGTTGGGATTGCGCTGCTTGGGGTGTTAATTGCGTGTGGATTTGCGTATTACTTTGCATTTCTCACGGTTAAACCGGTGCTGCAGGTTCAAACAGTCGCGGAAGCGCTTGCTAATGGCGACCTAACTCAAACGGTTGAAGTCAAATCTCAGGACGAAATCGGACGCATGGCTCGGGCTGTTAATCGCGCAATAACAAATCTAACAGATCTGATCGGACAAGTATCCAATATTGCTGAAAATGTTGCTGCCTCTTCTCAAGAGCTCTCGGCTGCTTCGGAAGAAGTAGGCCAAGCAACTCAACAAGTTTCTGAGGCGGTTAGCCAGATGGCCCATGCCTCTGATCAGCAGGCCAAGGAAAGCTTGGATATGTCTCACTCTATTGAAAACTTATCCGAAATAATTGCTCAAGTTGCCTCCTCCAGTCAAATGATGACCCAATATGCAGATAATGTGATGGCTGTTGCCAATGATGGGGGAGAGCTTATCCGGCAAACCACCGATCAAATGGAGGTTATTCAAGAGGTCTCGACGCAAATCGGCAACGCGATCACTAGTCTCGGCGAGATGTCCGACGAAATAGGAAAGATTATTGGAGTAATCACCGGCATTGCCGACCAAACCAACCTCTTAGCTCTTAATGCTGCTATTGAAGCAGCCCGTGCAGGTGAACAGGGTCGCGGTTTTGCAGTAGTGGCTGAAGAGGTTAGGAAGCTTGCTGAACAATCGCGAGAAGCTGCTACCCAAATTACAGAGCTGATTGCACAGATACAGTCGGAAATGGAAAAAACTATTTTGGCCCAGGAGAAAAATAGCGCTGAGGTCGCCAATGGCCAAGCTGCTATTGGCAACACCGGCAGTGCTTTTACTATGATTACCGACTCGATTCAACAGGTTGTCCAGCAGATTCAGGAGGTTTATGATGCTACTCGCCATTTGTCCACTAGTAGTGATGAGATGGTTAAAATGGTAACATCTGTTGCGGCTACTGCCGAAGAATCTGCTGCAGGTGCCCAGGAAATATCGGCAAGTGCCGAGGAGCAAAATGCCTCGATTGAAGAAATTGCCGGCTCCGCTCAAGCCTTGGCTCAGATGGCGGAAGAGTTACAGATAGCGGTCGGGAGATTTAAACTCTAGCTATGTGGACTGACTCGGAGCATCAACTGTATAATCTGGAGCCATTGGCAAAATTGGATCGAGTTACTGCTAAACATTCGATTAAGGTAGCCAGATTGTGCTTATTGATTGGGCGGGTCTTGGGGCTTACAGAGTCGGAGATGATCAAATTACGCACCATTGGGTTGTTGCACGATCTGGGCAAAATCGCATATCCCAAAGAAATCATCGCCAAACCATGGTGTCTTACCGAACCAGAGTACGAAATGATCAAATTCCATCCCACCATCGGCGCCAATATGGCACGGGTCGCCGGGTATGAACAGAGTATCGTTGAAGCAATTTGGAGCCATCATGAAAGATTAGATGGCTCCGGATATCCGCGTGCTCATGAAGGTCAACGGATCAGTATGCTTGCCAGGATCGTGGCGGTAGCTGATACATATGAAGCCATGACGGCAGAACGCCCGTATCGCAAGGCTTTGCCTCCGGCTGTGGCAATCCAAGAGTTGGAACAGGCGGATAAATATGATCAAGAGGTTGTGCAAGCGTTAGTCACCGCCCTAGGCAGCCCGGAGATGGTTTTTTCGATTGCTGCTGCGGAAATATAAATGGACATCCTCCCCCGCAAAAATTACTATATTAACTCTGCACCACAGGAACGTGGACAATCAGCTATCCCATAGTTAGAACAATCGTTATTTGGGCAGGTATATTGGCCTTGTTGGGGGCATGTTTGCGAACAGCCATCCTGTGTTGGCGATGACAAGGCATTGGCAACCAGGCCCATCCCATTGACCATCATAAATAGAGCAAGTACCAGGCTAATGATGAGGAGCAAATCCTTGGGTCGCACCTTTTACCACCTCCTTTTGATGTTTAGTTTTTAACCTGAACGAGAACTTATGATTACCAATCAGCTCCAATACCACAGTTTACCCAGAGAAAAAGGAGCTTGATCGTTAATGGGAAATATATGGGTTGAGAGGTAATCTAGTGGAGGTGCGAAATGAAAGTCAGGGTTTTAGTCGCATTATCGCTATGTCTAATATTGGCCAGTTCAGTAGCTTCTGCAGGATCTTCAATCCAGTTACGGGTGGGGTTTCCCGAAAAAGGGGTATATTCAGACCTTGCGGTGGGTTTGGATGTTGGAAAGGTCACCATTTTAGCAGGTGTATTAGAAGCTAGCGTCAATGCTAATACCGAAAAACATACCTATATCAGCGGGGATATTGGGTATGTCTTAGGAAAAATAACCCCGTTTGTGTCCATGGCAAATGTTAAAGTGGATAATTCTTCAGTTCAAGTTAGTGAAGGTTGTCCCGGGTTGGGGATCAGAGGCAAGCATAATCTGGGGCGAGTTGTAGTGGATGCCTCCGGTCGTGCCTTTAAATTTCAAGATGAAATTAACACTCTGCTACGAGCAGACCTAAAGTATCGTGTTGGAGAAAACTCGTTTTTAAGCGTTGGTTATACCAGATGGGATAGGAAGACAGAAAATTTATTTAGTGGTTTCGGTTTTGGTCTGCAAATGGGCTTTTAAGTAGAGGTGATAATGCTGGCCGAAAAAGTCCTTGCTGTACTGCTGTTTTTTGCAGTGCTGTCAGTATCGGCCGGGATATTTAGCTATTGGTAATGGCGTTGACACCAGCGAGATCATCGCTGATCTTGATAAGTACCATGTGTTTGTCTATACCAACCACTTTAGGAGGTAAATATGAAAAGATCGGGGCTGTTACTGGTATTGCTACTGGTTTTGAGTGCTCCCGCTTTAGCTGTTTACAGCGAGGTCGATCTGGGCTACGCTGGAGGAGATACTCATTTAGAACTCCAGTTTGAGTATGACGGCATAGTGGCCTTTGTTAGTGGCGAAAGCGCCAAACGTAATAATGAAAACGATATCTACAACCTGATGAGTCTGGGGCTAGGCTATAAAGTTGGTGATCTTACTCCATTTGTGGCTAGTGTTATGGTGAGTGAAGAGCATTACAAACTCGGATTAGACCCTGACAAGGGCCCAGTAATCGTGTTGGATGCCAAAAAAGATGATGTTTTATCCGTTGGAGTAAAGTATCGTAAAACACTGGATAAATTTCTCTTGTCCGGACAGGTGCAGATTTTTAACTATGCAGACTATACAGGGCATTACTATAATGCAGAATGTGGCTACGAGTTTTACGACAGTCGGTATTATGCAACCGTTGGCTATAGCCAGTGGCAGATAGACAAATCTACGAAACTTGGCGGGTTAGAGATTGGGGCGAGGTTAACCTTTTAGAGTAACGCATTGATGATACGCTTGTGTGGATTATTGGTCGCGAAAAGCGGAACCAAGCGAGTATTTCCCGTCAGTATTATCATTAAGCTCTGATGAGTAGCGTGACTCGGAGTTGCACCAAGCCAATTATCTGAACTTAGATTTATTCTCCCTTTGCACCGAAGGCATGCACGAAGAATTATTGCTTCGAGGCTTCGCGGACATCTTATGAAGACATATAATCTCTCCCCTCCAATTGTTTTGATAACAACTGAATTGCCTCATTAACTCGGGTGAATGGTTTTTTCTGGATATTATACTGCTTTGTCCGGCTTTAGCCTTTAATGCTTTCTTTAAAATGTGCTCAAAATAATTCACAAATGAGTTGTTTTGGGGTAATATTAAAGTGAACCCGTCATTTGACTCTTTAATTATTAGCCGAACTAACTCATCGCTGAGTTAAATTGGTCGGGGAATAAAGTGAGGCGAGAAAATTGAGGGATTTTGCGCGACTGGCCAGGTTGGGAGTATTTGCCATGGCAGATGTGGCGATCCTCACAGGCAATGTGCATTCGGCCCGAACTATGGTAGCCAGACTTGTAGATAGAGGTTTAGTTCGGAAGATACGTAACGATCTGTATGCGGCTGTAGATCCTGCGACTGGTGGTGCTGTACCCTCAAAATATCAGATAGCCTGTGCCATTAATACCTCGGCGTACCTCACACACCACACGGCTTTCGAATTTTACGGAGTTACCAACCAGGTCTATTACGAGGTTTATGTAGCGTCTGTTCCCAAATTTAGAGACTTTGAGTTTGAGGGTATAACCTATAGGAGGGTGGTGCCCAAAATCGACGTGGGGGTTATAGAACCTCGAAACACCAAGGGGATCAGAGTGACAGACTTGGAAAGGACCGTAATAGACAGCATCAATGATGTGGGAAAGATAGGCGGATTTGAGGAACTGATGAACTGCCTATCTGCGATTCCTTATCTCAACGAAAGCAAACTAAAGACCTACTTGGACAGCTATGGGGTGCAGGTACTTTACCAAAAAACCGGATTTTTGTTGGAGAACTTCATGGAAGAATTCCAATTAAGTAAGTCGTTTATAGAGTACTGCAGAAGCCAATCCGGAAAGAGCACAAGGTATTTTTTGATAAATGCAAAGGACGGCGGAGTGTTCGTCAGGGACTGGAAGCTGGTGGTGCCAGAGGGTCTCTTCGAGTCTACAGGCTATGGGGGTGCTCCTCTTGTCTAGCTTTGACCTTGTTTACCTCGGGGAAAAAGCCGTGGAGCTGGGTTTTGTTCGTGATACACTGGAAAAAGTGTATCGTTTGGTGGACATACTTGAGTATCTTAATACCAACCCAATACTGAAAGATAGTTTAGCTCTAAAGGGTGGAACTGCTATCAATTTAACTATATTCAACCTACCACGCTTGTCAGTAGATATTGACTTAGACTACGTGCAAACAGATAACAAGGAAGAAATGCTGGCTAACCGCGAAAGAATTAATGATGCAATTGAGCGCTTTATGGTTGTTCAGGGGTACGTAAAGAGCCCACAGAGCAAAACTCCACATGCCTTGGACTCTTGGGTCTTCGGTTACATTAACGCGGCTGGGAACAGGGACAACATCAAGATTGAAATCAATTATTCTTTACGCGCCCATATTCTGTTGCCGGAGCAGCGCCCCATAGTGACTGATCATCTTTCCGGAAATTATCTTGTCATGACACTCGCTCCCGTAGAGATATTTGGCAGCAAAATCACTGCTCTACTTTCTCGAGCTGCTGCTAGGGACCTGTACGATGTTGCCAACATGATTCGTTACGGTATTTTTGATGAAAGCGAGGAAGAGCTATTGCGGAAGTGCGTTGTGTTTTACACCGCCATCTCCTCTGGGAGTGTCATTAGGAGCGTTGACACAAGGGCCTTGAATCAGTTGACAGAGCATAGAATTAAAACAGATTTACTTCCTGTGCTTCGCAAAAAGGAACATTTTGATATTCGTTCTACCAAGCAATTGGTCATGACGTATTTCAAGCACCTTATGAAATTGACAAAATCGGAAGTCGAGTTCGTAGAGTGTTTTGAGAATAAAGAGTACCGCCCAGAACTGTTGTTTGAGGACGCAGAAATCGTTGCCAGACTGGCCAAACATCCCATGGCGCTATGGAAAACTCAAAAGGAATGACCAGCAATTTCTCTGTTTAAATATTTACCTTTTTCAGTCCCTAGACCGACCTGAGGTTATTTTTATCTCGGGATGCGCCCCATTGCTACATTTTTATCGCTGTCAAAAATGGCAAAAAAATAACCAGAAGCCTAAAACCTGCTTCTGGTGCATATATCGATGGTGCCGAAGGCGGGACTTGAACCCGCATGAGCGTAAAGCTCACTGCGCCCTGAACGCAGCGCGTCTGCCAATTCCACCACTTCGGCACAATTAATTTGGCAAACACTATACTAACATATTATTCAAGCCTATGACAAGGTGTATTTTTAGCAATGTACCTGTAAAGGTTTAGTAGGTCAAAAGAAAACCTCGCAGCTATCTATACTAA
>CAZAAT010000052.1:0-16640 GCA_964483175.1 uncultured Bacilli bacterium
ATGGTACTTGGACCGCGAGGTCCTGGGAGAGTAGGTCGTTGCCAGGAAATTTTTTATATCTAATATAACCAGTCATAACATAGCCCTCTTTGCGCCAAAAGGATATAGTGAAATTAATCGCGAATAATTCTAATGGGAATTAGCCCCAGCCTTGGAATGCGCTTACAGAAGTCGCTGAACTAGTCTTTGCAGGGGGGTACATTGATGATTACCAGAAAAACCGCTTTCGTGGTGGGTTTCACTTTAGTTTGTACAGTCTTGGTCTTTTCTGTTCAAGCCGCGGCGGGGGTTGCCGAAACCAAGCACAACCTTTCAGCCAGCGGAAAATTCTCCTACAAAACAGAGACAACGGATCAGATCTGTATTTTTTGTCATACTCCACATAATGCTAATCCTGGCACACCGTTATGGAATCATGTCCTGGCAGAGTCCTATCAAGAGCCGGAGTACCTCTTTTACTCAAGCCCAAGCAGTAAAGCGAAACGGCCCAGCGAAATAATGGGTTCAAGTAGACTTTGTTTAAGTTGCCACGATGGTACCATTGCCCTTGGAGCACTTATCAATCCTGTCCAGTCTGGCACTTATACCGTAAAAACGAGTTCTGCTAGTCTAGCCTATATCGGTTATGATCTTAGCGATGATCACCCGATTTCAATTGAAATTCCCCTAGAAAACCCTGAGGTTCACAAGCCCGATCCCGCTAGCCCGGTAAAGTTGGAGCGTGTTGGCGATCAAGAACTGGTTCAATGTACTAGTTGTCATGATCCCCATGATAACACCTATGAACCGTTTTTGGTAATGGATCAAGTGGATGGCAGTGGGCGTGGCGGTCAGTTATGTATCCAGTGCCATGCCAAAAGTGGTTGGCAAGACTCCGCTCACGCAATCTCTGAAAAGTTATACACCTATGATCCGGTGGACCCAATTAACCAAACCAATCCCCAGACCAAGACTATTGCCCAGTGGGGGTGTCAAGCTTGCCATGACAATCATGGGGGGATACATGTGCCGCTTATGAATGAAATGGAAGAGGAAAACTGTTTCCGGTGTCATGATGGAGAAGCTATCGCGGGGGTTCCCGATATTAGAGGTGAGTTTAGTAAGACATATACACACCCCATTGAAGTCCGCGGGGTACACTTTCCCAACGAAAGTTTGCAGGATTATTTGAATGTTCCCTTAGACAAGCGACATGCCGAATGTGCAGACTGCCATGAACCTCATGGGGTAAAACAAGGTGAACACAGAGCAGGCCCTGACGTACCGGATAGTATGTTTGGGACCAGCGGCCTAGAGCCGATATGGAGTAATGGTGGTACCTGGAGTCTACCTGACTCTTGGGTACTTGTCGAAGATGCCGAATATGAGTATCAAATCTGCCTAAAGTGTCACTCCTCCTATAGCTATGGGGATGACCCACCACCGTCGCCATCACGTGTCGACGAGGAGGGAGCAGAGGCTGCAAAACAGACCCCCATTGACCGTGATTTTAATCCCGCTAATCCAGCTACCCATGCGGTAATGGGACCGAGCTCTAATCCTAAGAGCGCCTATGGTAAGTTTACCGGTGTAGATAGGGATGGGAACCCGTGGGGGTGGGAAAGCACACTGTTGTGTAGCGATTGCCATGGCAATGATGATCCCAAAAATCCCATCCAAGGACCCCATGGTTCCGAGAATATCTTTATCCTAGTAGCGCCATATCAAAGAGACTACACTAATGTCTGGGGCCGTAAGAGAAATGCCACCGGAGCCGAAGGGACTAAAGACCATTTGTGCTTTAGGTGTCATGACTATGAGTTTTATGCTAGTGCGGGTGATCCAAATTATATCTCGGCATTTAGTGGTTCACGGGGGACGAATTATCATGTTTACAATAACAAACACAAGCGAGCGGGATGCCAAGCTTGTCACTCGGCGGTGCCACATGGCTGGCATAGACAGGGTTTTTTGGTGAAAATAGGTGATCCGTCACCATATGGAGATGGGGCCAAAAATCGTGATCTACCCGTAGCAGCGCCAGGCGATTATCCTTGCGGCAAAAATATAATCTGTCATCCATAGAAGATAACTATAGGTAAAGCAAATTGAGACCGATAATACTATGGGGATATTTGATGATGCCTACTGGAGGCAGAGCTGATGGGCTTGTCTGAACGCTATTCTCACTCTCTTAGGATTATTGCGGGGAGTATTATCGCGGCTTTTTCCATGCGACTATTTATTATCCCGAATGGACTATTGGCCGGTGGGGTTTCCGGGCTGGCTTTGATTTTGCACTATCTAACTCAGATCGAAGTTAGCCTCCTGATAGTACTGATAAACATTCCGATTTTTATATTCGGCTGGTTTCATCTACACCGCGGGTATATGCTGCGCAGTATCATCGGCGTAGCAGGATTCACCCTGTTTATACGGTTATTTGCGGGTCTACCTCCGCAAGTCTTCCCGGAAGAACTGATTTTACCTGCTTTGTTTGGCGGATTTGTCAACGGTATCGGGTTTGGCCTGATCTTTCGGGGTAGAGGGTCAACCGGTGGTACTGATATCATTTCCCTCATTCTCCACCGGCGCTATTCTTATGGTGTTGGTACCTTGAATCTAGCATTTAACATCATCATCATTGTCTCGGGAATTTTCATCTATGACTTTCGCCTAGTAGGATATACGATAATTTCAATGTTTGTAACAGGTATAGTAATTGATCGGATTCAGCTCGGTTTCAACCGGGGGATGTGGGTGATGATTGTTTCGCAATATCCTGATCAGATCAAACAGGCAATCATTAAACGCCTTCGCCGCGGGGTAACGATTTTGCATGGTGAGGGTGGATATACCAATACTGCCCTCAAAATTGTGATTACCACTGTTTCCAGGACGCAGTTGGCTAAATTAAAGGATATTGTTGCTGAGATCGATGAGCATGCCTTCGTAACGGTTAGTGAAACAGCGGAAGTGTTGGGTCGAGGCTTTGCTCGTCAGTTGGAGAAATCACAGGTAAGTCAGCGCGGTTGAAGTTAGCAGATCAGCCAGAAATTCCTTATAGGTGGATAGATGATCCTAACCGAATAGAAATTAACAGAGACGTCACTTTAAGTGTCAACGGTTCCAACCTGGTCACCTTTCCAGATCTGAGTAGGCAGGTCACATCTAATTCGCCAGGATAGCTCGCAGGTAATTAGAGGCGGAGCCAGAAGTAATTCACAGCGGGGGAGTGTTTATGCGTCGAATTTTGACCTTTGTGACCTTGATACTAATGGTGATGGCTATACCTGTTAATGCTGGTATCTCCTCCGTTCACCTTGGTTATGGGTCTGGGTTAATGGTCGAATCTTCAACTGCAGAGGCCGAACGTGAGAAACTCTCACTTCTCTCGCTGTCCGGAGATTGGCTTTTCCCTGAAACTCGCTGGGGTTTAGGCGTGGACCTGGCTGCTTCCGGCACCGATTTTACTTTCGGTTCAGGTTTGCAGCGGCTTAAAGTGGGTTTAATCTTTGACTGGGATAACGTCAGATTTTTTGCTGGGCCGACATGGACAATCTACCGCTCCGGCCAGGGCCCAAAGACCGAACTTGAGGGGATCGAGTTTGGTGGCAGTGCAAGAGTGGATTTTACTGATAACCTTCATTTAGAAGGCCTCTTTTCATTTGCCCCGCTACTACAAGGGGTTAGTATTACTCTGCCGGACCCGACCTTTGACACGTTGTTTTCTGGAAACATTTCCGAATACTATTTCGGCTTAAGCTACGACCTAGGAAAAAGAGTATCAGCCACCATAGGGTTAGGTGGCTGGCGCGTCTTGGAGCCGGTTTTGCAGGATCGGCTGGTTACGGTGGATTATCGACGGCTGGGCCTTAAATATACCTTTTAGGTGATAGAAATGATCTCCTGGAGCCTAGCAACTTTTGCGCAACTCGGTCTGATGCTCCTAGCGGAGCTGGACGGATCTTCCCTTATTTATCTTGGCTTGGGGGAGGAAGATCCCCAAGCACTAATGGCCTTTGCTGCCCGCCATTACCCGACACACGAACTAGCTTGTCGTCGGTCTCCATTATTAGAAGAAGCCAGCAATCAGATTGACCAATACTTGCACGGGGATCGCCGGGTCTTTGACCTGCCATTATCCTTAGCGGGTACTGACTTTCAAAGACGGGTCTGGCGAGCGCTGGTGGGGGTGCCTTTTGGACAGACCACCACCTATGGACAGATAGCAACGTTAATTGGTGCTCCTAAGGCCATGCGGGCAGTTGGACAGGCCTGCGGTGCCAATCCGGTGCCGATCATCATTCCTTGCCATAGAGTATTGGCCAGAAACGGACTAGGTGGATTTTCCGGTGGGACCAACTTCAAACGAGTGCTGTTAGCAAATGAAGGGATTCTTTATTAGATGTGGAAACCCGGGAAGTATAAAATACCACATTTTACGAAAGAAGGGATCACGGATGGTTAAACGGGTACTGCTATTCTTAGGGATATGTTTGTTAATTGCAGGAAGTTCAGTTGTATTAGCCATGGAACCTGATGCTCGCTCCTTCGCCATGGGTGGCGCCTACACTGCTGTAGTGGATGATGCAACCGCGGTCTACTGGAACCCGGCCAGACTCCCGAATATTCGATTTCTAAGTATCGCTTTAGGCGTAGGCTTAGCCAGTGAGGATCCTGGAAAGACCATGGAGGCCTTTGAGACTTTACTTGATAAAGACGACTTCGAGGAGATCGACGAGATCGATATCGATGCGAATGCTTCTGGTGCATTTTTGGGGGCTATAGCCACCCGCTGGGTTGGTGTGGGTATATACGGAAATGTTGAATTAGATGCTGATGTAAAGTCCAAGAAAGACGAAGAGGCATTGGAATTTGACTGGGAATCTGGTCAGACCGCAAGCGCTCGGGCGAATGGAGTATTAGCGATAGCTAAGCCATTTAAAAGGTTTAATCTTGGTCTCGCGCTCAAGGTCGTAGGGGATGGGCGCTACACGAGTGGACAGTCTGCGTCCGCAAAAGTGGGCGAAGGCGGAGGCGAAGGCGAAGAGTCTAGCTTTACAACCCAGACGTATGGCACCGGCTATTCGGCAGATCTGGCGCTCTCGACCAGTTTAACCCGGATGATCCAGCTGGGTTTTGTGGCCCAGGATGTATTTTCATCAATTGAGTATGAGAGAACGATCGATGGCGATATACCGCTAGAACCTGGCAAATATAAGGATAAACTTGATCCGACTTATCGGGCGGGGATCGCAGTTTGCCCCGGGTTTGGCTTGACTCTTGCCGGGGATATTACCAGCAACGGAGATATTCACCTCGGGTTTGAAAAGAACACATTGTTTAATGGATTGAGCCTGCGCGGCGGCATGGTCAGCCAAGATGGGGTCACCGAGTACCGCGCCGGATTCGGGCTCAATCTGGCGTGGTTCCATGCGGGTATTGGCATCGGCTTTAGCGACGACGATACCCCGAAGGCGCTGATGCTGGATGCATCGCTAACATTCTAAAAATACTTTATAAATTCGACACCTATCGACGTGATTCGACGTCAGTTGGGTCAGTGATGTGGTAATCTGATAGTCAAATTGAATGAGCATGCGAGCGAATTGGCCGCTGGCACAAGAGTGTCTTCGCTCGGATTGCTGGGAAAAACCTGTAGTGTCACTTGCGCTAACAGGTTTTTTTCATTTCAAGCAGGTGTTTTACAGGGTTTGTAGCGTATATTGCTAATTAGCTAATGCGCTAAGGTGAGTAATAGGAGGGTTTGCCAGTGCCATCAGTAATGCCACTCGGTACGGATTGGACTGAAAAGGTTAGCTACAAGTATTCCGTAACCCAGGAGATGATCTGGTCACTCCATGTTTTATCCGACCCTTCCCATCATCAGGACCGGTTGGACTGGTGTTTGCGGGTAGGAAGGGAGTTGCCGGGGGGTCTGGCAGCTGACCTTGAATATCTGGGAGCAAGCTTTGACGAGTGGGGCTGCATCATTCAGCTGATAGAAGCTATCGAAGGAGAAAAGTTATTCCCATGGCCGCGAGTTTTGGCAGAACTTTCGGAGATGGGACAAGCCTTATTCGTTTATTTTATGCTTGGCCGGAAGGTCAAGGTCGGCGAATTAATCCGCTTTATCAGGCACCCCGCCTTAACTGAGCATTTTTTAGACAAGAATCCTAACTTGGGCGATCCGGAACTGATCCGTGGATTATTGGCTGACCCGGAACGAATTCGCTCAAAACTCCTAGAAACACTGGGGCAGTATTGGAATTTGATCTTTGACCGTGAGACGAAAAGACTTGAACCTATTTTCTACACCAGTCTGCGGGAAAAGATCGAGATAGCACAGACAGGTGGATTAGACGCATTATTGGCGTCCTTAGGACTTGGAATCCGCCTAATGAATAATCGGCTGGTCGGCCGAGCCATAATCGAGGATGAAGAAGCTGAACTGAACTTAAGTGCTGGGCAAGTGGAACGGATTATTATTATGCCTACCGTCTTTGCCACGCCCCACCATTTTCCCATTTTTGATCAGAAACAGCTTCTCTTGCGATATCCACTCCCATACCCAGAAGACTATAGGCAGCAGCTCTCCGATGCCGAGTTACTAGAGGTACTAAAGGGGCTCGCAAACGGAACCCGTTTAAAGATTCTCCGCTTAATTGCTGAAAAACCGCGCTATTCTGGAGAGCTTGCAGCAGAGTTAGATTTTAGTGAACCGACAATCTCACGGCATATGAAGCAGCTGCGAAAAGCCGGCATTGTCGAGGTCGAAAAAAAGGATAACTTTGTTTATTACTGTCTACAACCAAATGTCCTAGCTGCATTAGGTGATGCCCTGGCCAACTATTTAGGCCTTAATTATTGGGAGTGACAGTCGCTACATGTGCCAAAAAACTCGAGGCGATGACAGTCAATCTGGTGGCTAGAGATGCTCTTGGCCTCAGCATCTAGCTCCGGCTTGTAGTCAAGTGGTAAGTCATATACACGGCTGCACTCCTCGCAACGAAAATGATAGTGCGGGACCGGATTGCCGTCGTAATGACTTTGGCCGGTAGAGTACTTAAGCTCTAAAATCTGCCCTGAATCGGCTAACAGTCCAAGGTTGCGATATACCGTGCCCAAACTGATATTGGGCATTTCTTCGCGAACTTTGTGGTAAATCCAGTCTGCAGTTGGATGCGACGTAGTGCTGCGCAGCACAGTGAGAATCAACTTGCGCTGTGTGGTCATTCGTTGTTTTTTGGAGGTATTGTTAGTAGTAGCCAAAGAATTCACCAGCTTTTTCTTAGTAATCATTCCTATTTAAGATTATAATACCATGTTAGAAGCTATCAGGCAAGAGCGGAATAAAGTGTCGTCCTGCCGCGTTGACATTAGGTAGCAGCCCGTTTACAATGAGATAAGCAGGGGGTTAGGATGAACGCGATAATATTGGCTGGGGGAAAAAACTCCCGGATTGGAACCCGGAAAGCTTTATTAGAAATAGCAGGTAAACAGATTTTGGAGCGGACTATCGAAACGTTGAAACCTCTTTTTTCTGAACTCATTTTGGTGGCCAATGAGCCGGAGGTGTATCAGAGTTTCGGGTTAACGATGGTTGAGGACGAGATCTGTGGAGAAGGACCACTTGGCGGTATCCATGCCGGACTGGGAGCCAGCAATGCGACGTATAATTTTATAGTTGCCTGTGATATGCCTTTTGTAGATGGTAGAATCGTACAGTATGTCCAGGATCAGGTGACAGCCCTTTACAGTACTAGGCCACCTTGTGTCATCCCGCGGTGGGAAAAAGGTATTGAGCCCCTGCACGCCTTTTACCATCGAGATCTTCGATCGGTGATCCCGCAAGAAGTGGAGCAAGGCCAGCGTAAATTGGGTTATCTGGTACGCAAGTGGGGTTCGACCTTTGTCGATTTGGATCATTGGGCAGCTGAAAATGGAGTGGACTTGCTTAAGGCCTTTTCAAACGTTAACACCTGGGCTGAATTTGAGCAAGCCCAAAAAAACAGCGGGGATTAAGTGAGGGTAACAATGGCGCATATTCTGTCAGTTGTCGGTTATGCCGATAGCGGAAAAACCACTTTTTTAGAAGGGTTGCTTCCAGTGCTGCGATCGCGGGGGCTCAAAGTAGCGGTGATCAAACATCATGGGCACAATGATGATTGCTGTGAAGCCGAGGTCGGAAAGGATACTTGGCGCCTGGCCCAAGCCGGTGCCTCGCCGGTCGGCCTTGTTCAGGGCAATCGTTTAAGTTTAGATTTTACCTTTCCAACTGCGCCGACACCGACCGAGTTAGGCGAACTAATCGGTGGTGGGGTTGACCTGGTTATCACCGAGGGCTTTAAAAGAGCTGAAAACCCCAAGATCGAAGTGTGGCGACACGCCGACCAAGCCGAACCGGCCTGCTTGGACGATCCAAACCTCATTGGGCTGGTTACTTGTCATGAGTGCAGCCTTAATGTGCCGATGTTTCGGCTCGACGATTACCAAGCAGTTGCAGAGCTTATTATCACCTACTTTGGGTTAGGGCAAGGCAGGACAGAATAGTGCAGGAGACACTCGAACAAGTGGTCAAGCGTTTTCTGGGACAAGCTTGCCACTTAGCAGTTGAAGAGGTGAACCTTGAAAATAGTCTTGGTCGGTGGTTAGCTGAGGAGATCCGAGCTAGATTCCCGTGGCCGCCCTTTCATCGCTCGCTTAGAGACGGATTTGCGCTCAATCATCGGGCCGCGGCCAGTGCCAGCCCAGAGCGACCGATCCGTCTGTCCATCGGAGCGACGGTACCTGCCGGCAGTTCCTGCACCCAAGAGATTGCTGCGGGGTCGGTTGTGCGCATTTTTACGGGGGCGTTGCTGCCGCCCGGGACAAATGCGGTGATACCTTTCGAAGAAGTAGAGGTTCACGGGGAAACTGTAACGATCTCTCGGCCGGTACAGCCAGGACAATATATCCGGCGTAAAGGCACTGTTGTCGAATCAGGCGAGGTGGTCATTTCCCAGGGAACGAGAATAACACCATCAGAGATCGAATTATTGGCCACCAATGGATTGGCAAGGGTAAAGGTTTTTCGCCAACCGGTGGTATCCATCCTACCGGTCGGTTCGGAACTGATTGAGCCGGGGAACGAACTTGTCGAGGGTAGAATTTATGCGAGCAACGGCTATACTATCTCGGCTTGGACTCAAGAATGGGGAGGGGTTGCTCAGCGTTTCGAGTGTATCCCCGATGATCTGGATTTAATAATTGAGCGGGTGCGCTCATTATTGTCGATTAGCGATGTAGTTGTTACGACCGGCGGCACCAGTAAGGGTGATTTCGATTTCGCACCGCGGGTATTGCAGGAGCTTGAGGCAATCGCTGTTGTGAGATTGGTGTCTAAGATGGCTGGTGGTCCGTTTGTTGGGGGCTATGTGGGCAACTGCCCGGTGTTGTGCCTAAGTGGTTCTCCGAAAGCAGCTGTTAGGTCGGGGAAGATTTTCCTTAAGCCGTTGTTGTCTAAAATGCAAGGGGCTGAGGTATAACTTGGGTTCGACCGGCTGAAGCAGGGGAACTAACCCGCGTAAAGGCAGCTTATTAAGCAGGATTCATCCATCCTATAACGAAATAACCACTTTGTAGAGACCAGATTAAAGGAGGAAAAATTAATGTTTGGTATCGGTATGCAAGAACTGGTAATTATCCTCATCCTAGCTTTGATTATCTTTGGTCCAGGAAAGTTACCTGATGTCGGAAAAGCGATCGGTAAAAGTATTCGTGAATTTAAACAAGCATCAAAGGAAATTACCGAAGATATTACCGGTGATGATGATAAAAACGACACGGAGAAAAAAGCCTAACTATTTTATTTCGCATAAGGCGGTATTAGTGTAAATGACCACGAACGAGCAGCGGACAAGTGATGAATTAAATATGGAAACGCTTCCCGATGCGACGCGTGAAGAATCATCCACCGCCAGTAGTGCAGAGATACCTAAAGAAGAGGACCTGATAGAAGAGAAAGCGAAGGTGATGGATCTTGTCGGACACCTTACAGAGCTGCGGAGTCGGCTTGTTATTTCTCTTCTTTCTTTTATGGTAGCTTCAATTATTGGGTGGTTTTTTGCACGCCCCTTTTTACTGTATCTAAGCCAATCAGCTGGTCGGACGTTTGTCTTTGTAGCACCAGGCGAGGCTTTTTTCTCCTTGATTAAAGTCTCGCTCACCATTGGCTTGGTTCTGAGTTCGCCGATATTGCTGGCAGAGACATGGATGTTTGTGATGCCCGGCTTATTGCCTCGGGAAATCTATTTTTTCCGACGTTATGTCCCGTTTGTCATCGCCCTATTCTTGGTCGGCTTAGTTTTCGCTCATTTTACCGTTTATCCGATTGCCCTCCGGTTCTTTTTGGGCTTTAGCACTGAAGAGCTACAGGCGCGGCTGGCGATTGGCAGATATTTGAGTTTTTTTATCGCGATGCACCTCCCGTTTGGACTTATGTTTGAAATACCACTGATTATCTTGGCTTTGGTTCGCACCGGCTTACTAAATGTCGAATTTTTAGTTAGGCAGCGGAAAATGGCTATTATTTTTGCCTTTATTATAGGTGCCATCTTGACTCCGCCGGATCCGATAACGCAAAGTCTCATGGCTGTACCGATGGTGCTTTTATTTGAGTTAAGTATATTTTTGGCCCGAAGGGTTAGGCCTGTATCTGATGAAGAGGTTGAAATATTAGTTTCTGGTGGTGAGAACGAGTAATGGCCGGATTTGAAGGGCTTGCAAATTTGGAGATTTGGCAGCGCTTTGCTGAAATTAAACGCCGTTTGGTTTGGTCAGCTATTGTGCTGATAGTGATGATAGCGCTTAGTTATACCTACACGCCCGTACTGTTAAATCAGATCTCGGAAAACCTTAATGAGTTAATCTTTCTTAGTCCAGGTGAGGCCTTTTTTTCTCGCCTAAAACTGGCGGTAGTGATGGGGTTGATCCTTACAGCACCCTATATCCTCTGGCACATCTGGCGCTTTGTTAGCCCGGGATTGAAGCGCAAACAGCGCAGGTCATCCTTTTGGCTCATCCCGATTTCGTTTGCTTTGTTTGCCGTTGGGGCCAGTTTTGCTTTTTTTATTGTCGCTCCAGTGGCTTTGCGGTTTTTTATGAGTTTTGCCTCAGGTGATTTGGAGGCCTTGATTTCAGTCGAAGCGTTGTTGAACTTCGTTATCGGTTTAGTAGTACCCTTTGGCTTTATGTTTGAGATGCCGGTGTTGATGTTGTTTTTGGCCAAGATCGGCTTGATCAAACCGGAGGCTCTGGTGAAAAATCGCAAATTCGCTGTCTTGATAATCTTTATTGTTGCCGCCTTATTGACGCCGACTCCGGATGCGATCTCGCAGTTGGCTATGGCAGTACCAATGATTTTACTCTACGAGATAAGCGTTATCGTGATTAGAATTGTTTGGCGTAAGCGGCTTCGCGAAGCCGCAGAGGCCGACTAGGTCTCGAGTAGAAAGGGTGAAAACAAATGAAGGATGCTTTCGGAAGAGAGATTTCTTACCTTCGGATTGCAGTAACTGATCGCTGTAATTTGCGGTGTATTTACTGTATGCCTGAGGAGGGCGTCGAGTTTAAACCTCATGCAGACATATTGTCTTATGAGGAAATAGAAAAACTGGTTCGCGCTGCGGTTCCATTGGGGATTTCCAAGATTCGGTTAACCGGTGGCGAACCCCTGGTTCGTAAGGGTTTAGCCGGTTTTATTAGTAGGTTAAAAGGAATTCCGGGGATTGAGGAGATTGCGCTGACCACAAACGGGATTTTACTGCCCCGACTGGCTCCAGCGCTGAAAGAAGCCGGTCTTGACCGCGTTAACATCAGCCTTGATTCCTTGAACCCCGAGCGCTATGCGGAGATTACCAGGGGTGGTGATCTTGGCAAGGTCATTCACGGGATCAACTTAGCCCTCGATCTCGGTCTTAAACCGGTTAAGCTCAATGTTGTAGTAGTCAGAGGGTTTAATGATGACGAAGTACAGGACTTCGTGGCTTTGGCGAAAGAAAAAGAGGTCCATGTGCGCTTTATTGAGTTCATGTCGATCGGTGCCAGCCGTACCTGGAAAAACAGAGGCTATGTTAACAGCTCCGAGTTGCTAGGCAAGTTATCGCTGAAAGACGAGTTATTGACAACAATGTCCGAAGAAGAAGTTTCCGTTATCGGCAATGGACCGGCTAAGTACTTTAAAATCAAGGATGGCCTAGGAACAATTGGATTTATCAGTCCGGTATCTAACCATTTCTGTGCGGAGTGCAATCGGATGCGCCTAACTGCTGACGGAAAGTTACGGCCTTGTCTTTTGAGCGATCGCTATGTCGATATTAAAACAGCGTTACGCTCAGGCGTGGACCATAAAGGCTTGCAAGACCTGTTCAGGCGGGCTGTCTTTAATAAACCTGAAGAGAAGGAGATCGATCAGAACATGGCTGAACCCCAGGTGACAGATGGGACGGCCTATATGTCTCAGATCGGTGGCTAGGAGGGAAACAATTGGGCGAGTTAACGCATTTTAACGCTGAGGGCAAGGCGCGGATGGTTGATGTAGGAGATAAACCGTTAACCAAACGCGAGGCTATTGCGCGCGGTAGTATTAGGATGAAGTCCGAGACCTTGCGCTTGATCAAAGAGGGTGGACATAAAAAGGGCGATGTATTGGCTGTTGCCCAGATCGCGGGGGTTATGGGTGCCAAGCGCACTGCGGATCTAATCCCGATGTGCCACCCGATTTTTCTTACCGGCGTAGACCTGAACTTTTCTCTTGATGAAACGGCCAATGCCGTACACATTGAGGCTGCAGCTCGAACCGAAGGTCAGACAGGGGTAGAGATGGAGGCTTTAACTGCCGTGTCAGTGGCTGCTCTGACCATTTATGATATGTGCAAAGCTGTGGACAAAACGATGGAAATTAGCGATATCTATCTGGTTAAAAAGACCGGTGGCAAGTCAGGTACTTTTGTAAGGGAAGGTTAATGTAAGAGAAATAGAAGGGTGATAGCGGATGTCTGATCTACTACCTAGAGTAATCTCTGTAAACATTAGTGAAAAGGTCGGCGAGCAGAAGTTTCCGGTTGAGGAAGCCGAAGCTCAAATAGATCTCGGTTTAGTTGGTGATGCTCACGCCAGGAACTGGCATCGGCAGATCAGCTTACTGGCCATGGAGAGCATCAAAAAGATGCAAGAGAAGGGCCTGGATGTAGGTCCGGGAGCGTTTGCCGAAAACTTGACAACCGAAAATCTCGAACTAGCCAGTTTGCCGGTTGGCACCCGGTTAAAAATCGGCGAGAGCGAGTTAGAAGTAACGCAGATCGGCAAGACGTGTCATGTCAAGTGTGCAATCTATCATCAGGTTGGAGATTGTGTCTTCCCTCGGGAAGGGATTTTTGTCAAGGTTATCACCCCGGGCAAGATCAAGCCGGGGGATCTAATCGAAATAATTCCGACAATGAGGGTGGGCATCCTGACCTTAAGTGATAAGGGTGCACGCGGCGAGCGCGAGGACATGAGCGGTAGGGTGATCAAGGACACCCTTGGCAAGTTGGCCGAGGTGGTTAAGTATGAGGTTATTGCAGATGACCCAGAAACGATCAGCCAGACCCTCATAGATTGGGCTGACAGTGGTCAGTGCGATCTGATTTTAACCACCGGAGGAACCGGCTTTGGTCCCCGGGATAACACACCGGAAGCGACTGAGAAGGTTATCGAGCGGAGAGTCCCCGGTTTACCCGAAACAATGCGGGCTAAGGGAATGGAGAAGACAAATCGGGCTATGCTTTCGCGTGCGACAGCGGGTATTAGGGGGCAGACTTTGATCGTTAACCTGCCGGGCAGCCCCAAAGGGGTCAAAGAAAACCTGGATATCATTGTTCCGGTTTTACCTCATGCCATCGGTATCCTCCGCGGCACCGAGGGCGAGTGTGCCCGTCACTAGTTTCCGTTGGAGCTAGAGTGTTGGAGTCCGTTTCCTAACAGGTTAAAACCCATTATACAGAGTGTGATCACCATACCGGGCAGAGTACATAAGTGGGGGGCTACCCACAGGTATTCTCGCCCGGTATTTAACATTGAACCCAACTCTGGAATCGGTGGTTGCGGACCTAAGCCCAAAAAACTTAGTCCGCTAGCGGTAAGCAAGGCCGAAGACAGGCGCTGGGCAATCAGGGTGTATAGTAACGGCATGCTATTGGGTAGCAGATGCCAGCGCAAAATCTGTCTGCCCTTAGCACCCAATGCGCCGGCAGCCAGGATATAATCTCTCTCCCGCAGTTCAAGGGCTTTAGCTCGCATTAAACGCGCAAAGCTAGGCAAGGTGAAAATCGCCACAGCTATACTCAGGTTTAGTTGACTGGATTTTAGGATCACTGCAATAACGAGCGCCAGCAGGAACCCAGGGATTGCTAATAGAACCTCTGTGCAGCTTGTGGCGAGGTGGTCCCACCACCCTCCAAAATACCCGGCGGTAAGGCCGAGAACAGTCCCAACAGATGCTCCCAACAGCACCCCAGAAACGGAGATCAACAGTGTGGTTCCCAGGCCATGGATGATGCGGCTCAAGAGGTCGCGACCGAGTTCATCTGTGCCCATGGGGTGTGCTTGAGATGGACCTTCCAAGGCCCTTAGCAGGTCTTGGTCAAACGGGCTGACTCGATACAGGGCTGGGCCCAGCAAGGCCACGGCTACCATTGTGCCGAGGAGTATCAACCCTAAATATGTTTGCCAATTTCGCTTCATCGTCTGCGCAGCCTCGGATCGATCGCTAGATAGATCAGATCCATCACCAGGTGAATAAAGATAAAGATACTGCAGATCAGCATCACCGCACCCTGTATTACGGGATAATCCCGTTGAACGACGCTAGTAACCAGGTAGCGTCCGATGCCATTAAGCGCGAAGACTGATTCGGTGAGAACAGCCCCGCCTAACAGGTTGCCGAACTCTAATTCGATGAAGGTTACCAGTGGAATCAGGGTGTTTCGCAAGCCGTGTTTGTAGTGCAGCCGAAGGCTACTGATACCTTTTGCTTTGGCTACGCGCATATATTCCTGAGCGGTAACCTCTTGGTATTCGGATAAGGTTAACCGGAAGAGCGAAGCGGCTGTCGACGACATTAAAGTCACCACCGGTAAGATCAAACTACTCTTGCCCATGCCCCCGGCAGGTGGTAACCATCCCAACCGGATCGAAAAAAACAGAATTAACAGCAGCCCTAACCAATATATGGGCATGGAAAGCCCCAAGATAGATAAAAGGTATAATGGCGTGATCAGCTTGGGCTTGATCGCTGCACTGATCCCTAGACCGATCCCTAAGAAGCAAGCGCTAAGTAAGCTGAGCCCGGCTAGCTCTGCTGTTACCGGCAGGCGCATTTTTAGCTCTGTAAGTACCGGTCGGCCACTGCGTAAGGAGGTGCCCAAGTCACCACGTAATGCCGGTCCAATAAATGAGAGATACTGTGAAAACAAGGGTTTGTTAACACCCATTCGTTCTCTTAAGTCGGCTAGTTCTTCTGCGGTTGCTTCAAATCCGGAGTAAAGCAAGGCGGGATCTCCCGGCAGGGCTCGCAACAGCAAAAAAATCAGCAAGGATAGGCCTAAGAGTACTGGAATGGTTTGGGCAATTCGCCGGAGAAGGTAGCTGAACATCAAAATATCCTCCATGCCTGACGAAATGAGATCACCTCGGTAGGATAGATCTCAACCCCGTCGAGATTCTGACTAAGGCCGACCGTTTGGTCTTGGGCAAATAAAAAGATCCATGGTGCTTGCTCATGAAGTCTTTGCTGGATTTTGGCGTAGATCTCCCGGCGTTCTTGGGGATTAGCGCAGCCCAGCGCTTTTTGTAGCAACTCCTCAACCACCGAATCACTATAAAAAGTTAGGTTAGAGCGGGAACTCACGGAGAACAACGGGGCTAAGCCCAGGTATGCTTCGCCCGTTGCCGGCACCCACCCCAAGAGAAAGAGATCCCAGTCAGCTCGGTTGTGGTCAAGGGCTGACATGTAGGTGCTCCACTCCCACAATTTAAGCTCTACCTTAATCCCTAACTCCTGGAGATACCCTGTTACTGCCTCGGCGACCTTGGCATCTTGCAGGTAGCGGCCCTTTGGGGCCCAGAGTTGAATCGGAGGCAAGAACTGACCGGTTTGGGCAAGCAGCTCACGAGCAAGATCAAGGTTATACGGGTAAGGTTTGACGGGCGCAACCCCTGCAACTGTAGGTGCTAAGGGGGAGCCGATTTGCGCGGCGAGCCCGCCGAGAATTTTGTCGATGATGGCATCTTTGTTGATCGCTAGATTAAAGGCCTGTCGTAAGCGAGGGTCGCTAAACATCGTCTTTTTTAAGTTAAAGCCGATATAGATAACGCGTTGGCTCGGATGAGAGACCACTTTTACACCGGAAATATCTTGGAGACGAGCTGTTTCGATCGGGTTAAGAGGAAAAGCTGCATCCACCATACCTGCTTCTAATAACAGGGCCCGGGATGATCCTTCGGGAATCACTTTGAAAATGATTTGTTCAAAAAACGGGTCTTTTCTCCAGTGATATTTACTTTGTGTGAGAACCACTTGATAACCCGCGTCCCAGCGCTCTAGTTGGTACGGGCCGGTGCCGGTAAGGACCGACTTA
>CAZAAT010000053.1:0-16134 GCA_964483175.1 uncultured Bacilli bacterium
AGACCGGGACAGTCGTAGTGATTCAAGGCCCACGTTTCTCGACCAAAGCTGAGAGCAGAGAGTTTTCCGGGCATGGCTGGGAGGTTATAAATATGACCCAGTACCCCGAGGTGGTCTTGGCGAGAGAACTGGAGATGTGCCTGGTTAACATCGCCCTGATTACCGATTACGATGCCGGTCTCGAGGATGATCCGAGTGTCGAGCCGGTCAGTCACGAAATGGTGATGAAGGTTTTCAGTGAAAACAACGATAAATTAAAGAAGCTCCTCTTTGAGATAATTAAGAGCCTGCCTGCGGATCGTTCTTGTGACTGTGGTCACACTCTCAAAAACGCACGCGGCTAATCGTTTCAACTAAATAGCATTTAACAGGGGATAACCTTTTGTGGGTTGTCCCCTTTTGTTTGTCCCGTTATTTTCCGCTCGGAACTTGAATACCCTTGTTGTGATCTTAATATCAAAGGAGTGGTAAGTATGCAGAGTAGTTCACTCACCCGCCAGCGCAGCCTGCCATGGGTTTGGGATTTGCCGACATTAGCAAATATCAGTTTGTATGGGCTGATGTATGCCGGTTTGATGTTATTGTCGTATCTTCTGCCAACCGGTGATTTTCTGCTTCGCCCCGGTGCGGCGCTACTCTTGGCCGTAGGCGCATTTTATGGTCCGATAGTTGGCTTCGGTACAGGCTTGCTAGGTGGGTTAATCGCTGATTTAGCCCAGGATATGCTTTGGATCCACTGGGATATCGGGCTTGGAGTGATGGGGGCGATCTTTGGTTTGTTTACGATTTGGAAAAAAGAGAGCGATTCTACCGTGGTAGCTTGGGCCAAGATGGCGATCCTAGCAGTCGTCGGCTCCTTTTGCGGGATGTTTCTGGCCGGATTGGTTGATCTATTTTTAGGGGCGCCGGCTGTTATCGCTTTCTATGCTTGGGCGCTGCCATCTTCGCTATTGAATGCGCTCTTTGCTGTGATCTTTGGTCCGCTGATTTATCTGTTGCTTGCTGGGAAAATTTCCAATGTCAAAAGGAGGAATTTCACCCGCGCATGACAAATGTCCCATATAGGGACAAATGTCCCAAAGCCATGAGTACAATCTTCCTATTATAGTGAGGACAATCGGCAGATTACTGGGATAGATTCAACAAAATGGTACCAGAAATAGAGGCGGACAGGGGATTGTAATGTGCGGATCCAATGTCAAATTAATCAGACAATTTAAGCTAGTGGTAGTTTTCGGCCTTCTTTTCCTGTTTTTGGCAACTGTGACCGCTAGCGCCGCATTACAGAGTTGTAATCTCTGTCATGCGTCTATCTGTTCCAAATATCGTGCCAGCGTCCACGGCCAAGCCGGCCTTGGTTGTAGTTCATGTCATGATCGTGGCCTGCATGGTAAAGGCATGACCAACCAGCGTTCAGAGGAGATTTGTCAAGGTTGTCATGAGGATTTATTTGAGTATTGGTATTCCTCAGGACATAGTCAGGCCGGATTGGGCTGTATAGAGTGTCACAGTATTCATAAGCCCTACCCTGGTAGAGAACTCGCTCAGTTAAAACAGCAGGAGGATGCGCTCTGCCAAAGCTGTCATCCGGCAAACAAAGAGTTGCATTCTAGGATTTTGGATCCAACCACAATTGAACGCAAAAGTTGTGTGATTTGTCATAATCCTCATGGGGGCCAAGCTGGCCTGTTAGCTGCTAAAACCGGCGGCGAAAAATGGGAGCTTAACAAGGCCTATAATCATTTCCCGGTGGCACAGGGATGGTGCCAGGATTGTCATTCAGCCCATCTTGTTTCGTTCGGCAGACGCCTTGCTGAGGACGATGAGCAGGATGATCCCGATGTCGAAGCAGACGCTCCTAAGGTAGTCGGCTCAAAACAGGGACTACTCAAAAAAGCCGGCTGTGCACTTTGTTATGATTGCCATTCCGTACAAGGTGAGCACTTTGAAAATACGGGGCACGCCAAAGTGCAAAATATTGACCTTAACGGGGAGCAGATCCAATGCTTGGGATGCCATTTGCCACATGCGTCAGATTACCCTGCGCTAACCAAATTGCCGGGGGACGCGTTATGTGTGGCTTGTCACAGTGGGTATACACCCCATCACTTCCTTTCCTTTGGTTCAGTTAAACAAGGGGAGCTAGATTGCGTTGATTGTCATGAGCCACACGGTGTAGGTAATCGGAGATTACTGGTTCGTCAAAACATTTGTGCGATGTGTCATAACAAGTAGATTATTGAGTGGAGGTAAGACCGTGCAACGCAATGTGAAGAGGCTTAGTCTAATAATACTCGGGTTTATACTACTGGCTCTGGGCAGTATCCCACTAACCACCTTTGCGGCCAATGATACAGAGGAGCTGGTTTGGCCATTACCGCCGGACAAGCCTCGGGTTAGGTTCGTCAAGACGCTGCAATCTGAGGATGATTATGCCTCCGGATTTATCAAGTGGTTTCGCAATGTGATCCTTGGTGCAGACTCTGCTGAGAATAGGCTTGATCGCCCGTTTAGTGTGGCGGTTAACTCTGAGGGTCGCATTTACGTCACAGACAACGGTAAAGCCCCGTGTGTGCTGGTCTTTGATGAGAATGCCAAAAAGCCGACAGTCTGGCGTTTTGGTGATGGCGGACGCTTTGCGTTAGTTAGTCCAATTGATGTCACTATTAATGAGCCGGCCAAGCTGGTATATGTCTCTGACTCGATCCTCAAGAAAGTAGCGGCTTTCACCTTTGATGGTGAGTTCAAGTTCTTACTGGATCCAACCGTAGAGTTCGGTAATCCCACGGGGTTAGCCTATGATGCCCAAAGGGATTTGCTGTATGTGGTTGACACCAAAAACCATGACGTCAAGATTTTTGACGGATCAGGCGCTTATCTGCGCACTATTGGGGAACGGGGTTCAACAGAGGGTACATTTAATTTCCCCAGCATGGTGGCTATCGATAGCCAGGGTAATTTGTATATCGCTGATAGCATGAACTTTCGGATTCAGGTCTTTGATAGTCAAGGCAGTTTTATTCATAGCATTGGATCAATCGGTGATGGGCCTGGTCACTTTTCCCGCTTAAAAGGGATTGCCCTGGATGGGGATGACAACATTTATGCCGTTGATACCTCATTTAATAATTTTCAAATCTTCAATTCTGAGGGTCAACTGCTGATGTGGGTAGGCAACGGAGGCCGGGATAGGGGTCAGTTTATGCTCCCATCGGGGATTTGGATTGATGAACAAGATAAGATCTATGTCGTAGACAGGTTTAATTCACGACTACAGATCTTCCAGTACATCGCGTATCCTGATGAGTCTTGATACGAGTGTACTTTACGATAAATGCTGGAAGATAGATTTTCTCAAGAGAGGAGATGAGTGCTATGTTGCGATTTAAGAGAACGGGCATACATGGAAAGGGGGTGAGAAGAATGAGAAAAACCATAATGATTCTGGCTGTGATGGTGTCATTATTTATAATTACCGGGAGTGTTTTGGCAGCCGGAATTGTCGGCACAAAACATGATTTGTCCGCTAATAGAGATGATGGACAGGTTTGTGTATTTTGTCATGTTCCACATAATCCAACGGATAAGACACTATTATGGTCAAGAGATATTCCAACTGGGACGTTTACCATGTACGCTAATTCGACTTTGGATGGAACCATTGATGACAACCTGTCCGGAACTGCGTCTTTGTTGTGTATGAGCTGCCATGATGGAGTAACTGCTACAGATATTACGCTTAATAATGGGACAAATCTTGGCGGTGAAGGCGGTAAAGATCTCTCCAATGACCACCCGGTCAATATCACTTATGCATACGGAGTAGATCCAGGTCTAAAGGATCCTGATGCGGTAGAATGCATTCTTTTTGGTGAGGACGACAACAAAACGGTGCAATGTGCTAGTTGCCATAATGTTCATGGTCAGAATGCTCAAATAGCTGGTGTTACCAAAACAGAATATCAGGATAATCATGGAAATATCATGAAGTTTTTACGAGTTACTCCCGAAAAAAGTGGTATTTGTCTAGATTGTCATATCAAATAATGTGTTGGTTCCCGCGGCGGGTTTTCCCCGCCGCGGCATCAACATTAGCCAAGGGTGGGTTGAGCTTTGAAAAAGATTTGCTCCATCATCTTAATAGTAATTACTTCACTGGCCATTCAAGTACATGCAGATGATTCCATGTACTGGCCCGCCCCGCCACCAGCCGCCAAGATTCAGCTGATCGAGACTTTTTCTACTGAGAAGGATTTTCCTAAGAGTCCACGACCATGGTATCAAAACCTTTTTAATGTGGTATTGGGACTAAAACAAGAAAATCGGTTGATCGGTCCATACGGAATTGGCGGCAGCAAAGATAAGCTCTACATTACTGATCCGGGAGCCCGCACCATCTGGTTGGTTGATGCCAAGAAGCAATCCTTGCAGGAGTGGGTTTCAGCTTACGATTTGCCGGAACTCCAACAACCAATAGATGTAGTAGTCGGGTCGGATGATCGGGTATATGTCTCCGATAGTAGTGCGCAAAAAGTTTTTGTATTTGGCCCAAAGGGTAAGCTCGACCATTATTTCGAGGGTTTTGAGAGGCCAACCGGTCTAGCAATTGACCGCTCTAATAATATATTATTTGTTTCTGATACGATAGCCCATGTAGTGCAAGTTATTTCCCTTCAAACCGGTAAGGTAATACAGGTACTGGGGGAACGGGGTGAGGGTTCGGGTGATTTTAACTTTCCAGTTCACCTGGCCTATAAAGATGGAAAACTTTACGTTGTTGACTCCATGAACTTTCGGGTTCAGGTTTTTGATAGAAATTATCAGCAAGTAGCCCAATTTGGACAAATTGGTGATGGGTTCGGTGATTTTTCACGTCCTAAAGGTATTTCAGTCGACAGTGATGGCAACATCTATGTGGTTGACGGATTGACAGATCGGGTGCAGATCTTCAACCTCACCGGAGATTTGTTGTTGGCCTTCGGCCGTACTGGGACGAGACCGGGCGAATTCTGGTTAGCCTCAGATATTTTCATTGATGAGGATGACCGAATCTATGTCGCCGATACCTATAACCATCGCGTACAGGTATTTCAATACCTGGGAGAATGATTAATGATGATTAGATTATAAGGAGTGGCTACTATGCCCAGAACCACTCTGACAATATTAGTGGTTTGCCTATCATTACTGGTGCCAAACTTTGGATTTTCGATGGGGTTTGATATTCCAGGTTCTAAGCATGATCTATCCGTGCCATCGGATTCAGCGGGTTATGAAAGTTGCTATGTCTGTCATAGTCCGCATACTATTACACGCAGCCATCAGCCATTATGGAGTCAAGAGGCTGGTATTGAAAGGTTTTCCGCTTATAATTCCTCAATTGATGAGCGATATGAGGCCCTTATAGGTGATGGCGGAGTAGCAATCTGTCTTAGCTGCCATGATGGTACTTTTGCGGAATCGTCAGTTTATGTCGAATCTTCGCTGAACGCAATAGAGCAGCAAGATCCAGGCTTTACCGGTAAAGGCAATGGTCCGAGTCCGGATCACCCCGTAAATATCAATTATTTTGATTATGAGACAGACCCTGATATCCGGCCTGCAGCTAGCCCAGATGAGGTTACTGATGGTGTCTTATCTTTGACACTATATGATGGGCGGGTTCAGTGTGGCTCCTGTCATGATGTTCATAATGGATCTGGTGATTCATTTTTGCGAATCTCCAACGAAGGCAGCCAGCTATGTACAGTTTGTCATTTGAAGTAGAAGGAGCAGGCCAATGGAACGGATCTCCTTGAAGATATTATTATGCGGATTACTCATTTTTTTCGGCTCTGTGCATGTTGATGCGGCACAGATACAGCTCTTTGGGATCAGAAATCTTGATGGTATCCTCTCGTTAGAATACGAGAATCTGGAGCAAGGGTATGCCGGCTTGACTAAAACCGATACTGCTCTCCAGCAGAAATATAGGCTTTCTGCTGATACCTTTGTTTTACATCCGAAATTTCTTTCCTGGACTATGCATGGTGAGTTCGGTGCCCGTAAGCGCAACGATGTTACTGAACTGATGAATAACTCTTATGGCACCAGCATCCGATTATTACGTGATTATTTCATTTCAACCGGTTTTAATTACTACACCGGCCAAGATGAAATAAAACAGGCCTATGCCCCATCTTATACCCGCGACCGAACCGAACAATCGGCGGATTTAAGTCTGCGGTTGCGTAGTTTTCCAAGTACATTCAGTTATCGTAAAGTTGACCTAACCTCAACGGCAGC
This sequence comes from uncultured Bacilli bacterium, assembly GCA_964483175.1. Taxonomy (GTDB): domain Bacteria; phylum Bacillota; class UBA5301; order UBA5301; family UBA5301; genus JAAYHC01. The sequence continues at coordinate 6,286 of CAZAAT010000053.1, forward strand.
GGGGCATGAGGAGGACTCGACCGAAACCAGGTTGGGATTTTCGAGCAATATACGTCTCAAATCCGGGATCCATGGGACCCTTCGTCTGAACCAAGTCGAGAAGGTAAATAGTCTCAAGCCTGGTGAAAATGAATATCGCTATGTTGATGCAAATCTCAGCAACTCCTGGAGCTCCAAAGATCGTAAGGTGTCTTGGAGTTCAGGGATTCGCACATACCAAAGACAATTGCCCACCACTTCAACAAGTCTTTCGATTAATGAGTCAGTAAATTACCGCGGTGACAAACTTGGCTCAGGCATCAGGCTATCGCTCTCGACCAACGATGAGAGCGATCTTACCGAAAAGCGGCTCGGAGGAGCTTGGAATACCACTTACAAGTTTACCGATCAGCTGAACAGCAGAGTGAATCTCGATGTCAACAGACTGGAGTATCTTCGATCAACATCATCAGATTATCTCCAGAACAGATATAATCTTGATGGTCGGCTGGAGTACCGGGTGAAACGCGATGATTATTCATATTATGCCACCGGGTCGGCCGGGTATGTTCAGCGGGATGTTGAGGGTGGTGGGACTTACTCATCGTATGAAATTATTTGCTTTGATGAGTATACTACCAGGATTCGGCTGAAAACACCCGGTATCACCGAGATCGAGGAAGTCACTAATCGCGATGATACTTCAATAACGTATGAGTATGGACTCGCTTGGACAAGCGAGGTTGATGCCAATGGCTATGTCATAATCACGAGACATGAGCCCAACGTGGGAGACGACCCTGCGGAGTTTATTCCTGACGATGTTGAGATAATTGTAAAATTCCGTTACACCCCGCGACAAGATGGTAAAGAAGTTAAGGGGAGTGTAAAAGTTGGTCTGAACAAAGACTTGGGGTCTAAGGTTCATCTAACATCCCGTTTAACCGGGGATATTCGCAAAGATTTATTATATGAAGATCGAGACGTTGATTTAGGACATGAGTTTTACCTTGGTGCCAGAGCAAACATTAACGATCGCCTTTCTTTTAGCGGCTCGTTGACCAACCGTGATGATGGAAGTACCCTCTCCACCGAAGCCAAATTTGCTAGGGGGGCTTTTGAGCTAACTGGCAGGTATGGTGCTGACATCTATCCGGGTTTAGATCCCCGACACAACCTATCCGTAGATAGTCGGTGGTCTACCTATATCCCAATTGGTATCCGCTTGACCCTGACAGTAACCGAAAAAAGGGCCTATCGCAATGGTCAGATGCTCAATGGTGATTTTAACTTCACCGCTTCGGCCCGATATGCCCTACGCAGATACATGTGGTTGAGGAATGATTATAAAATGAGCCTCAACCATCTGGTCGACGGACTCCGGTGGAGCAATGTGACGGGTTTTGAGTGGAAACAAGGTTTACTATCATTAAACGCCGGATTCGAACTGGTTGGCAATGAGATTACAAATTACGAATCAACCAAGTTCACCATTAAGGTCAGCCGGCGCTTCTAACGGGTAAGCAACTCGGCAGGGAGGCATTAAAAATTGGGGCTCCTGTTTAGAGGAGGCCCCAATTTTTGTGTCTATTCCGCTTGGCTGAAGAGCTTAAATAGCCTTGCTACCGATTCAATTCCTTTGAGATACGAATCCCGTAGGATATATTCGTTTGGTGCATGGTTCAGATCTTCGGTTGGACCAAAACACCCGGTAATTTGATTGAGGTTTAGGTGCTCTTTAAAGACATAAGCTGGCCCTGAACCAGGGATGCTCGGCATTATCGACGGTTTGAGGCTGAAGGCTTCTTCAATAGATTGTTGCATAGCCCGGACTATTGGACTATTGGGCGAGGTCCGGCAACCTTCCAGACCACCTAAGCTCTCAATTTCAATATCACTGAAACCGTGATTGTCCAGGTGCTTTCTCAGCTTAGCCAAAATGTCGGCAGGTTTCTGATTGGGAACCAAACGCATGTCAACCTTGGCACTAGCAACACTAGGGATAACTGTTTTCGGACCTTTGCCCATGTAACCGGAGGCAATCCCACAAATGGTACAGGTGGGGGCGAAGTGAAGCTTCTTTTTGGCTTCTAGGCCTTCTAAGCCAAGGAGAAACTCCTTTTGGCCGGCTTCTTCTAGCAGCAGCTCAGGGTTCCAATCCAATTCAGCCAAGAGCTGCATTTCTTCCTCGGTTGGTTCGAGCACATCATCATAAAAACCCTCGATAAGGATTTCTTCACGCTCATTTTTGAGGGTGTTGAGTGCCCAGACTAGACGCCAGGCAGCGTTCGCAATTAGTGGCGCGCGCATGGAGTGGTGATCCCGGGCCGTTTTCGCGGTAAGCTGTACATAGCACATTCCCTTGCGGCCCAATAGCATCTGCGGATAACCGTTGGCGGTGAAGTTGCCGTCATAACCAACCATCGCATCTGCCTGCAGCAGTTCTTTGTGCTCTTTGACAAATCCGTATAAGCTGGCGCTGGAGACTTCTTCTTCGCCTTCGATGATGAACTTTACCGTGAGCGGGAGGGGAACCCCGGCCTCCTTATAAGCCTGGACGGCTTTGATTGCGGTATAAAAGTTGCCTTTATCGTCAACGGCACCGCGGGCAAAGATTTTGCCATCAACCTCTTCGGCTCCGAAAGGATCATATTTCCATTCCTCTAACGGTTCTGGCGGTTGGACATCGTAATGACCATAGATCAAGAGCGTCTTGGGGCCTTCGCCGGGGAAGACCGCTGTTACGATCGGGTGGCCGGGGGTCAGGTGGAGTTCGGCTTGGCCCCCTAAGGCTGCCAGTTCGTCCTTGATCATCTGTGCACACTCGAGCATTCCGATCCCTTGCGCCGAAATACTGGGTTGGCGTAAGAGCCGTTTGAGGTCTTCTACGTTGCGTTCTGCTTTTTCAGTGAGTACATTTAAGACTCTAGCATCCATTTACTCAACAGACATCCTTTCTTAACTAAACGCCCGGGTTAACCCCGGGCGCTTAGATTTGGTTTTTTGAGCTAAGTTATTTGTCTAGCCAGACATTACGGCTGGCAGTTACCAGGAGTACCCGTCCCATCGGGTCAGCGATGAAATCCTGAACATAGTTCCGGAAACCGGCGATCTCCGTCCGGTGGTAGGCAGGGATGTGAGCGACATCCTCTAAGAAGATGATCTCCTGAGCTCTGATATACAGTTTGGCCCGCTCATTCAGGTCGGTGCTCTTGCGCGCCTCTTCGAGTAGGCGGTCAACCTCTGGGTTGTAGTAACGGCTCATGTTCATGGTTGAGGCGTTCACAGCCCAGGCATCCGGGTCGGAGTGGAAGAGGCTGTACAGGTAGTTATCTGGGTCTGTTCCACGGTTAAAGCCTAGTACCACAATCGGAGCCTTGCCGCCGTAGGTATCATCTAAGAGGGTGCCAAAATCCAGACTTCTGACATCAACTTTAATTCCAACTTGTGACAGATAGAATTGCATTAATTCACCGATCTTTTTCCGTGGGGTATCCGGTGGTGTAAGGATCGTGGTCGAGAAACCGTTGGGGTAACCAGCTTCTGCGAGCAGTTGCTTAGCTTTAGCAGGGTTGTAGGTCGGACTTTGCGCCTTAATTTTATCATCAAAGGCCCAGAAATCAGGGAAGGATACGGCGCTATAGGCTCTTGAACCACCGACTCCCTGGAAGATCGACTCGATGATTGCATTCATGTCAATCGCATAAGCGATGGCCTGCCGTACCTTGGCATTGGAGATCGGGCCGGGATATTGGGTATTAAAGGCTACATAGAAATAGTTGATTCCCACCGCGCTACTGAGGGATAGCTGCTTGTTCTTTTCTACAGTTGGCACATGGTCAGCCGGAATGTTTTGAACGATATCAACACCGGCAGCTTCTAATTCCATGACAGCGACGGATTTCTCCGGAATTGGCCGGAAAATGACTTTGTCCAGATTAACATCTTTGAGCCAGTAGTTTTCGTTCTTTACTAGGGTAATATGATCATCCTTGACCCACTCAACGAACTTAAAGGGGCCAGAGCCGATGGGGTTGCGGCCAAAAGCTTCGCCCATCTCTTCGACGACTTTTTTCGGTACGATTTCGTAAACACCATATTCCAGCATCGGGGCATAGGGATATTTGAGATTAAACTTGACTGTATAGCGGTCGATAACTTCGATACTGTCGATAAAGCCAAGCTTGGTAACGTTTTGTCCGCGTGATTGTGGGTCACGCCCCCGGTCGTAAGAGTACTTTACATCTTCAGCGGTGAGTTCATCACCATTGTGGAATTTGATCCCTTTGCGCAGGTGGAAAATCCAGACTGTCGGCTCCGGGTTCTCCCATGAGGTGGCTAGATGGGGGATCACGTTGTTCTCCTCGTCAAAAGCCAAGAGGGTATCAAAGATCTGACGCTGCACCGTTGATGAGGCGAGGTCATTATTAAGGGTAGGGTCTAGATGAACCGCGTCTTTTTCGACGGCGATTGTCAAAGTACCTCCTTTTTTCTCTGCTGCTAGGCAGAAGATGCCGGCAGAGATGATCATGGACAACATTAACAGGGGAACAACTACTAGACGTACGATACTTTTGCTACTCATGTTCTTACCTCCTAAATTTGCTGCGTGATGCGTTTATTTATAAACCACAGCTGCCGCCGAAACCGAATGAGCGGGGTTTATCCGGGGGGGTCGGGTATGCGATCTTGCTTTGGCTGATACCCATCCGGACGAGGGATTCCGTGTAGTTAATCACGGCGGCAGCTGGGTCGATCACAGGAACTTGTAAAACTTCCGAGATTTCTTCGGCAAATCCGGCAAAACCAAAACAACCTAAAATCAAACATTGCGCGCCATCTTCATCGATGGCTTTCCGACCAGCATCAATAATGGCGGATATAGTCTTTTGCCTGTCGGAGCTAAGCTCCAATACGAAGGTATCGACGAAACGTTCTGAGGCGAACAAGTTTTCGAGTCCCAGTTTGCGGACCTCGACCACATGTCGGTGAACAGCATTTTTAATGGTGCCGATAATCGAGAAACGGTGGGCAATACCGGCTGCAATGACCATAGAGGCTAGACCGGAGGAGACGACGGGGATATTCACGATTTCACGGGCCGGCTCCAGGCAGGCATTGCCCCAACAGGTAATGATTACGGCATCATAGCCGAGCTCTTCAGATTCTTTAACCAGTTTGAGTGTATTAACTGCTCCGATGTACTCATCAAAACGGGATTCGATAGATGCCGCCCCTTCGGTGATACACACGATATCGACCACCGTATCAGGGCTTCCGTATTTTTTAAATAATTGGCGTTCTCTTTCCAATGACTCCGGAGTGCTGCCGGTCATTGCATGGATTGCTCTAATCCGCATTACTTCTTCCTCCTAATCTTCTATAGTAAAGCCTAATTCTGCTGATAGTTCTTTGGCGATGCTTTGGACAGCTTGCACATATTCTAGTTCCCGGGCTTCGGTAATTCGAATGGCGGGGCCGGAGAGGCTTAAAGATGCAATCACTTTTCCGTATAAGTCGTAGACCGGACAAGCGATGCCAACCGCTCCCAAGTCCACCTCGCCCCGGCTGACGCAATATCCTTGCTCGCGAATTCTGGCGATGATTGCTAGGAGCTGGTCCGGCTCGGTTGGCGTGTCGAGGGTGTATTTGGGCAGACTGTGATTGGCGATAGCTTCGTCAATCATTCTTTTGGCGGTTTCCTTCGGCAACATGGCCAGTAGTAATTTTGGGGAAGCGCCACAGTGTAAAGGGGTCCTGGAGCCGACTTCGGTCAACAACCGCATTGTCTGAGTGCCCGGAACCTGCTCCACACAGACTGCGCTTGAACCGTCAAGAACGAAAAGATTAGCGGTCTCACCGGTTAGCTCCACCAGTTTGCGCATAAACGGTAAAGCCGTGTGCCGAATATTCATGCCGTTGATCATTCTGGCAGCTAACTGTAGGACTTTGGTGCTCATCGAGTAGCGCAGGGTGTGTGGGTCTTGTCGCAGATAGCCTAAGGACCTTAGGGTATTAACCGTCCTAAAAACGGTCGCCTTATTGATGTCAGTTTTGCGACTGATCTCGGTAATACTTAAAGACTGCGCTTCCGAAAACATTTCCAATAGATACAAGCCCCGGCCTAGTACGCCAAAACTCTCGTAATTATCGAATCGCTTGTCTTCGGGCTGGTACGCTGCCTCCATTCAGATACCTCCTTTATGACTTTAACCGCGGATCTAAGACATCCCTGAGTCCATCGCCTAATAGGTTAAAGCCGAGAACAGTGAGCATAATAGCTATTCCAGGGAAAGTCGCAATGTGGGGAGCGGTGCGCAAGAACTCTCGACCGTTGGCAAGCATACCTCCCCAGGAGGGGGTGGGCGGTTGAGTGCCCATTCCCAAAAAGCTCAATCCTGCTTCAGTCAAAATTGCACCGGCCATTCCCATGGTCGCATAAACGATGATCGGGGCTACGCAGTTGGGCAGAATGTGTTTAAACAGCACCCTAAAGGTACTCGACCCTAGCACTGTGGCCGCATCGATATATTCCATGCTCTTGACGGTAAGCGCTGAGCTCCGCGTAATCCGCGCATACTTCGGGACGGATACTACTCCAATAGCGAGAATAATACTGATCATACTCGCCCCGAAGGCGGCGACCAACGTTAAAGCTAACAGGATCGAAGGGAAGGCCATCATAATATCCAGAAAACGCATAATCAGGTTGTCGATGCGCCCGCCATAATACCCGGCAACCAAGCCTAACGGAACTCCGATGCCCAAGGCGACCAGGGTAGAAGCTATGCCTACCTGCAGAGAGACCCGAGATCCGTAAATGATGCGGGAGAGAATATCCCGACCAAAGTCATCTCGGCCCAATAGTTCCTCACCACTAGGCGGTGCAAGTCTTTTCATCAAATTAATTGCATAGGGGTCGCCAGGGGCTAACTGTGGTGCAAATATGGCTGTAATTAGCACTAATAATACTAAAATTAACCCGAATAAAGCGCTCTTGCTTTTGGCGAACCGACGGCAAAAAGAGAGCATCGACTTAATGCGGGGATGGGTATCCATAAAATTAGGCTTGGAGTTCTGCTCAACTACTGTTGCTACTTCCATAGATAATACCTCCGTTTAGCTGTAGCGAATCCGGGGATCGATAAAAGTATAAATCAGGTCAACAATTAGGTTGACGAGCACAACGCCCAGAGTGATAACGAGTACCACTCCTTGGATCACCGGGAAATCGCGCGCATTAATCGCATCTACGGCCAACCGCCCCAGTCCCGGCCAGGCGAAGATCGACTCGGTTAGCACCGCTCCGCCTAATAATTGACCGAATTGAAGTCCCAAGGCGGTAATTACGGGGATTAAGGCATTTTTCAGGGCATGTTTCCAGATGACCAATTTACCTGGCAGCCCTTTGGCTTTAGCAGTTTTCACGTAATCCTGTCTGATAATCTCCAACATGCTGGAGCGAGTCATCCGGGCAATTAAGGCCGCCAGTCCAGTACCCAAGGTTATTGAAGGTAAGAGGATGTGGCGCAATCCTTGGATGAGGGGGTCGAAATCACCGTTGAGTATAGCTGGTAGAGCAGCGATAACACCAGGGCCCCGCCCGGAAACCGGCAGCCAGCCAAGGTTAACCGAGAAGAATAAGATCAGCATGATCCCCAGCCAAAAGACTGGCATGGATACCCCCAAAATCGAAATGAACATCGCCGTATAATCTAAGAGCGAGTGTTGTTTGGTCGCCGAGATAATCCCGGCAACAACTCCGATAACGGAGCCAACGAACATGGCAAATAAGGTTAACTCTAAGGTAGCCGGCAAACGGTCGACTATGAGCTTGAGAACGGGAGCCCGTTGGAGGTAGGAGGTACCCAAATCACCCTGCAACAGTTGCTTGAGAAAAATCCCATAGCGAATCAGCAACGGCTTGTCTAGCCCTAGCTCAGTCCGGAGTGCGGCAACCGCCTCCGCACTGGCTGCTTCTCCCAGCATGAGTTGGGCAGGGTCGCCGGGAATAAAGGCTAGAATGAGAAAGATAATCAGAGTTACCCCCAAGATGATCGGAACAATTAAGGCCAACCGATTTAAAATGTAGCGCGCCAAGGTAAACTCCCCTTGTCATTTCATATAATGAAACAATGTTTTATCTTATAAAATGCGTTAAGAATGTTTATTCACCTTTACTGTGGTAATTCCTCCTAATTTTGTAATGGAATTTCTTATCTAAGTGCCTCTACTGAAACCAGTAGCAGTAATTCCGCTCGTCCGTTCTGAATAAAGATGCTGGGAGTACTGATGGATGGAGGCTAGTTCATGGAAGAACAGGTGTTAATTATTGGTGCTGCCGGCCGACTTGGTCGTGAATTGGTGCACCTCTACGGGCCGAGGGTCCAGGCCTTTACCCGTGCCGATCTGGATATTACCGATGCCGAACAGACCCGTGAAAAAATCTTCGCTTTATCACCCAAACTAATTATCAACTGCGCAGCGTTTACAGATGTTGATGCAGCAGAACAAAACCCTGGCCAGGCCTTCAATGTTAATGCACTTGGAGTACGAAACATTGCCGAAGTTGCGCGAGAAATCGCGGCAGATCTGGTCTATATCAGCACCGATTATGTCTTTGATGGCCTGAAAGGAGAGCCCTATACTGAGGATGATCCGACCGGTCCGGTCAATCACTATGGCCGGTCCAAATTGACCGGGGAGTATATTGCCGCCCGGTACTGGCACCGGACGTACATCATCCGCACCGGCATATTATATGGACGTTTTGGACTTAATTATCTACAGGCCATTATCGATAATTTAACTGCCGGGAAGTCAATCGCCGCAGTCAGTGACCAGGCAGCCTCACCGACTTCTACCTACGATCTCGCTAAAGCGATTCAACTTATTGCAGTTTCGGGACGCTATGGTACCTATCATGTTGTTAACGGCGGCCGGGCCAGTCGCTGGCAACTAGCCGAAACAGTCCGGACTGCGGTGAGCCATTGGTTTCCTGAGGTAAAAAAGGTGCCCATTAGGCCGCTCTCTTTGGTCCAAGCCGGTAAAATAGCTCCTAGGCCAGCTGATACCGCTTTATCATGTGCGAAGTTAGAACAGGAATTAGCGCATTCGATGCGTCACTGGGAGGAACCCATACTGGAATACGTCAAATATTATCTACAACAAAAAGGGTCAGGGAGGATTAGTGGTGTCTAGTCGAAAAAAAATTCTGATCTTGGCTACCTCGATTGGGGCAGGGCATATCAGAGCTGCCCAAGCCATTGAGGCTGCCGGCAGGTCGCTTGATAATTGCGAGATCAAAGTCATCGATTTTCTGCGTTATCTAAGTCCCGCATTGAGTAAAGCGACTGAAGAAGCTTATTACGCAGCAACAAAACATATTCCACGGGCCTATAAGTTTCTCTATGATTTAGAGGACCGGCCAGCCGCCAAGCTAAAATCGATCCAGGCTAAAGTGGGATCCGGCAAGATGTTCCGCTTGCTAATGGACGAAAAGCCAACGGCGGTAATTTCGACCCATTTTATGCCCGCCGGATGCATTAGTGAGTTTGACTTCGCTGGGCCGAAAGCGGTGGTGTTAACCGATTACGTACCTCATCCGATCTGGCTTTATCGCAATACCGACCTTTATTTTGTCGCCCATGACGAGATGAAGGATTATTTGGTAAAATCAGGAATTGAAGCAGAGAAGATCCAAGTTACCGGTATTCCGATTAAACAGGAGTTCTCGCAGAGCTTTGATCGGGTCGAGCTGCGCAGAGAACTAGGGCTCGATCCTGATCTGCCGGTAATCTTGATTACCAGTGGTGGCCATGGGATTGGTCCGCTGAAAGAGATGCTCCTCGGTATGCGCCAGGTTAAGAT
>CAZAAT010000054.1:0-15792 GCA_964483175.1 uncultured Bacilli bacterium
TTAGTATAGATAGCTGCGAGGTTTTCTTTTGACCTACTAAACCTTTACAGGTACGATTAATAGTGCAGAGGTTGACCTTTCCTCCGTTATACCGTATAATATCTTATGCGCTTGAGTTTGGGAGTGGGCCTATAGCTCAGCGGTTAGAGCCACCGGCTCATAACCGGTCGGTCCCTGGTTCGAATCCAGGTGGGCCCACCAATTTTTAATCTACCGCCTGAAATGGCGGTTTTTTATTTTAAAAGGTAGTGTGCCATTTTCGTTGAAAATACATTTTATGGGAGTGAAAATGTGTGCACCTTTCTGAACGTTTAAAAAAAGTCGTCTCATTGGTTCCGCTTGAGGCCGGAATTGTTGATGTTGGTACCGACCATGCTGCGGTTCCGATAACACTAGCTAAGTTAAATCCACGCCGGAAAATTATTGGCGTCGAATATAATCTCAGGCCCTTACAACATGCAGTTAAAAAAGTAGCTGATGCCGGTCTGGAGACGGTTATTGAAATTCGGAAAGGGTATGGGTTAGATTCTGTGCTTCCCGGTGAGGTAGAAGTAGCAGTAATAGCCGGTCTAGGTAGTGCTACAATGATCGAGATACTGCGGAAAGGCAACAAAGTCGCTAGGAGTCTGAGTAGGTTAATTTTAGGGCCGATGGATTACCCTTACAAGCTAAGACAATATCTTTTGTTACATGGGTATTCGATCATTACCGAAGAATTAATTCATGAGTATCGTTGGTATGAGATTTTGGTGGTGTCTCCACGGGATGTTCCGGAAGCACTCTGTAGACCAGTGAAGAACCAAGCTGATTTAGTTGAGCAGCTTCAGCAAGCATATAACCGGAGACTGGCTAATAGCGGTTGCCTTGATTTGCAAACTCAGTTAGAGTTGCTCCCCATTTTATCTTCTGACTGCGATCCGGCAGTTAATTATCTTCGCTCGCGTAGAGATACGATAAACAGGATTTTGGATAATATGCCAGATGTTCCCGGTACAAAGCCACGCCGGCAACAGTTGGAGGATAAATTAAAAGTCATTTGGAGGATAGAAGAGCAATTATGCGAGTAAAAGATGTTTTAAAAATTATTAATCGGTGGGCTCCTTTTAATACGGCTGCTGAATGGGATAATGTTGGTCTGCTGATTGGTGATGCAAATGCCGACGTCAGAACGATTTTTATTGCCTTAGATGCTGATGAAGATGCTATTAATGAGGCCATCGACGTGGGGGCTGAAGTAATTGTTGCTCATCACCCGCTTATTTATAAAAAGCTGGACAAGCTGACTCAAGAAGATGGAGCGGGTCGTGCTATTCTTAAGGCTGTCAGATACGGAATCAACATCATTGCAGCGCATACAAATCTTGATGTAGCCCCTTATGGAGTTAGTTTTCTTTTAGCGGAACGTCTAGGTTTAGTTAAGCATAGAGTGTTGGTGGAAACGGCCACTGAAAAATTATTGAAATTAGCGGTTATGGTGCCTGTAGAACATCAAGAGCAGGTTAGGGAAGCGATTTGCTCCGCAGGAGCAGGGCATATCGGTAACTATAGCCATTGTACGTTTAGTTATCAAGGAACCGGTACTTTTAAGCCTGAGTCGGAGGCCAAGCCTTTTATCGGCGAAATAGATAGATTAGAACAAGTTTCGGAAGTAAAGATCGAGTCGATATTGCCACAGCGACTGTTATCAACTGTTCTTTCTGCGATGGTGCAGGCTCATCCATATGAAGAAGTCGCTTATGACATCATTCCGTTGATGAATAAAGGGGAAACACACGGTTTTGGGCGAATTGGTATTTTAGACGAGCCCTTAAGTACAGATATTTTTTTGTCGAAGGTTAAAAAAGAGCTTAACTGTCAATTTGTTAGGGTTGCCGGTTATTACCCGGAAAAAATTAAAAAAGTTGCAGTTTTAGGTGGAAGCGGTGCTGATTTCATTGCTACGGCAGCCCGTGAAGGAGCTGATCTGTTTTTAACTGCAGATATCAAGTATCATCAAGCGGCTGAAGCAAAAGGGCTAGGGCTCTTGCTGGTCGATCCGGGGCACGATATTTCCGAACGGTTGATTGTTCCGGCCCTAGCTAGTCTTCTGACGGAGCAGATCTCCACGAAAGAAGTGCGTGTTATTGAGGAGAAACCCCGCCAGTCGCTATTCTCGATTTATTAGCCGCTACGAGGGGGTTGCTCGATGAAGAAAGTCTGCGAACTGTGTGGTAAAGTAATAACTCCGGAGCGTTTAGAAGCCCTGCCGGATACTAAACGCTGTATTGAATGTGCCCGTAAAAAAGGCTCAGATATCCACGGCAAACGAGCTGATATCGGAATGGATATCGATACATACAAAGATTTGCTTAATGCGACCCGTAGTTAGATTGAGTTATGGAAAAGCAAGCTAGATCAACCAATTAACCAGGCTTGTTCTGTTTAACAGCAAGTGGTATAATGATTTGAGCGAATTAACAAGTTCAGTAACTAGGTCGGGTAATCGCGTGGCTATTGCTGCGAGGAAAGTCCGAGCTCCAAAGGGCAGGGTGCTGGGTAATACCCAGTGGGGGCGACCTCAAGGAAAGTGCAACAGAGAACAGACCGCCGTCTGTTGACGGTAAGGGTGAAACGGTGCGGTAAGAGCGCACCAGCGAACCGGGTGACCGGTCGGCTAGGTAAACCCCACCCGGAGCAAGACCAAATAGGGGAGAGTTAGAGTGGCCCGCTTTTCTCCCGGGTTGGTCGCTAGAGGTGTCAGGTAACTGCCACCCCAGATAGATGATTACCCTCGACAAAACTCGGCTTACAGACTTAGTTACTACTTTTACCAATGATGGGAGTCGGTGTAAAACCAACTCCCATCTCCATTTTATCTCGTCCCGGTCTGGTGATACCTCTGTCTGAAATCATAATAGGGAGTTGGCTCTCACTAACGATCATTTCAGGTCATGGGCAAAAATATGCTTAGTGGATGCTCAGTTACTCGCATTGGTTATGCGGAGTTAAAGATTGTCTGACATAGATTCCAGGAGTTAGTTGGCTATGTTTCCGATAATTCCATCAATTATTTTCTACTTTATTTCACATGATAATGGCGAAAGGAGGATTAAAATATATGGCACGTGGTTCTAGTAGGTCCAATAAACCAGTAGTCGCGCAAGCTTATAACGCTTTAGAACAGTTTAAATATGAAGTAGCCACTGAACTCGGCATCAACAGCGAATATAAAACTGGCTATTGGGGAAACATCCCCTCCCGTGAATGCGGCGCTGTTGGTGGCCACATGGTTCGGCGAATGATTGCTGCTGCGGAGCAGAGCTTAATTGATCAGGCTACCGCTGGTGTAAAGGCTGGCTTTCAAGCCCAACTAAATAATCAGAATCTACCCAAGCGGTAATTCGAAAAAACAACATAAGCAGACCCACCGGTTTTCCGGTGGGTTTATCTACTTTTTAGGTTGGGCTGAACGAATTTGATCGGTCCAGCGAGAATATGTGCCTGGCATGCGAGGCGAATTCCACTCTTGAGTGCTTCGGTATCCAAGAGTAGCTTCTCCATCATCGTTGGCGGACTGAGATGATCTAAGCCATCTTCGATCAGGACTTGGCACATGCCACATAAGCCGTTCCGGCAAATGTGATCTATGCGCACCCTATTATCCAGGCAAGCAGCTAACAACGTCTGCTCTTTCGCCGCAGAAAAGTTCTTGGTTTTTTGTTTTACGGTTGCAAGTACCTGAGCCATGAGATCACGTCCTTCTACACTGTGTACATTATTTTCGCTTCAGGCATGTATTTGTTGGCGAGATTGAAAAACAGGGTCTCAATTTGGGAAACAACATCTTTTGGATAAACCCATTTACCGTAACCAAATTGGCCGTATTTCCACTGACGACTTTCTTCATTCAAATCGAGATCGCTGTCTGGGTAAACGGTTTTGATAATCTCCTTTGCCTTTGGAGTAAAACGATGCGTGACAATTTCGATCGAAGCCAGTTTATGGGTGCGTGGTGGCAAAACGGATGCCATTTGTTCAAATAGCTTCTCGTACTCAGTTTCCCAGCCTTCATGAATTATCACTGGTCCTACCAGAAAACCATAGAGGTAACCTGCTTCAGCAACCTTGGCAGCTGCTTGTAAACGACGATGTAAAGAGACGGTACCTTTGTCCCAAGATTGGATAACGGTTTGGGAGTTTACCGTAAACCTTATCCGGGTATGCAGGCGATGATCAGCATCTAATAGCGAATCAACCTGGTCAAATTTGGTTACAAAACGAAATCGTCCGAAAGGGTGTTGGCCAAAGTATTCGATGGTTTTCCGGAGTGAACCGGACCACTGCTCTAAAGGAATGGGGTCAGAGATAGCAGCACCTTCGAAGATCGTAATGAAGGGACGACGCTGATTTACATATTCCTCAGCCCATGTCAATATTTCTTGCTGGTTTACATAGAGTCGAATATATGGTTTCAAGCCAAAACTAGTATTTAAGTAACAGTATTGGCAGTGCCCCGGACAACCGCTAATGAGCGGTAGTTGGTAGTTTGCTGAAGGGCGACAGCCTTGAAATTTGTCTCGCTTGCGGGCGGCTAGGACAACTACACGTTTAGCAGCAAAAAAGGTTTCTCTAGGCGTGTTACTGGTTGGGAGACTTACCCGGTTCGAGTCGAGAAAAGTGATTGGAATACCGGACTGTTTGAACCGCTCAACGATTTCTTGTGTCTCCATATAACTTAAGGCTTCCGGTAAAACTAGTACCTTCTGGGGCTTCATTTAATTCACTTCCTTGAAAAAGCCTATAAGGTTAAATTGCTCTTAGTGTTGGCGGTTTAGTCAATACCAAAAAATTAGACAAAAATAACTCCAGATGGTATAGTTAAATATAACTTGTTAGGTTAGCATTATATAAGGGAGGATTTACCTATGAAGAGAAAAATTGTCAAAATAGATGAAGAGCTTTGTAACGGTTGCGGGAAATGTGTAGCACCTTGTGTAGAGGGAGCAATTACCATTGTTGAAGGTAAAGCCAAGGTTCTCCGCGAAGAATTATGTGACGGAGCCGGCTTTTGCATAGGGACCTGTCCGACTGGCGCACTTACGCTCGAGGAACGTGAAACTGTACCGTTTGATCAGGCTGCAGCTGAGGAAATGGCTGTGAACCGGAGGCATGCTGAGATTTCCTGTCATTGGTGTGGTAATGGGGAATACACAGTCTCGTTGCTGCCAGTGCGAACCAAAGGCGATTCAGTTTGGGTCTGTACGCGCTGTCTCCCAAGATTAATCCATGGTTAAGGGTGATTGGCATGGATATTACCAGAAAAGCCGAGTATGCTATTACCATTCTGTTGGAACTGGCTCAGACCGGACCTGATTATGTGCCGAGTCGAGAGGTTGGTAAGCGCCAAGGCATTCCACAGAATCTGGTTCCCCAACTGGTATCGATCTTGAGTCGTGAGGGTTGGGTTGATGCACTTCGCGGGCCTCGTGGAGGGATAAAAATTGCGGTTGATCCGGCTACAATTACTCTGGCTGAGGTTATTGAAGCCATAGAGGGTCCGATAATGGTCAGTCGTTGTCTTGTTCAGCAAGGCAAATCCTGTCCTAACCAGACAAAGTGTCCGCTAAGAAATGTCTGGGCCGAAGCTCAAAAGAAGGTTCTCGAAGTATTGGGCGACACTTCCATTGCAGACCTGGTTAGAGCCCAACGCGAGCTATCTAACAGCGAAACTGATTGACATAGTTATAACGCGCAATTTTGTACAATTCAGGGCAATACCCATCGTGAAGAGGGTATTGCCTTATTTTTTTCTACCTGGCTGGGAGCCTGCGTTAGAGAAACTTTTGTTCTCACAGGTGCTTTTGTTGAGAAAAAAGCGTCCGAGTATCGGATTTGTAGTGGGGGACAATATTACGGATGGTTACTTGCTCACTACTAGATGAATATGAGTTTCGTAATAAAATTCTCGTAATCTAGCTAAAATCTAAATTTTCACGAAAAAAAGAACGGTTATTTGCAGGGATTTTTCCACCGAGAGATAAAATAGATTGAAATACCAATAACTATGAGGTAATGTAACTTTGCCTATTCCTTTAGAGGAGGTGAGGTTCGGGGTAGTAGTTAGCAGAAAAGGGTCCCCGAAAAATTTTAAGTTTGTCAATTATGGTCCTGTAAACTAAGGAGGTTGAAGAAGTGAGAAGAATTGTTCTGTTGACGTTGATAATCCTTTCTATAATCAGTGTGACAGCTATGGCTGCCGAGCCGATTAAGATCGGCGTGAACATGGAAATGACCGGTGCGGTTGCCGCTTACGGCCAGATGGGTTGGGAGGGCCTCCAGGTAGCTAGTGAACTTATCCCGATGGAGGTCTTAGGACGCCCAATCGAGTTGGTGCTTGTTGACAATAAATCCGACCGTGTTGAGGCTGCTACCGCCACTACCCGTTTAATTGAAAGAGACAAGGTAGTTGCCATCATCGGAACGATGACCTCCGGCAATATGCTTGCCGCCGGGGCGATCTCTGAGAACTACAAAGTCCCGATGATCGGACCTTCTACCACCAACGTCTTGGTCACCCAGGGTAAGAAATTCTCCTTCCGGGCTTGTTTCCGCGATGACTATCAGGGCCAGGTCGCTGCACGGTTCGCCTATAACGAGCTGGGAGCACGCACCGCGGCTGTCTTGTCAGACATTAACCAGGACTATTGCGTTGCGCTCGGAAAAGAGTTCGTTAACGAATTCAAGCGCCTTGGCGGTAGAATCGTTGCCGAGCAGTACGTCCGGACCGGCGACCAAGACTTTAGTGCACAATTAACCATTGTAAGAAATGCCAATCCGGCTGTCTTGTACGTACCGAACTACTATACCGAGAACGCGCTGATTGCTATTCAGGCGAAATCGCTCGGCATTAAAGCCCCGATCCTGTCTGGCGACGGAGCCGATGCACCGGAGTTAATCTCGATTGGTAAAGATGCCGTTGAAGGCTTGATGCACACCGCTTTCTGGCATGAGAAGGCTGCCACCAACGAGCTCGGTAAACAGTACGTTGAGGCTTACCGTAAAAAGTATAATAAAGAGCCGAATGCTTTCGGTGTCTTAGCAGCTGACTCTTTGTTGATCGTTATTGATGCGATTAAGCGGGCCGGCAGCACCGATCCGGTCAAGATCCGCGATGCGATGGAGGCGACCAATAATCTGGATGTCTTTACCGGTAAAGTGACCATTCAGAATGGTGACGCCATCAAATCCGTTGTTATCCGTGAGGTCAGAAACGGTAACTTCGATTATATGACAACAGTCCATCCAGATTAATTCGCTAATTTCTTTGTGGTAATAGTTTACCGCTTGCAACATGTGTCACAGGGGTGTCGCCGGCGGCACCCCTGGTTTACCTGTTATTCAAGTGCATTAACACGAAAAGGGTGGCTCTATGAGTATTGAAATATTTATCCAGCAAGTTTTGAACGGAATAAGCCTCGGGAGCCTTTACTCCTTAATTGCCATTGGTTATACAATGGTTTACGGCATTTTAGCGCTCATCAATTTTGCGCACGGTGATATTTTTATGATCGGTGCGTATATTGCCTTTTTTGCTGTTGCCATTTATGCTTTGCCATGGTGGTTGGCTGCTATTCTGACAGTTCTTTTAACCGCTTGTGTCGGGATGTTGATCGAACGGGTGGCTTACCGGCCTCTGCGCGACGAGCCACGCATTTCGTTGCTGATTACGGCCGTAGGCGTTGCTTTTTTTATTGAGAATTTAGCGATAGTTACCTTGGGAGCCAGACCGAAAGGTTTTCCCGTTCCAGCCATGATGGCAACTAACTTTGATATTTCCGGGATCCGGATATCTGGTGTGAGTTTATGGGTTCCCGTTCTTAGTATCTGCTTATTAGGTTGTCTATTATATGTAATTTATCGTACCAAGGTTGGTATGGCGATGCGGGCGGTTGCCAAGGACATTGAAGCAACAAGGCTGATGGGGGTCAATGTTGACAAGGTAATTATGTACACGTTTGCTATCGGTTCCGGGTTGGCCGCAGCCGGTGGGATGATGTGGGCATCAAAGTACCCACAGATTCAACCCTTAATGGGGATGTATCCAGGTTGGAAAGCATTTACCGCAGCGGTTGTCGGTGGGATTGGCAACATTACCGGTGCAATGATCGGTGGTTTGATTATTGGGCTGGTAGAAATATTAACGGTCGCCTTCTTTCCGTCAATATCTGGTTTTCGCGATGCTATTGTATTTGCCATTCTCATCATCTTCTTGCTGGTTAAACCCACTGGATTGATGGGAGAACCGTTAAAGGAGAAGGTGTAAATATGAAACAGAGAACACATATGCTGCTAAGTATAGCCAGTTTAGTTATGCTAGGGGCTGTCATCTGGTGGGCAAACGGCAACCTAAACGCCTACTATACCCGTGTTGCCAATACTGCGGCCATCTATGTGGTCGCTGCAGTTAGTTACAACTTGATCAACGGTACTGTTGGTGCTCTTTCTTTAGGTCCCAACGGTTTTATGGCGCTCGGTGGCTATACAATTGCCTTATTAATGTTGCCTATAGCGCAGAAACAAATGGTTTATTTCTTAGAACCTTTGATCTGGCCCTTTAGTGCGTTTTCTTTGCAGCCCAACTATTATTTAATTGGTCTGATTCTCTCCGGTGTGATTGCTGCGCTCGGTGCATTCTTAATCGGCTGGCCTTGTCTGCGTCTAAAAGGAGATTATTTGGCCATTGCTACCTTTGGTTTTGGCGAAATCATTTTTGTTTTGGCCAACAATATGCTCAGCGTGACCAATGGCGCTTTGGGCATTAAAGGACTTCCTGAGCTAACCAATCTTTGGTGGAGCTGGGGCATGGCAGCTGCGACGATTTTCATCATTAAAAACGTAGTTAACTCCAGTTTCGGCCGGGCGATGCGGGCCGTTCGGGATAACGAAGTAGCCGCAGAGGCGATGGGCATCAACGTTTCCAGGACTAAAATGCTCGCTTTTCTCATTAGCGGCTTTTTTGGTGGTATTTCTGGAGCTCTTATGGTTATGTTGATTAGTACGATTTCTCCGACCCTATTTATGTTTACAATGACCTTTAATCTTCTAATCATTGTAGTTTTAGGCGGATTAGGCAGTATTACCGGTGCGACGGTTACCGCAGTACTGTTTGCTGTTTTGCAAGAGGTCTTGCGGACCGTTGAGTCACCGATTGACCTTGGGTTCATCCAGTGGCCAGGAATCCCGGGGATGCGGATGGTTGTTTTCTCGGTACTACTTATTTTAATGATGCTATTTTACCGCAGAGGCCTCTTCGGTTCCTGGGAATTCTCTTGGGAATGGCTTTTGTCTAAGTTGAGGAGAAAAGAGGTGCCCCAATGTCAGCAGCAGATAAACAAATAATATTAGATGTTCAAAACGTAACGATGGCCTTTGGTGGCTTAGTTGCTGTTAAAGACTTTTCCCTGCAGATCCGTCAAAACCAATTGGTTGGCCTCATTGGCCCTAACGGCGCGGGGAAAACGACCGTGTTTAACATCATCACCGGCCAGTATCGGCCGACAAAGGGTAGCATCATTTTTACCGGTCAAGATATTACCGGCCTTAATCCTAGTGCGGTTACCAAAGCAGGGATTGCCCGTACTTTCCAAAACATCCGGTTGTTTACCTCGATGACCGTACTGGAAAATGTTTTGGTTGCTTATCACTGTAGACTGAAGTCCAGTGTCTGGTCAGCATTCTTTGCCTTACCCAGCTATCGGAGAGAAGATTCTTTGTTGCGTGCTAAGGGTATGGAGTTATTAGAGCAGGTTGACTTGGCTCATTTGGCCAATGAAAAGGCAGGTGCGCTTCCATATGGTCAGCAACGCCGACTTGAGATCGCCCGCGCGCTGGCTACCGGCCCGCGTCTACTCTTACTCGATGAGCCGGCCGCAGGCATGAATCCGGAAGAAACAGCTAAACTAACCAACTTTATCCGAGAAATTAGAGATAGATTCGATCTCACGGTGTTCTTAATAGAACATGATATGAGCTTGGTCATGAAGGTTTGCGAGGAAATCCGCGTTCTTGACTATGGCCAAACCATCGCCCATGGCACTCCTGCGGAGATTCAGCAGAATGCTAGAGTTATTGAGGCGTATCTAGGGGAGGCTGAGGACCATGCTTAGCGTTGACAACCTTCATGTTTACTACGGCGGTATCCATGCCTTAAAAGGCATTTCGCTAAAGGTAAATACAGGAGATTTTGTTAGTTTAGTAGGTGCTAACGGGGCTGGTAAAAGTACAACTCTAAGAACCATTCTGGGTTTGGTTAAAGCCAAACAGGGTACGGTTGAGTTTGAGGGTCAGGATATAACCAACCGGCCGACCCATGAGATTGTATCTAGAGGAGTACTACTTTCCCCGGAAGGGCGGCGAATTTTCCCGAATCTAACGGTAAGGGAAAACTTAATTTTGGGAGCTTATATTCGTCATGATAAAGCTGGTATTGCCGCTGACCTTGAAAAGGTGTTTGCTCTTTTCCCACGGCTTAAGGAACGTCAAAACCAGAAGGGTGGTACGCTTTCAGGTGGCGAGCAGCAGATGTTAGCTATCGGTCGAGCATTGATGGGTCGTCCAAAGCTGTTGGCCTTGGATGAACCGTCTCTAGGTCTAGCTCCGCTATTAGTCAAAGAAGTATTCGAAGTATTGAAAGAAATTAACGAGCGAGACGGCACTACTATTTTGTTGGTCGAACAGAATGCTAATGCTGCGCTTAAGCTGGCTAAGAATGCTTATGTTTTGGAAACCGGACGAGTTGTGTTAGAAGGTTCGGGAGAAGAACTGCTAGTTAACCCGCAAGTTCGTCAAGCTTATCTGGGTGTCTAAGGGCTAGCTGACACGATAACTCGCAATAAAAAATGATCCTTTTAAAATCGAGCCATTTATTGGCTCGATTTTTTTGTACAAATTTTTGCCAGGTTAGGAGGATAGTGGGGGGGAAGGGAGAATAAGGGTAGTATAAAGTGGGTCAAAGTGGTGGAAAGTGGAGGATTCCAAATATGTTTATGGGTGAGTTCCGCCACAATATCGATAGCAAGGGCAGAATGATCATGCCGGCAAAGTTCCGCGAAGCACTTGGGGAGCAGTTTGTCGTTACGCGTGGGTTGGATCGCTGCCTATTTGTATACCCGCAAACCGAGTGGGCGGTCTTAGCAGAAAAGATTAAAACCTTACCCATGACTAAGAAAGATGTGCGGGCTTTTGTGCGCACTTTATTTTCTGGTGCTACCGAATGTGAAGTTGACAAACAAGGCCGGATAAATATACCAAATAATTTGTTAGAGTATGCAAAGATTGATAAGGATGTTGTGGTGATCGGGGTTTCTACCAGAGTGGAGATTTGGGGTGCCAGTGAATGGGAAAGCTATTCGGCGGAAGCTGCCGATTCTTTTGATGAGATTGCTGAAGAAATCGTAGATCTCGGGATATGAGGAGCAGTAAATGGGACATCTAACCGTTCTGCTACATGAAGCTGTTGAATCACTCAATCCCCAAAATGGTGGGGTTTATGTTGACTGCACCCTCGGTGGTGGCGGGCACACTCAGTTGATTTTAGAGAAAAGTTCACCTTCTGGAAAGGTCATCGGAATTGATCAGGATCGCTCGACATTGCAGCAAACTGCAGTTAAATTAGAGCGATACCGCAATGAAGGTAGGTTGTTACTAGTACATGCAAATTTCGACCGAGTCGGCGCAGTTGTCGCCGGGTTTGGTTTTGAGCATGTAAATGGCATCATTTTCGATTTGGGTTTTTCATCGTTCCAAATGGATGATCCCGCGCGCGGTTTCTCTTTCCGGCATGATGCCCCATTGGATATGCGCATGGATGAGAGTCAGACGACTACAGCAGCTGATCTCGTAAATAGCTTGCCAGAAGATGAGCTGTATAGGATACTGCGGGATTATGGTGAAGAACGGTGGGCCGGGCGAATTGCTCGTAAAATTTGCGAGCGGCGCCAAGTACAACCTTTTCTTACGACCGGAGATCTAGTTCAGACGATAATCAGTGCTTATCCTGCTAAAAACCAGGATGGAACGCATCCGGCCCGGCGGACCTTTCAGGCTCTACGAATCGCAGTAAATCGTGAACTCGAACGACTGTCTGAAGCAATTAGACAAGCTGTAGATTTGTTAGCGCCTGAAGGCAGAATAGCAGTAATTAGCTTTCACTCACTTGAGGACCGGATCGTCAAAAATTTTTTTAAACTTGAAGCTAGTAGGTGTATTTGTCCGCCGGAACTACCTGTTTGTCAATGTGATCACCAAGTGCAATTGAAGATTATCACGAAAAAGCCGATTATCCCCAGCCCGGCAGAGGTGGCTGCTAACCCTAGGGCACGCAGTGCCAAACTTAGGGTGGCGGAAAGAGTTCGTCAGGCTCCGGGTCATGTGGAGTAGGAGGGCTGAATATGATTGTAGCACAACCAAGAATAAATAATCAGTTTCCAGCTCCGCTTCGGGCAACAGTCAAAGGTGGTCAAAAGCACAAGAGTCGCCGCAAACGAGCCATCAGTCCTATGACGAGAATATTTTTTACCGGGTTAGTATTAGCTTTACTATTACTGGGCTATGTTACAGTAAAAAACCTGGTTATGACGTATTCTTATCAATACACTGAACTTGAGAAACAACTCGAGCGTGTGATCACCCAACGTGACCGTCTTAATCTGGAGATACTGGGATTAAAATCACTTGAGCGAATTGATACTGTGGCCAGAGTTCAACTTGGGATGGTCCAGCCGGCAACGATAAAATACGTAGCTGTAGCACCATCAGTGGATTCAAAGCCTTCGGTATCCGGTACTGAAAGGGTTGTGACTCAGGTTGCCGAATATATAAGCGGTTTGCTTACTTCTGTAGTCAAGGCGGCGGGGCTATATGAGGGGAGATAGTTAATGCCCAGAGTAACCCAGTTGGTTATAAAGCGACGGATCGCCTTTGTTCTGCTTCTGGCCGTCGCTTTGTTATTTCTACTTAGCTTAAGAATGGTTCAAGTCCAAGTTTTCCAAAATCCAAGGCTCAAAGAGTATGCTTTTAATCAACGTATGCGTCCATTGCCTGTAGATGCAAAACGGGGCGCCATCTATGACCGCAATCTTGATGAGTTAGCGGTGAGTGTAAGTGCAGATGCCGCTTATGTCGTGCCAGCGGACATTGAGGATCCGGAGGCAACAGCTAAACAGGTATCTCAGATTCTGGGGTTGGACTATGATTTCGTTTATAAGCGTATAACTAAGCACAGCTCTAGTGAATGGCTCAAAAAACGGATCAGTCCAGAAGAATCACAGGCGATTCTAGAAGCAAACCTTCCTGGTATTGGTATTGTAGAAAACCCACAGCGTTTTTACCCCAACCATGATCTTGCAGCCCACGTGCTTGGTATCGCCGGGATCGATAATCAAGGGTTAGAAGGGTTAGAGTTCTATTATGACCGTTATTTAAGAGGGATGCCCGGCAGAGTGGAAGCTGAGCGCGACGCTGCGGGGCGTGAGATCCCTGGCGGGGTAAAGAAATACATTCCGCCGGTGGATGGGATGGATCTAGTTCTAACCATCGATGAAGTGATTCAATATGTGACAGAGCGCGAGCTCGGGCGGGCGGTTAAAGAAACCAATTCGGCTAAGGGTGTGGCCATCGTCATGAGACCCTCAACCGGAGAAATCCTCGCTTTAGCAAACTATCCCACTTTTGACCCGAACGAGTACCAAAAGTATCCGGCAGCAAATCGGCGAAACACTGCCATCGCTGACCTTTATGAACCTGGATCAACCTTTAAAATTATTACGTCTGCGGTTGCACTTGAAGAGGGAGTGACAACAACCGAGCGGCGTTTTTTCGATCCTGGGTATATTGTAGTCGGTAAACATCGGCTTCGCTGTTGGAAAGCTGGCGGCCATGGGAGCCAGAGTTTTATCGAGGCTGTCGAGAACTCGTGTAACCCGGTCTTTGCTACTTTGGGAATGGAGATTGGTGAAGAACGGTTTTATAAATATATCACGGGTTTTGGCTTTGGGTCTAAGACTGGAATCGACTTTCCGGGTGAAGCCAACGGTCAGGTTCATAAACCCGGAACTATTGCACAAGTCGGCTGGGCTAATATTGGTTTTGGTCAAGGGGTTAGCGTTACTCCGTTGCAACTGGTTACCGCAGTTTCGGCCATTGCCAATGGCGGTATTTTAGTCCAACCGCATTTGGCCAGTAAAGTGATTGGTCCGGATGGCGTTGAGGACTTGACACCTGAGCCCGGCAGACGTGTCATCTCCGAAGAGACCGCTAATCAAATGCGGCGAATTCTTCGTTCAGTCGTGCTCAATGGATCAGGGCGGCAAGCTGATATCCCTGGCTACCGAGTAGCCGGTAAGACCGGAACCGCGCAGATTGCAGTCGGTGGAGGATATAGCCGTTCCAAAGTAGTAGCTTCATTTGTTGGTTTTGCTCCGTTCGATAATCCTGAAATCGTTGGTTTAGTTGCGTTGTACGAACCAGAAACATCTATTACCTACGGTGGTGTTTTGGCTGCTCCGGTTTTTCAAGCTATTGCCCGCGATGTTTTAGAATACCTAGATGTTCCGCCAAAATTGGAGCGTGAAACAGTGGAAGTTGCCAAAAACCTAATTCGGGTTCCTAATGTGCGCAACTTTACCTTGGATGAAGCGAAAACAATATTGACCAAAGCAGGGCTCTCCGTACGGGTCTATGGTGAAGGTTCAATTGTAATTGACCAGACACCTAAACCCATCGCAGCAGTAGCTTCAGGCACTACGGTGATTTTGGAAACGTCTCCGTTAGACCCGAAAGATTCTCTTCCGTTGGGTGCGGATGATGCGGATGTTATCCTGACAATCCCTAGGGTTCTTGGGCTGACGATGGGTGAGGCAGCCGCGGTGCTAGAAAGTTCTGGATATTTGCTCATTCCGAGTGGCTCTGGAATCGCAGTCGAGCAAAGGCCGGCCCCAGGAGAGAAGCATCCACCTGGTACAAAGGTTTTAGTAACATTTAAAGACAAATAACTGTACTAAAGGGTTACTTTATACAGTAGGAGTGAGCATAGTTGGCAACTCTGGAATATATAACCAGTCAAATACCGGGAGCTTTTTTGCCACCTGAATTCTCTCAAGTCCAGTTTGAGGGCATCGCGTACGATTCGCGTAAGGTGGTGCCTGGGAATGTTTTTGTGTGTATAACAGGCTATCGATTTGACGGCCATGCTTACGCCGGGGAAGCTGTAGGCGCCGGAGCAGTTGCGGTAATTTGTGAGCGGCAAATTCCCGGATTAACTATACCTCAAATTATTGTTCCCGATTCCCGTAAAGCTTTAGCTTTAGCCGCTGCTGCTTATTGGAGCCATCCTACCCAACAATTACGGTTGATTGGTGTTACAGGTACCAATGGAAAAACTACCACTACCTATTTACTAAAACGAATTTTTGAGGCGGCAGGAAATAAAACAGGATTAGTTGGAACCATAAAAAATCTCATTGGTGACCGCGAGCTTAAAGCAGAACATACTACCCCGGAAGCCTCCGATTTGCAACAGCTATTTACCCAAATGCTTGCAGAAGGGGTATCCCATGTGGTTATGGAAATTTCTTCGCATGCTATTGTCCTGGAGAGGATTTTAGGCTCCGAATATGATCTAGGTGTTTTTACCAATATCACCCAAGATCATCTGGACTTCCATGAAACCTTCGAAAACTATCTACAGGCCAAGGTGAGTTTTTTTGAACAGATCGGTGTTGAAAATTAGCCCTCCATCCACGCCTGCGCCCGTTT
>CAZAAT010000055.1:0-15500 GCA_964483175.1 uncultured Bacilli bacterium
TCCCGGATTGATGGGCTTGTGTACGGAAAAAGGGGTGACGATCTCCTTCTTGTCGGCGCACGGGAAGTTCCTGGGGCGCGTATCGGGGCCGGTCTCCGGCAATGTGTTGTTACGGAGGCAGCAGTATCGTTTAGCTGATGATCTGGTGTGTTCGGCAAGAATAGCGAATTGGATTGTGACAGCCAAAATAGCTAATAGTCGGGCAGTGCTGCGCCGGGCGATCCGTGACCACGGTGACAAAGTGGATTATCCTAGTTTGGTGCGCGCTACCGATAATCTGACTAGTTGTCTTAATCGTTTGAGCGAATGCACTGACTTGGATGTTATCAGGGGTATAGAAGGAGATGCGGCACATATATATTTCGGCCATTTTAACCACTTAATCCTAGAACAACAGGAGTCATTTTATTTGCAATCGCGGAACAGAAGACCACCGCGTGATAACATGAATGCCCTATTATCATTTTTGTACACGCTATTGTCGCATGATGTACAGTCAGCTTTAGAAACGGTTGGACTGGATCCGGCAGTAGGTTTTCTGCATCGGGATCGTCCCGGGCGACCGAGTTTAGCCTTGGATTTAATGGAAGAGTTTCGAGGGTATTTGGCTGATCGATTAGCATTATCGTTGGTCAATCGCAAACAGATTTCCGATAAGGGGTTTCGTAAAGTCGAAAGCGGCGGAATCTATATGGATGATGAGACTAGAAAAATTGTTCTTGCTGCTTGGCAAAAGAGAAAACAGGAAAAAATAACGCACCCGTTTTTGGGAGAAAAAATCGAAGTAGGTTTGTTGCCTTATGTGCAAGCACTCTTATTAGCCCGATACATTCGTGGTGATCTTAATGGTTATCCGCCGTTCTTCTGGCGCTAGGAGGTGCCTGCATGCTGGTATTGATAACGTATGACGTTGATACCACCACCGATAGTGGAAGGAAGCGTTTACGGCAAGTAGCTAGACAGTGTGTTAACCATGGTCAAAGAGTACAAAAGTCGGTCTTTGAATGCTTGTTAGATCCAGCGCAGTTTGTTCAGCTCAAAAATCGGCTGGAGTCAATAATTGATAAAGAGACAGATAGTTTGCGTTTCTATTATTTGGGCAAGAATTGGGAAAGAAGGGTAGAGCATATCGGGGCAAAAGAGTCTTATAATCCTGAAGGATTGTTGATTACATAATGGCCGCGAACCATAAGTGAACATCAAAATGTAGTAGAGGTTCGCACACGCTTTAAATAGGGGATTAGAAGCATTTACTGGCATCTTGTCCTATTGATTTGAGCAGGAGAAATCGAGGTTCGCGGAGAGCACCTTTCAAATTAGCTTGGGGAGACGCTTTTGTCAGTAGACTGTCGCGCCCTACGCGGGCGCGTGGATTGAAACGGAGGGAGAGCGCGGTTACCGCCATCATCAAGGCCGTCGCGCCCTACGCGGGCGCGTGGATTGAAACCTTAGCCATCTTTACCTGATCAGCAGGCAGAGTCTGGTCGCGCCCTACGCGGGCGCGTGGATTGAAACTGGACAAAGTAGACTGGGAAAACGCAAAGGAGACCGTCGCGCCCTACGCGGGCGCGTGGATTGAAACGGGAAAGAGCGCAGGAGTTAGGCCTTGTCATGGAGTCGCGCCCTACGCGGGCGCGTGGATTGAAACACAGGCTTCGTCGTGATATAATCTCAACACGTTAGTCGCGCCCTACGCGGGCGCGTGGATTGAAACTTCAGCGAGGGTAAGGCTAAGTATGCTGAGATTGCGTCGCGCCCTACGCGGGCGCGTGGATTGAAACAATGTCATGCGGCAGGTCCCGATCTAGGCCCTCGGTCGCGCCCTACGCGGGCGCGTGGATTGAAACATTGCGTAACGACATCACTGAGGTGAGGGAGGCCTGTCGCGCCCTACGCGGGCGCGTGGATTGAAACTATGCTTGACTGTTATTTTGATTTACGGTGTGCCCGTCGCGCCCTACGCGGGCGCGTGGATTGAAACGTAAATCTTCTGTTCGGTTTTCGCTCAATATAGCCGTCGCGCCCTACGCGGGCGCGTGGATTGAAACCGGAACGACACTAGTTGCCGCGGTCGAAAGCGGGCGTCGCGCCCTACGCGGGCGCGTGGATTGAAACCAATGTGGCGAGTATGGTTCATTAGGTCGACCTCGTCGCGCCCTACGCGGGCGCGTGGATTGAAACTAATCAGCACTAGTCGGTAACCGCTTAATCTCATCGGTCGCGCCCTACGCGGGCGCGTGGATTGAAACAAAATTGGGCATAAAAAAAAGACCCCGGATTTCTGTCGCGCCCTACGCGGGCGCGTGGATTGAAACACAGCTATTGGTGTTAATAGGACTGATGCGACAAGTCGCGCCCTACGCGGGCGCGTGGATTGAAACATCGCCGACCTGGCAATGCTGACAATGTCACGGCGTCGCGCCCTACGCGGGCGCGTGGATTGAAACTCGTCAAACGCCCTATTGCCTATATGCAGATCGCCAAGTCGCGCCCTACGCGGGCGCGTGGATTGAAACAGCCATGGATATCAAAGTGTTGGCCAGCGGATCAAGGTCGCGCCCTACGCGGGCGCGTGGATTGAAACGGGCGGAGAAGGCTACTCCGGGGCCGTGGTACACCGTCGCGCCCTACGCGGGCGCGTGGATTGAAACTCCAAGCCCGCGCGTAACGCGCTGGGAAAGCCTGTCGCGCCCTACGCGGGCGCGTGGATTGAAACCGCAGAGCATTGTCAATCGCGTACTCGCCATACTGTCGCGCCCTACGCGGGCGCGTGGATTGAAACTCTCAGGTTTGAAGTCTTATCTCCTTGTCCTGATGTCGCGCCCTACACGGGCGCGTGGATTGAAATAATTAGGAGATTATATTCATTTATGTCGCGCCCCGCACGGGCGCTCTGCTTGTGCAAATCGTCCCAAACCCCTTCCTTATTTAGGTAATACTGATCCTTTTCATCGCCTTTACCCAAGCCTCGCCATTTAGCAGGAACAATAGCTCCTTACTCGAATCAAGATGTAGCGCAGTAGTCCTGCCACTATAACTGGAAGGTCTAAAGCTATGACTGTTACCGTTAAACAAATCCTGGGCCTGCCGGCCTATCACAATGCCACCTTGATTGCAGGCCAAGCCGGCTTAAATCGATCGGTTCAAAAGGTCGATATCATTGAGGTTCCCGATGTCTTAGACTGGCTTAAGCCCGAGGTCATGTACATTACCGCCGGATATGCCTTCCGTGATAACCCACAGGCCATTTGTGAGCTGGTGCAAACCATGGTCGACAAGGGTTCGGCGGCTCTGGCTGTTAAAGTTGACCGGTACATCAAAGTCATCCCCGCCCAGGCCATCGAATTAGCAAACAAAGCGGGATTACCGCTAATTAACATACCTAGTGAGACCCCTTTCGTAGATCTAACCATCCCTGCCTTGACGCAAATAATGGATCGCCAGAGCTATGTTATTGAGCAGGCAGCGCGGATCCATGCCCAGTTAACCCAGGTCGTTCTCGATGGAGGAGACCTTTTGGCTGTCGGCGAGAGCTTGGCCAATTCTTTGGACAACCCGGTGCTGATCGAAACGGAAGATCTGGCCTTGATCGCCGCCTGTGTGCCTGATGGCAAAACAAACATTTCCCCGGACTTGGTACGGGCCAGCTCAAATCGATCCGTAATCGACCAATTGGAGGCTGATGGGGTCTTTGCTCAGCTACAGTCAGGTCTGCCATCGGTTACCTGGCGACCCGCAGACGGGGAAGGTGTCGGCCGTATCATTTCACCCATCCTTTATGGCCGCGCTTTACACGGTTATGTTACTGTGCTCGAGTTTAAAGAGCTGGTTCCCGACGTAGCCAAAGCCGCCCTCGAACAAGCCGCGACGGTCGCTGCTTTGGTCATGGCCCGGCAGCAGGTAGTTGAGGAGACCCGGCTGCGGATGCGCTCCGACTTGCTCCAAGATTTACTGCAGGGCAACTTTGACTCAACCGAATTGATGATGCAACGGGCTCAATACGTCGATTGGGATCTGTCCCAGAAATTAGTGGTCATTGCTTTGGATATCGATCATTTCCGGCAGACGCTTGAACAATATAGCGGTGATGAGAAAAAGATTCAAAATATCAAGGCTAAACTGGTCCAAACCGTGGAAAATGTAGTTTACCTGACAGACCGTAAAGCCATCGTCTCGGCCAGAAGTGACAGCGTGGTCGTATTGACGGTAATCAGCGGGTCAGCGGCAAGTTTTAAACAGCGCTCCTTCGAAATTGCCGAGGCGATCAAGGAAGCGGTGGATGCGAATGTCCCGGAGGTTCAGGTTACCATCGGGATTGGCGGCGTTTGTGAGGAACTGGCAGGCGTGCCCAAGAGCTATCAGGAGGCTAGGCAGGCCCTGCGCATTGGGAAGGTGCTTTCCGGTGGCAACAAGGTGTTTCATATCGATGACTTGAGTTTTTACCGGCTGTTAATCGACTCGGTGGAGCAGGACGAGTTGCGAGAGTTTGTCACCGACGCCATTGGCCCCTTGCTGCAATATGACCAAGAAAAATCGGCGAAATTGGTCCAAACGGTGGAGAAATATCTTGAGTTGGGCGGCAACCAAACTCTGACGGCGCAAGCACTCTTTATTCATCGCAATACCTTGTCCTACCGACTCAACCGAGCTGCAGAGGTGCTGGGGGTAGATCTAGATAATCCGGAGATCAGGATCAAGCTGCTGGTAGCTCTGCGCGCACACCACTTTCTGAAAGCGTAATCGTTCAAAAAAAGATGATTTTCTAGTAGACGTTAAAACGGGACATTTGTGCATAATGCACAAAGTGGTCCACTTTTTTTGTGCATTGTTCCTGCAGGGCAACAAAGCGTGTAACTAGTATTATGTCTGTATCTCAAAACAAGTAGTGTGAATTATGCGAAAAAACCAGTGTGAAGTCGGCTTGATCCGCGTCATTACATCCAGCAGTCAGGATTTTGTCAATTTACACGGAGAGCTCATTGAAAACCATTTTCCCCAGTTGAAGGTTTACTCCCGCTGTATTCCGGATCAGCCCACCGGCATTTATGATGCTGCAACCTTACAACAGGCCGAACCAAAAGTGTTGCAGGTTGCTAAGGAAATGGCAGATGATGGAGTGCAGGCCGTGATAGTTAGCTGCATGGCCGATCCCGGGGTAGATCTCTGTCGACGCCATTTGAGCCTCCCGATCATCGGGGCCGGAAGTGCGGGAGCCGCCCTGTGCCTCTCGCTTGGCCATAAAATCGGGGCCCTAGGGATTACCGCGGAGGCGCCGGAAGTAGTGGCGCGATGCTTGGGAGCTAATCTTATCAGTTATCTCCAACCGGTCGGGGTTCAGAATTCTCTTGACTTGCTCACCGCGGTTGGCCAGGCAGCGGCTCTTGAGGCAGCCTGGGAGTTAAAGGATCAAGGGGTCGAGGTCATACTCCTAGCTTGTACCGGCATGGCCACCATTGGTCTAGCTGACAAGATCAGACGGACCGTTAACCTGCCGGTGATCGACCCGGTCGTGGCCTCCGGACTGATTGCTTATTTTACCACAACTAAAAGTAACATAGAGGGTGCTGAAATTGGCGTTTAAACAAGTATTAGAGTTATACGAATTGTTGGATTCGGCTTACGCTGACGGAGCAGTTGTCAAAAATTACCTATCTAGAAAAGGGCATGGTAGTATCCAGGTCGAAACTGTCCAAGGTGAGGCAGGCAAGACTGATTTCATCAAAGTCGTAATTCCCGGCAAGACAGGCAAACAAGCCGGCGGGTCCAGCCCAACCCTCGGGATCATTGGCCGACTCGGCGGACTGGGCGCACGGCCGGAGGTTACCGGTTTTGTTTCGGATGGCGATGGGGCCCTAGCTGCTTTGGCAGCGGCGGCCAAATTATTGGCGATGCAGGATCGGGGCGATGTATTATCCGGAGACGTGATTGTCTGCACCCATGTTTGCCCCGATGCGCCGACCTTGCCGCATGAACCGGTGCCATTTATGGGATCGCCGGTTGATATTAATACGATGAATGAGTATGAAGTGGATGACGCAATGGATGCGATCATCTCAATCGATACAACTAAAGGCAACCGAATCATCAATAAACGCGGCATTGCCATCTCGCCGACCGTCAAAGACGGGTACATCCTCCGGGTGAGCGAGGATTTGCTAGATTTACTCGAGATTGTCACAGGCGAACCACCCGTAACTTTCCCAATTACAATGCAAGATATCACCCCGTATGGCAATGGCCTGTTTCATCTAAATAGCATCTTACAGCCCTCGGTAGCTACTATCGCACCGGTTGTCGGCTTGGCGATTACCACCACGGTGGCGGTGCCCGGTTGTGCCAGTGGGGCGACTCATCTGGATGATGTGGAGAAGGCGGCTAAGTTTAGCATTGAGGCTGCTAAAGACTTTGGTGAGGGCAAGGCCAACTTTTACGACCATGAAGAGTTTCAGCGCATAGTTCAGTTATATGGATCGATGTCACATTTAAGAGGCTTGGGAGTTCAATAGGTTTGTCAAGCTTACTGAGATGAGGAGGAAAAAGTGATGCGAAGAGTTGGTTGGGTATTAGCATTAATGCTGCTCATTTTTGCAGTCGGTGCGGTAACCGCCGGAGCCCAGAAAAACATTGTGTCGATGAGTTTAAATCAGGAGATCGGTACCATCGATCCCGCCAAGGTGACTGACTGGACCGAAGCAATGGTCATGGTCAACCTCTATGACAGTCTGGTCACCCCGCGGCCGGATGGTACGATGACCGGTCTAATCGCCCGCGAGTGGGAGATTTCCGCTGATGGGCTCGAGTACGTATTCAAACTTCATCGGGGGATCAAGTTTCACGATGGTTCCGAGCTGACCGCCGAGGATGTCAAGTTCTCCCTTGAGCGGGTCTTGGCCCTCAAACAGGGATACTCTTGGCTCTGGGCAGATATAGTCAAAGATGTCGTTGTTCGCGATGACTATACGGTAGCCTTCACGCTTAATGAGCCGTTTTCGCCCTTCCTGTCGACCCTGCCGTGGCTGGCGATCGTCAACAAGGACCTTGTTTTGGCCAAGAAAAAGCCGGGCAATTTCGGCGAATATGGCGATTATGCCCAGGACTGGATGTTAAATAACGATGCCGGCTCAGGTGCTTATATGTTTAAAAGCTGGACCCGCGGCAATGAGATCGTCTTTGCCAAGTTCGACGATTACTTTTTAGGCTGGCGGGAGGGGGCCATTGATGAGGTCCGGGCCAAAGAAATTGCGCCTGGTAACGACGCAACCGTCATCTCCGAGATGAAGACCGGCGCCTTGACAATTGCCGACCACTACCGGTCGCTGCAAACCTATGAGCAGATTGACCGCTTGCCGAACGCCTCGGTCAAGACCGCTCTCTCTGGTGAGGCGCTCTATTTGAAAATCAACACCCAAAAGGCACCCGTTGATAACGTGCATGTCCGTCGAGCCATCTCATATGCCTTTGACTACCAGACCTTTATTGAGCAGATCGATCCCGGAGCGAAACAGTTGCGCGGGCCGATCCCGGATACTATCGCCGGGCACAACCCCAATGCTTTGATGTACAACCAGGATCTGAATAAGGCGAGAGAAGAATTGGCTAAAAGCGGCTACAGACCCGGAGAATTAACGATTAACCTCTGCTATGTTGATGGCTTTGAATTAGAAGAACGGCTTGCTCTGCTCTTCCAGGTCAACCTGGCTCAGATCGGCATCAATGTGGTCCTGCAGCCTGAGACCTGGGGACGGATCACCGATCTGGCCGCCAGTGTGGAAACAACTCCCCACTTGACCGCCGTATTTTCAGCCGCCAACTATCCGGATCCAGACAACTACCTGTACACAGCCTATCATTCGAGTGCCGCCGGCACCTGGATGTCGATGGAGTGGCTACAAGATCCGGAGCTTGATAAGCTGATTGAAAGATCTCGAGTTACGGTCGATCAAAAGGAACGCAATGAGTTGTTCTTCGAAATTCAAGACCGCTTGACCCAGCAGGCCACTGACATCTTTATATACGCTTTGCCCAAACGCTATGGGATGCAGGACTACCTCCATGGATTCGAGTTTGTCCCGGTCATGAGTTTCGAGTATGATTTCCATAAGATGTACATTAAGAAGTAAATCAGACGAAGCGGCCGAGTTAATGTGTCGAAGGGCCGGGCAGTACTGCCGGCCCTTTGACCAATACTAGTGGGTGATTCACAAGATGCAGTATGTTTTCTTTCTACTTCGCCGGGCAGCTCATTCTCTTCTCGTTTTGCTCGGTTTATCTATTATCATTTTCGTCATCTCTCGTGTCATGCCGGGAGATCCGGCGCGGATGGCGCTTGGTCCATATGCTACCCAAGAACAGGTCGCAGCGCTCCAACACGAGATGGGATTGGATTTACCCCTGTGGACTCAGTACTTGAGATACATGGGTAATCTAGCCCAGGGCCAATTTGGCAAATCGCTGATCTCCGAACGCGATGTCCGGCTGGACTTGGCCCACCACCTGCCGGCGACGCTCGAGCTGATCCTGATGACGATGTTCTGGGTGGTTGTTATCGGGATTCCTTTAGGAGCCTTTTCAGCTGTTAAAAAGGATACGACTTTTGACAACTTAGCTAGGAGCTTTAGTTTTACCGCAGTCATTATCCCCGGTTTTTTGGTCGGAATCGGCTTTCAACTCATCTTCGGTTATTGGTTGGACTGGTTTCCGATCACGGGACGGATCTCTCCGGGGATCGTGGTATCAAAACAAATCACCGGCCTATACTTGGTTGATGCGTTAATCTTACGGGATTGGAACTTATTCTCTGATGCGCTCCGTCATCTATTCCTGCCATCGTTGGCGCTGTCGATGGCCGGTATCGGCCAAGTAATCAGGATAACTCGTTCGAGTATGCTGGAGATCGAGACTCAGGATCATGTCCAGGTCGTCCGATCCTATGGAGTGCCTAACCTGCTGGTAACTTTTAAATACATCTTGAAACCGGCATTTATTCCGACCCTGAATATCCTTGGACTCCTCTCAGCCTCACTCCTGGGCAATGCTTTTTTAGTTGAAAGCGTCTTTTCTTGGCCAGGTGTTGCCAAATATGGGGTGAACGCGATGATGAAAAAGGATCTTAACGGGTTGGTCGGAGTGGTCTTGCTCATCGGCCTAGGCTTTTTATTGGCTAATTTGATTGTGGATATGGTAATCGGCCTGTTAGACCCGCGGATTCGTTTGAAAGGGGAGGCTGATTAGATGAAAATTGCTGATATACGGCTTAAGCTTTCGCAATACTGGT
This sequence comes from uncultured Bacilli bacterium, assembly GCA_964483175.1. Taxonomy (GTDB): domain Bacteria; phylum Bacillota; class UBA5301; order UBA5301; family UBA5301; genus JAAYHC01. The sequence goes on from CAZAAT010000055.1 coordinate 9,275, forward strand.
ATCGATTTTCACAAAATAAAGCCTCCATCGCTGGACTGCTCATTACGGTTGCCATTGTAGTCTTAACAATTTTTGCCCCGCACCTGACCCCTTATCCGGAACACTCCGGGGCATTTGTGGATTTCCGCAATACTTTCCAGCCGCCTAGCTCCGACAATTGGTTTGGTACCGATCAGGTTGGCCGGGATATCTTCACCAGGAGCATCTTTGGCTATCGGTTTTCTCTGATTATGGCCGGTACGGTTTTGGGGATTGCCGTCCCTTTGGGTGTGGTCTTAGGTTTAGTCTCCGGCTACTTTGGGGGATGGCTTGAGTCGCTGATTATGCGCTTGACCGACATCGTTCTGGCCCTGCCGCCATTGGCGATGGCTATTGCGGTCAGTGCTGTTCTCGGCAGCGACCTCGGCAATACCATGATCGCTCTGGCGATGATTTGGTGGACGTGGTATGCCCGACTGGTACATGGGATGGTGGTCTCGGTCCGGAATGAAGAGTATGTCGAAGCTGCGCAGATTATGGGGGCGAGCCGATTTCATATCATGTTCCGGGAGATCTTGCCGAACTGCGCCCCGGCGATTTTGGTCAAAACTACCCTTGATGCGGCCTTCGTGATTGAACTCAGTGCTGGGCTCAGCTTTTTAGGGCTTGGCGTCCGTCCGCCGGAACCGGCGCTCGGAACGATGGTGGCAGAAGGCGCCCGATATCTACCCGGCAATTGGTGGATGACCGTCTTTCCGGCTTTGGCAATTCTGGTGCTCATCTTCGGCCTTAACTGGCTGGCAGATGGCTTAAGGGATGTGCTTGATGTTGACTTATAATCAGCTGTTAGAAATCAAGGATTTGACCGTAGATTTTTCCCGCTTTGGTGGAAAGGCTCGCGTTTTGAACCGAGTTAATCTACATGTGGCCAAGGGTGAAAAGGTCGGGGTGGTCGGGGAAACCGGTTGTGGCAAGTCGGTGACGATGAAGGCCGTGATGAATCTGTTGCCGACGAAAAGGGTCTTTGTCGGTGGTTCCATCTTTTACAAAGGCCAGGATCTGCTCACCTTGGATCGATTTGCCCGCCGGCAAATAACCGGCAAAGAAGTGGTGATGATCTTTCAAGATCCGATGACTTCGTTAAATCCGGTCTTTACCATCGGTCAGCAGATGGAAGATATCTTGGGGTACAACCTAGCGGGCGCTCAGCGAGGCGTGCGTTTATCCAAGAAACTTCGGGCGGAGGCGAGACAGCAGGCGGAACGCTTTTTAGCCGCCGTCAAGTTGGCCGACCCAGAGCGGATCTTGCATAGTTATCCTTTCCAGTTGAGCGGTGGCATGCGGCAAAGGGTTTTAATTGCAATGGCGCTGGCTAACCAACCTGAGTTGATCATCGCCGATGAGCCTGGAACAGCACTAGATGTCACTACGCAGGCCCAGATCCTTGACCTCATGGATCAATTGGTGCGCCAAGAGGGGATTGCTTTGCTCATGATCACCCATAACCTTGGGGTGGTGAGGGAAACGACCGACCGAGTTTATGTGATGTATGCCGGGACGGTGGTAGAGACGGCAGAGACCGGTCAGCTCTTTGCCGAACCGCTGCATCCGTACACAAAAGGTTTGTTGGACTCGGTGCCCAAACTGCATGGCCAGGGGTTATCCGAGGGGATTGAGGGAAGTGTCCCCGACTACCTACAGATGAAACCGGGTTGTCGGTTCTTCCCGCGTTGCCCGCAGGCGCTGGCCAAATGTGAATATGAGCCCCCGATGCCCCGGAGCATCTCCGAAAATCATATGGTTAGTTGCCATTTAGTAGGGTGATCAGATGAATTCAGGCGAGGTACTAACAGTAGATAATTTGGTCAAATATTTTCCGATCAAGGGTGGCTTCCTGAGAGGCTCAGGTGGTCAGGTCCGGGCGGTCGATGGTGTAAGTTTTTCAGTACAGCCGTGCCAGGTCTTCGGGCTTGTGGGCGAGTCCGGCTCCGGTAAGAGTACGATCGGCCGCTTGCTCGTTGGTCTGTACCAGCCAACTTCGGGCTCAATCACCTACCAGGGGAAGATGCAGATGGTCTTTCAAAACCCCGGATCTTCGCTCAATCCTCGGCGCACAGTTGGCAAAACCCTCGAATTGCCTTTGCGTCTGCACCATCGGGGGCTGACCCGTAAACAGTGTCGTCAGCGGGTAGCTGAACTTCTCGCCCAGGTAGAACTAGATGCCGAATATGCTAACAAGCTGCCGCGCTCTTTGAGTGGCGGGCAGAAACAGCGGGTGGCAATTGCCCGGGCTTTGGCCAGCGATCCTAAATTTATCGTCTTAGATGAGCCAACTTCGGCCTTGGATGTTTCGGTCCAGGCGAAGATCATCAAGCTCATCTTGGAGTTAAAGGATCAATTAAACCTTTCATACCTGCTCATTTCACACGATTTGAGCTTGATGCGGAATGTAGCCGATGTTACCGCCGTCATGTATCTGGGCAAGATTGTTGAGATCGCGCCAACTGCTGAGCTGTTTGCCAATCCGGCCCATCCGTATACCCAGGTTTTACTGGCTTCGATACCGGTGGTATCGGTTGAAGAAGAAGCGCTTAAGCCGACGAAACGACTGGTTGAGGGAGAGATTCCGAGCCCGCTCCAGATCCCGCAGGGCTGTAGTTTCCACACGCGGTGTCCGGAAGCGATGGAGCTCTGTGCGCGAGTAGCTCCGGAGGACTCGGAGATCAAACCTGGTCATCGGGTCGCCTGTCATTTACATGGAAGGAAAGGAGAGAGGTAGATGCGCAAGGTGAGGATGGCGTTAGCCCAATTTGAATGTGTACTTGGCGAGGTCAGCGCCAATATTGATAAGGCCTGCAAAGATATTGCTACAGCGGGTGAGCAGGGAGCAGATATTATTTGCTTTCCGGAGATGTTTACTACCGGCTACAATCTTTCAGTGATTGGCAGCCGGATGCATGAACTGGCCCTCAGTCTGGACTCTCCAGAGGTGGGCCGATTACAGGCGGCGGCCAAGGCGGCCGGGATCTGGGTAGTTGCTCCATTGGCTGAGCTGCGTCCTGGCTACACGACCCCCTTTAACTCGGCTGTAGTCATAGATGATCAGGGTGAGATCCGCGGTTCATATGCGAAAACCCATCTGTGGGCGCTGGAGCAGGATTACTTTGAGCTGGGCTCTGATTTGCCGGTTTTTGAGGCGCCGTTTGGATGTTTCGGTGTGATGATTTGTTATGATGGAGGTTTTCCAGAGGTCTGCCGCATTCTCGGTCAAAAAGGTGCCGAGTTTGTCTTTATGCCGTCGGCATGGCGGATCCAGGACAAGGATCTTTGGGATCTCAATGTCGCCCAGCGCGCACTGGAGAATGTCCTTTATGTAGCGGCGGTCAACCGGTTCGGCTATGAACAGGGGGTTTTCCTCTTTGGTAATAGCAAGGTGGCCGACCCAAGGGGTCGGGTGATCGCAGATTTCCCCTTGGGAGAGTCAGGCCTCTACCTGGTTGATTTGGATCTGGCGGAGCTTGATCGGTTTAGGAAAGAGATCCCATATCTCGGGGATCGCCGGCCACAGCTTTATCGAACCATCTGCGAATAAGTCGTCGAAAGCGAGTCCTCCTGTAATCGATTAAAAGAAGGCCTGTACATCCCGGAGCTTCTTGGTTAGCGGTGCGCCTTCAGGCAAAACTGAGAGCACACGTCTTTCCCATGCTGTCCCGTAAAAAGGCGCCAGGACTGCAATAACTCCGCGATCGGTACTAGATCGAATTAAACGCCCGCAACCCTGCTTGAGTCGGAGCGCCATCTCCGGATAGTCGACGGCCTCGGCTGGGTCTTGGCCTTGAGCGGCTGCGGTTCGGCGTAGCGAATCCAGGACCGGGTCGGTCGGGGGAAAGGGTAAGCTCCAAATTATCACCTGTGATAGCGCTTCTCCCGGAACATCGATTCCCTCCCAAAAGCTGCTTCCGACCAGGACCGAGGGGATGTCATGCTTAAAGGTCTGCAGTAAATAACCGCGATCGGCCAGATCTTCCCAGAGTACGTTAAATTCAAGGCTTTCGAGCTCATCTTTTAACGCAGTACGGATCTGCTTTACTTCCTGTAGGTTAGCGGTCAGGACCAACGCGCGGCCCCGGCTAAGCGTGAGGAGCTCTACTAGTTTATCATGGGCGGAAGAGGCTTCTTCTGGTACATAGACCAAGACTTGCTCCTCCGGGTCAAACGGGCTACCGATACTAGAAGTCGTCAATTTGGCGGTTCCTTTTCCGGATAAGCCGAGTTTTGAAGCAATATACCGGAAGTCTCCGCCGGTACTGAGTGTAGCGGAGGAGAGGATCACCGGGATCCGGCGCTTAAAGAGGTGTTCAGCTAAGAACTCCTGCAGACCGCGGGGCATCACGCGGAGGCTGTCATCTTCGCGTTCGATCCAGGCAATGGTTTCACCTGTATCATTGGCCAGCAAGCGGGCGCCTTGGCTAAAGATAGCGATGCGCTGATCATAAAGGTTTAACAGGGCCGGGGTAAGGTCTTCGTTAAACAAACTGCGTTCTGTCTCCAGTTCGAATTCAAGGCCGCGTAGCTCTTTGAGCAGTGCCAAAGCCTCTTTCTTTAATTTGGGGGAAATCTGCACAGGCAGCCTTTCGGCCTGCCCCTCACCGGTCAGACAACCAGCTAGGGTCTGGTAAAAAGCTTCGACGGCATCTTCGACGGCAACTACTGAGGCCAGCAGTGAATCACGCGCATCCGGGATCTTTTCCAGCCTAAGTAACATATTTTCTAGCTCTGCGCGGACCAGCTTTTTCGCTGCAGCCCGGCTCGCGGGCAAGAAGATTTTATGCCCTTCATCAAATATTACTCCGGCGTATTCCGGCAAAAAAGGGCGCTGCCCTTCAGCTTCTCGTTCCCAACGAGACCACAAATCAGCAAAGAAGAACTCATGATCACAGATGATGAAATCGCGAGCCTGATGATGTCGGTTGTGGGCTTTGGTTTTGCGACAATAGCCGCGCGAAGGACAGTTCGGGCAGTCTAGAGATTCATCCCAGGCGATCTTAGACCAGATCAGGTCCGGCAGCTCAGGAATTTCTGAGCGGTCACCGTTCTGGGTTTTAGTTGCCCAGCGGAGTGCTTGGGCCAATTTGCTCCCCGGTTTGGGCGCAAAAAGATCCAGACCTTCGATCTTCGTATCGCAGACATACTGGTCAAAAGGCTTGGCGACCCGTGAATCAATCTCTATACCAAGGATCTTGGCTAAGACAGCAATATCGCCGTTAGGGCCAGCCAATTGTTCCTGCAATACCGCGGAGGCGCAGGAGATGATCACCGGTCGGCCGGATAGGCGGGCTTGGATGAGTCCATTAACTAAGTAGGCGAAGGTTTTGCCGGTGCCAAGTCCTGCTTCAGCTAGATGCACGCCGCTATGTTGCATAGCGGTGGCGATCTGAAAAGCGGTGTAGATTTGTTCGTCACGGATCTCGAAACCGTGTTCGGGCAAGATCTCATAAAAGACATCCCCAACCCATGTACTCCAGTTTTCTGCAAGTTCATCCGGTCCTTGACAGGCAAAGGGAAGTCGACTAAATAAGAGAGCCATCTGATAAAGCCTCCAATAATCCATTGAGCGATAGTCGAGTTAATGATAAGAGCATTATAATTATAGCGGTGTTGAACCAATTTGTCCAAATTCTGGTCCGGCTATTAGCGCCTTTGTTTTGTCTTAGAGCGGCAAATTGCAGGGGACTAGCTTTACCATCCCGAATCAAGATTTCTTGATGTTACCATTTTTCGACCCTCAAAGAATTAGAGGAGGCCGGTCCAAATGAGTGAGTTTTTGGCTAATACTCGCGAGATTATGCGCGAACGTGTCTGCGCGGCAGCCAAGGAGATGTTCGAGATCAAGCTGGTTGCGGCCACCGGCGGCAATGTCAGCGCCCGGTTGGCGGCTAATGGGATTTTAATCACCCCCAGCGGGTTGCCGTATCCGCAAATGCAGCCGGCTGATATTGTGCTGATAGATGATGCCGGGGAGACGATCGATGGGAGCCTGCCGCCTTCGAGCGAGCGCCGGATGCACCTGGCGATCTATCGAAAACGTCCGGATATCGGGGCGATTGTGCATACCCATTCGCCCTATGCGACAGCTTTGGCGGTGGCCAGCAAGAGCGTACCGGCCTTGCTGCCGGAGTCAGTAATTACCGTGGGCGGGGATATTCCACTAGCCCCGTACTGTAGTCCGGGAACTTGGGAACTAGGG
>CAZAAT010000056.1:0-14781 GCA_964483175.1 uncultured Bacilli bacterium
CCCAACAGGAAATAGCGATAATCCTGCCGCCCATTTGGGTATATAATCGGGCTGCATGCTCGGCTACATTACCAAAGCCCTGCAAACTAGCGGTAGTAGAGGCCATATCGATATTGAGCTTCTTCAAGCCCTCACGTAAACAATAGATGACACCATAGCCTGTGGCTTCGGTGCGACCGCGTGAACCGCCCATACCAACAGGCTTGCCGGTGATAACACCAGGGTAGCGACCACCATGAATCACTTCATACTCATCCATCATCCACATCATATGTTGGGCATTGGTCATGACGTCTGGAGCGGGAACATCTAAGACCGGACCAATGTTCTTGGCAATCTGTCTCACATAGCCCCGGCATAACCTCTCCTGCTCGCCTGGTGATAGCGTGCGCGGATCGCAGATCACGCCACCCTTGCCACCGCCCAGCGGAATATCGACCACCGCACACTTCCAGGTCATCCACATGGCAAGGGCTCTGATGGTATCGGCGGTTTCATTAAGATGAAACCGGATACCGCCTTTGGCCGGTCCTCGTGCATCATTGTGCTGGATGCGGTACGCCTTAAAGACTTTGGTGGTTCCATCATCCATTTTCACCGGGATTGTAAAATGAAACTCCCGACTTGGTTGGCGCAACAGCTCACAGGTTGACTGATCTAGTCCGATCATCTGGGCTACGTTGTCAAATTGTGTTTGAGCTGTCACAAACGGATTATACTTTTCCTCTCCCATTACAAATCACCCCTATTTGACTAATTATAGGATATCAAAATCAGTTTGTAAAACAGAATTTCGGACTTCAACCATGAAAAAGAGCACAAAATCGCTGGGAAATAACTTGTCCAAGGTTGGAATATTTTTCATTAGGACGGGATATATTACCAGACGTAAGTGCATATCGTTTGCATTGTTGGCAATAATAGGTTCAAAGTTTGGGCGGCGAGGAAGGGTCAAATGATACAGGGGAGAACTAGCGTTAAGTTAATTTGGGTTATCGTGCTCGCGCTTGCGGTGCATCTCTTTCTATTATCCAATTCCGCGACAATCACTGCTGCAATCAGTTCAGGAGTCGGGTGGGATTGGTCGTTCAGTAACAGCGATATCCGGATTGAACTGGGCTATGACCGCAGCCATGAAGAAGCGGTTATCGTATTTTCCGCGGTTTCCAATCGGCCGACCAATGTAAGTTACCAAGTTGGATCAATAAAAAGAATAACTGACTTGGCCGGGTATAATTCATCTCTTCTGGTTAGCAAAAACAAGCAATCCTTTCAATTGGAAACGAACATAGCGGTTCACTTGGATTCGTACAATCCAAGCCTTGAGTACCGGCTGAGGATGCCGGGTGACCTGGATCTACCGGCAGGAGATTACCAGGTAGAGTTAATTCCGTTAGATCGTAATTTGCCACCAATTAGCATAGTTCTGCGCCAATCAAAACTGTATGAGTTACATGTAAATAGTTCGCCAATTGAGTTTGAGGCTTTTTCCGGACCAGGCGACTACCTAGCAAAAGAACCGATAAGCGTCCAGGTCAAAACAAACTTTTCTGGCTGGCGGCTAAAAGTGCATGGCTCGCCTCTAATTTTGGTTAATGATGCGCAATTTGATCAGACTGAGCATATTCCGCTTGATCGGATGCTAGTATCGCTCGATCCCGACGGTAATTTTGTTCCAATCACCGAGCATGGGGTTTTTCTGGGCGGAACTCAATCAGGTTCGGTATTATTTACAGTTTATTTTCTTCTCCAGAGTACCTGGGATGATTTTGCAGGCACTTATGAGGGAGGCTCCGTGTCCTTTAGCATTGTGGACTAAGATGCCACCCTTTACCTGTAGTATCGCTAGGGAGGTGGAAGCAAAAAACTAGGTTTTAACCACTTTTTCGGATCAGAAAATATTAGGAGGTATGAAAAGATGAAAAAAATCATGGTTGTTGTGTTGGCGTTGTCGTTGATTTTGGGTCTGGGTGCGTTGGCCTCAGCTGCTGAGGGTAGTTTGAAGGATGGAGGCAAAGTGTCTGATACTATTCCGGTCAAGGCTGTAGTTGGTAAATATGCGTTGGTAAATATCGATGCTGAGAGCATTAACTTTGTTTTCGAAGGTGCTGCTACAGAGAATTACAAAGAGACCACCACTGTAGCAGTTGAGTCAAACTGCGCCATAAATTTGTTTTTTGAGGCAACTCCTTTGAAAATCGACGATGGAGACTGGATAGAGGTCAACTACGAATTCGGAAACTTGTTTGAGTTAACAACCACGGATACTAAAGGCGAGAAATCTGTGAACCCGCTTTTTACCCAAAAAGATAAGCAAATGTATAATCTTTCGGTTACAGCAAAACTTGCGGAAATTTCTTCCCAGTCGGCTAGCGATGATTACAGTGCAAATATTACAATTACCGTTTTTGCAGATTAGTTACCCTTTATTATTGAAAGGACGTGAGCAGTAGTGAAAAAACTGCTAGTTACGATGTTAGTATGTTTGACGGCGATAAGCTTTGCTTCTGTTGTTTTGGCAAGCGAGTTTGGTGCTCCAAACGAAGATTCTGACACTGTAGTAGTGAGTGCTTCAGTTGGCAAGTACGCTTCAGTAGAAGCTCATAAGCTAATATATGATCACACGAATTGCTGGTGGTTTATCATCCCATTCTGGGAAACCTATTGGAGTGAGGCTGATGAGGCCCTGATGGATTTTGGTGAATTCTCAGGCGCTCCTGGAAAAAACAAAATCAGGGATACCAATTATTTTATCGTGGAAACTAATACTGCCATTGATGTGGAGTTTTCCGGCAAACCGTTGACTAGAGGTACTAGTGTTTTGCCTACGAAATATTGGGCATTTACCTCTCAAGGTATTGACAATGATCTTTGGCCGCTGCCAATGTGGCAGGATTTTCCAAAACAATTAGTTCCACGTAAAAACATTGGCTTCTTTGGTGCAGGAAATGCTCCGGATTGGAATGGACTGGCAAATTTCGATGTGCCAGCCGAGGAGTGGGAGCTAATGCTTTTAGGAGCAGCACAATCTTGGCCAGCTTTATGGCCGAAAGATAATGATGTTATTAAAAGCACTCGCCTTAATGGTAAAGGCATCTATCCTTTCCAGGTGTTTGGTATTGCAGGAACCGGTGCTAACATTTCTGACCAAGAGAATGGTGAGTACTGGGGTGAAATTAAACTAACGGTCTCTGCTGCTGTTAATTAGTCGTTTCTGGCTGGCGGCCAGACAAACCTGGCCGTCAGAACCTAGTCTTATTTGCTTGGGGGGCTGAAATTGAAGAGAAAATTATTTTTTGGTTTATTACTTTTTTTGTTCATTATTACGTTAACATCCTCTTTTTGTTCAGCGGTTGGTGTACAACCCCTGACCGTAGATTTGCAGCTGCGTCCCGGCCAGACCGGCCGCTTTAACCTCATCCTTAGTCCATCCGGTAGGCAGGAAAGCGTACAGTTTGAGGTCTATCAACCCGCCCAAACCTATTCTGGTAACTTGGTATTTATGAAAGCTGAACCGGAAGTATTTCCGGAGATGAACTGGGTCACCTTGCCATCAGATCCTGTAATCGTACCAGCCAATGAACAAAGACAGGTTCCTATATCAATTTCCGTGCCTTTTGGGGCATCTGGTACTCATGTAATTACCATTATGGTCGAACCAGAGCCGGAGGAGGCCACTAATAACGTGGCTATTCAAGTGCGCTATGCAATCAGGGTGATAGTGCGGGTTACCGGACCTTCTTTACCAGTACGAGGTGAGCTCAGTTTTCTACGGCTGGAGAAAGATGAGCACGGCCGTCAACTCATCACGGCTGAGGTCAGTAACCCGTCGCATGTGGATTTTGAGGCTGAAGTCGAGGTCACCATTCGCGGTGAAAACCGCAGCCTAATTGAACGGCTCAATCTGCGGACCCAGCCCGGCCATCAAAACGATAGTAACATCACCCGGATATATCCAGGTGCAAAGGTCTTGTTCACTAACTATCCTGAGAGGTACTTACCACCCGGCACCTATTTCTTTAGCGCGATACTCAAGTACGGTGAGCGGGGACAGAGTATTATCAATGAAACGATTACCATTGAGCCCGGGGATTTCGAACCTCCGAGTGACGATTCACTTGGCACCATTATTAATGTCAAACCGGCTCGCATTGAAGCATCTCTGGACCCCAAAAAACGGCAGACTGGCGCAATCGAACTCTTTAACGCTTCTCAAGAGCAAATCTATGTGCGGGTGACCCCGGCGGAGTTCAAACCTGGTTATGAATACTCGGCCCAAGATTGGTTACAGGTCTACGGCATCAGCGAAAGCATCCCGCTAGCTCCGATGCAACCGGGCCGCTTTATCCTTACGATGCAGGTTCCACCCGAAGCTGAGCCTGGTGGATACTATGCGAATTTAAGGCTAACAGCCTATGCAGACCCTGAACTAACTCAAGTCATAGAAGAGCTGCTTACACCGGTAATCTGTGTTGTCAGTAAGGGAACAACACCACACATAACTGCTGAGTCAATTGAGGTTAACCAGGATGGTAATAAAGTGACCTATACTTTGCATATCTTGAATGATGGCCGAATACATATATCGCCTAGCGCTAAGTTAAGCCTTCTTGATGCTAAAAATGCCCTTGTGCTGAATACTGATCTAAAGGATGAGGCTGCCCGAAGGATTTATCCCGCCGAAAAAAGTTTTTTAGTCGGAGAGTATATTGGTTCGCTAAATGCCGGAGAATATGCTGCGGAAATTGAGCTGTTTGATAGTGGCAAAAGTTTTCAGAAAGTCCAGATCCCGATAACCCTGGAAGGCAATTAATCACCCGAGGTGATCCAATGAACAACAAACGCGTTTTGGTTTTTGTGATCCTGAGCATGATAGCCATTATCTCTTGGATCTTGCCAAGTGCCGTGATGGCCCAAGAAGAGATCCCAAGGGTATCGGTGATGTTTTATGAGACCGATCTCCGGGAGGCACTAAACGAACTTGCCCTCCAATCGGGGGTAAATATCTTAATGGATAATACCGTTAGCGGTGTTGTGACTTTGACTTTAAAAGATGTACCATTAGATGTTGCGTTAAAGTTATTGTGTATTCCGGGGGGTTACACCTTTAGCAGTGGTGATGGCTACTATCTAGTTGGCTTGCCCGATCCTTTGAACCGAATCTTTCATAATCTAGCTGAATCTCGGGTGATTAGGCTCAAGCACCTGTTGGCCAAAGATGTTGCCCCCATCTTGCCGTCATATGCGGAGCAGTACATAGAATACTCGCGCGATGGAAACCAGGTCGTTATCACCGCTCCGCCGGAGATGATCGACAAAATTGCGGCAATTATTGAGGAAATTGACCGGCCACAAGTTGTTCGCCAAGTAAAGATTAAGGCTTTAGTCACGGAAATCTCCACCTCCGAATTGAAAAAGTGGGGGTTAGATAAGTTCGAACTTGATGTTCATAAAGGGCAAAGTATCAATCCGAACTGGATAGCTTTTCTGGGCCTAACAGACAATTCGTTAAGTCTGAAGACCGATTTGTTTGGTTGCTTGGTCAGTAAATTTAAGGCTTTACAAGCTGATAAAGATGCGAAGATACATGCGGATCCGACGATTATAGTTGCCGACGGCAAGGAAGCGGTGCTGTTTACCGGTGAAACAAGAATTGTAGAGTATAAGTCGACGGAAAACTCAACCTCAACCCAATTAAAGAATATCGAAGCTGGAGTCCGGCTCACAGCGACCCCTACCATACTAGAAAACGGTAAGATTTTGCTGAACATCGTTCCCGAGATCAGTTACTTATCCAAGACAGATGAAGAACCTACAGTTTATCAAAGTCAGGTCCAAACCACTGTGCAGGTTGACTCCAATGAAGTAGCGATGATCTCCGGATTAACAATTTTAAGCGAGGTGAACAATGATTCGCGCATTCCCATTCTAGGCAGTATACCCATCGCCGGTTGGTTATTCCGTTCCTTCACTGATGCGCAGGATGAGCGGAAGCTCATGGTGTTCGTGAGCGCTGAAGAGGTCGTGAATCTGCATGAGTAGCCGAATAATTGCGCTAATAACTCTTGTAGTATTACTGCTTCTGACGGCCTCCGGCTTAGCCATGGGGATAGATGTGCAGTTTTATGAAACGCCATTACCGGAGGCGCTAAATGAGTTATCACTACTGACTGGTGTTAACATCATCCGTCCGAATAATCTGGCCGGGTCTGTAACGGCTCAATACAAAGGCGCTTCGCTATCTGAGATCTTGAGCTCCATTCTGGCAACTACCGATTATTCATTTCAGATCGTGGATAGCTTGTTAGCCATAGTTTCGGCCCGAAATCCAAAAGACCCGGCCTTTCCTGTCTTGGCTGAAACCAGAATTTATCGAGTGCGCCCAGCCCAGTATAACCAGGTACTTGAGCAGCTGGCTCAGTATAAGCGCTACCTAAAGACGAATAAAGAGAAGAGCATTATCACTGTTACAGCACTTCCCGAGGATTTGAAATTAATTGATCAGACTATTACCAGAGCATTAACGAATGTTCATCAGAGAACCATAACCTATCAATTTGAGTTTACTAGGATTAGCGCCGAAAAGGCCAGAGGATTTGGAATAGAAGTTTCTCAAGAAAATGAAGAGCAGCCTGGTGCCTATACGATTATCTTTCCGATGACGGAGATGGCCGCTAATTTCTCGGAAAAGGCTGTGTATCGGTCGGTAATCTCGACTAGCCCGTATAAAAGCGCTCACCTCTCGTTGGTGATGGCCGAACTCCCGCTATCACCATCACGCTTGCTATTGGAGTTGGTACCATTACAGGCTACCGCAGACTCAATTCTGACCGCGGTATCGTTTACGACAGATCCGGCGAAAGGCCGTAAAGAGAGTTTTGAGACCATATTGGATGTAGGGGTAGGAAAGTCAGTTCCCTTCGCCATTGTACGCGTAGGCTCCGAACGTGTGAAACGGTCATTGACTGGTTTCAACAGAAGTCAAACCACTGACTATTATGTCTGCAGCATTAAGGCTGATGTTGCACCTAGTTTGCCAGGCGGATCGTTGCGATTAGCTGGTTCGTTAGATGGCTTTGATCAACTTTTCTTTACCCCGCTACAACGGAAGGATGTGGAGAAACAATACACAACCCTTTCGTTGAGTAGAAGTTTGGACGGCGAACGCTGGCGTTTTTCCCTGCAAACCGGAGTTTTCCCAAGGATTCAAATTGGTCTCACTGTATCCGATGATGAATCTAGTTTTATCGACCTGGGTTGGAATGCGCTCGGCAGCCTATTTGTTATCAACCGCTTGTATGTTGCTGACCCCAGCAATCCCAGTTTAAACATTGGTTTGAGGGAGAAAAATCAGTTATTCGGAAGACTATATATTTCAGCTCAATACTTGCCTATCCAGATCGGGAAGGATGCCGTAAATTTTGACTCGTCTTTTCTCGATTATGGAATTAGTTATGAGGGAGAGCGTACCGAAATTGCTGTTACACGAAACTACTGTGAACAAAGGGATTGGTTTACCGAACTATCGATAGGATTTTCCCTTAATGAAAACTTGAGCATTCAAACATCTCTTCGGCATACCGATGATGGACAAAAAACAACGAGTATAGGCCTTACCTTCAGCTTCTAGCAATTGTAATCATTGGCAAAATATGCTAAAATTAGGCAAAAAGATGAAGGGATTTAGGCTCATGGCTACAGTACTCATCGTCGATGATGCTCTATTTATGCGCAAGACTCTCGCTGACCTCATCGAAAGGCTGGGACATACAGTGGTGGGAGAGGCGGAGAATGGATTTGCTGCTGTAGACTTGTATTTTAAACTCAAGCCTGATGTAGTTACCATGGATATTACCATGCCCGAGTTTGGCGGGGTCGAGGCTGTCAAGGTCATTTGTGGCAATGATCGAAATGCCAAAATTATTATGGTTTCGGCTATGGGGCAGACCGAGTTCATCAAAGAGGCGATCCTTTCAGGGGCAAAAGATTTCATCGTCAAACCCTTCGAGCACGAGCGAGTTGCCTTAGCTTTCGATAAAGTTTTGGGTGGGAACGTCTGCTAATTTACCTGCACAACCTATGGATTTTCTGGGAGATGTAGCTGCTCATTTTGGTGTAACCGTGGGCAGCGATTCTTTTCTCCTTCAGTACTAACCCCAATCATCTTTCAATCGACCAACCTTCTACTTGTTCACTCCGGCGCTTCAATTTGGGTTCTGCACATTTCACGCAGCTAGTCGTTGAATGCATGGGCAAGAGAGGAATTTACCCGGTCAAGGCTAATTAATAGGTGAATAATTTACGATAGAGGCGGAAACCAATTTGGCAGCAGTAATCATCACCGAAGGACGTACTCGTCTTGACCATGAACGCTTTATCAAACTCTCGTACCGGTTGTACCGTCATGACCCGAACTGGGTTCCTCCGCTGTACAGCGAGATGCGCCAAAACATGACACCCGAAGGCAATGTCTTATTGCGATTAGGGCCTCATGCCCATTTGCTGGCCTGGAAAGACCGTCGGGTAGTTGGCCGGCTAGCTGTGGGCATCGACGAAAACCTCAATGCCCAAAAGGGCAGAAAAGAAGGGTACATCTCCCTGTTTGAGGCAGAACAAGACTACGCGATTGCTGAAGCCCTCTTTGATGCTGCAGTGGACTGGCTTAAAGAACGCGGCATGACCGGGGTCACTGGTCCACAGTCACCATCTAATGGTGATGATTATCGTGGGCTATTGGTACAAGGATTTGACAGCCCGCCGGTATTAATGAACTCCTATAACCCAAGTTATTATGTGGATTTTTTTGAACGTTACGGTTTTGCTAAGTTTTTTGACCGCTTTGCATTTCACTATGATTTGACCAAAGTTCCGGAACGCTATGGGCGGATGGTACAAGTTGTTCAAGAGCGTTACGGTTTTCGGGTGGATCCCATCGACCTAAAGCGGATTCATGCTGAGTTTGTTGACATTAAGAAGATTTTGGACCAGTCCTGGCCTGAGGAATGGCCGGATATGGTACCACCAACGATAGAAGAGATCCAAGCTGAAGCCGACAGGCTGATTTCGATTGCGGTACCGGAGCTGATTCACATTGCGCGGACCAGCGCTGGTGAACCCATTGGGGTAGCAGTCGCGCTGCCCGACTATAATCAAGTGCTGGTCAAGATGGGCGGACGTTTGTTTCCGCTTGGCTGGGCAAAATATCTATACTGGCGCCGAAAAATCACCGGGGCGCGACTATTTATCTTGATGGTCGACAAAGACTGGCATCGAAAAGGTGTTTCAGCAGCCTTGTATCACCGAACTTTTTGCGCTGCCCGGCGTCTCGGATATACCCATGGTGAGGGTGGTACGGTGCATGAATTTAACACCAAGATGGTGCAAGATGCATTAAGAGCGGGCGGAAAGCTGTATAAGGTATATAGAATATATCGAAAAGACTGGTAGGGGCATAGAATATCCCCGAAAGGGGTGTTCTGAGTGCAAAAAGAGATTGAGTATCTGGCCCGCACAATCTATGGAGAAGCGCGAGGGGAAAACCTAGAGACTCAGTTATATGTGGGCTGGGTTATTCGGAATCGTGTTAGAGCGGAAGGCCTGTTTGGATACACTTATCAGGAGGTAGTAACAGCTCCTAATCAATTTAGTTGCTGGAATCGAAATGACCCTAACTACGCGGAGGTGCAAAATCCAACGGGTTCGGCCTGGCGGTGTTGTTTAGGGACGGCACAGGCGGTCTTTTACGCGGACGAAATCCATAATCCATTGCCAGATGTCTATTATTTCTTTGCGCGATCGATGGACAAGAACCCGCCCTCCTGGGCCAAAGGAGCGCAGATCTTGCGGTTTAACTTCATTCCGAATATGCGGTTTGTACGGCGGGTGAAATAACTACAACAAGGCGGAGGAGAAGATGAGTAAATTTATCGAAAAAAAAATAGCAGATAACATTAAAGGTAATATCAAAGAAAACTTGCTCAAAAGCCCGGAGGCCAAAGAAGCCGAGGCACGTAAAGTTCTCGAAGCCAAATTTGCGATTTATAAATTATGGTTGATCGAGCCTTCCGGTGAGGATATTGGCTTTGTAGAAGTACCGAGCACCGTGCCGATTACAGAGGGGTGTATTGTTCGTACTACGAGCAAGAAATTCTATAAGATTATCTCCCCGCCTATCTTTGATGAATACGAATCATTTGCGGGCAACCGCGGATACTATATGATTAAAGTGATGGCTGAGCGGATTGAGCCGCTGTACGAATAAGGTATATTATGGCGGAGGTTGAGGACTGCTTGAGCTGTCATCAAATCGACTCAAATACCGGGGTCTTCGGTATAGTGTATGCGAAATAATTAATTAGCTAATTTGCTAAACTACCATGCCTACAGCTTGCTGTAGGCTTTTTTTGTGCCTTTGTCACAATAGAATCTCTCATCATATTATAGGTACAGGAGGAGGGAGATGGATGCTGGAAAAGGCCTGCTCCAGTGCTTCTCATAATGAAAATGATCATTCTGAAGTTCACGCTGAAAAGGATTTTATGGATAATAAGTACGCCAGTCGAAAGTTTCTGATTTGTGCTGGAATCCTACTGATCGGGACGGTGAGTCTGTTTTTTGGCAAACTAAATAGCTCCGACTGGGTGGACTTGTCTCGTTGGGTTGCTCTGACATATCTCGGGGCCAATGTAGCCCAAAAGAAGGTGTTACGATGACCTGGCTGAAAAAAGTTGGCTGGTTTATTCTGGCGTTGATAGCGGCCATCATTGCTTGGATTGTCTGGAAAAACCCGGCAGTAACCTTATGGCGAGAGATTAGCGACCGGATTGACCAAGAGGTGCAAGAGGAAAAAGAAAGCCTAGGCGAGATCATCGAGAGGCAAAAAAAACGTCGTAAGATTAGCGAAAAGTTGTCAGAGTGGCTCGACAAACTACCTGTGATTTTAATCGTGTCAATGCTATGGATGGCACTACCGGCTCAGGCTGCTGAACCCGTAGCCGAGTTTGACCAGTTGCTAGAGTATTACTCGGAGATGAGTCAGATCGCCCAAGAGTATAAACGACTCTTCGAAGAGGCTGAGGCCGATTTAACCGCGTTGATCGAATCAAATCAGCGCCTCCAGAAACTGATCGAAGAACAACAAAAAATTATTAAGAGTCTCTTAAACAGCAATAAGCTGTCGTTTTCGGCCGGAGTGATGTCACTATCGGATAGTTACGGGTTTCTGGCAACCTTAAACTACCACTTTTGAACTTCTGACAGATCTCTCGGGGGCAGATCTTCGTGTCCGAATTCATTAATAAAGAGATCGAATTTCTGGCGCGCACCGTATATGGGGAAGCCCGCGGCGAAAACCTCGAAACGCAACTATATGTTGCCTGGGTGATTCGTAACCGGGTACAGGCGAAGGGTTGGTTTGGAAATACCTACGAAGAGGTAGTCACCAAGCCTTTTCAGTTTAGCAGTTGGAACAAAAATGATCCAAATTATGAGCGGGTGATGCAACCAACAGGCGCGGCGTGGCGGTCGTCGCTTGGAATTGCCCAGGCAGTATATTATGCCCCGGAGAAACATAATCCGATCCCGGAGATCTATCACTTTTACGATCGCTCATTAGACAATTCCCCACCGAGTTGGGCAAAAGATGCCGAAGTTGTCCGCTTCGATTTTATCCCCAAAATGCGATTTGTGCGCGGGGTAAAATAATGCCAGCACCAAGATAGAAAAAACGGGCTTTCGGTCATTGGTATCACCATAGAAAACACAGCTTAGCCAATATCCGAAAACCCATTTTTAAGCGCACTTCCTGCAAGGCTTGATTTGTTAGGACCGTTACTGCTTAACCCAAGTATGATCTGCCATATTCATTTCATAGGTGCCAGCGCCACCTGCAGCATACGCTGTCCTAAAGTCATTATTCTCGCCAAGCAAATCGTCGCCAAGTTCTACGTTCTCGCCGATAATGATCGTACTTAACGTATAATAATAACCTTGATAAAATGCATGTCCATCTATGGTTACATTGCTAGGTATTGTTATCCTAGTTAGATCATAATTACTTTCAAACGCCCCTCGTCCAATTACCTCTACGCTATCCGGTATTACTAGCTCAGTTAGTGGGTTTCCCGAAAACGCGCTCCCACCAATACTTATAACGCTATTCGGAATGGTAATCTCCGCTAGCAAATTATCTTCAAATGCAGAAGAGCCGATTTCCGTTACGTTATCATGTATAGTTACGCTCGTAAGCTTGTTTAGCCAAAACACTCCGCGCGCGATAACTGTTATACCATCAGGTATCGTAATATTAGTAAGCTGATTTCCTGTAAACGCATATTCACCAATGGTTACTACGGTGTCTGGTATATCCACGCTTGTTAGAAGGTTATTATTAAATGCCCACTTTTCTATGGTTGTTACACTACTGGGAATGACTACACTCTCAATTTGCGCATGTTGAAATGCGTATTCTCCGATGGTTCTCACTGGTTTCCCATTTATAGTAGGAGGAATCACCGGATTCTTATTTTCGTCTAGATTATTGTGTTTACCTTTTATATAGAACTTTGTTATGGTACCGGTGCTGTTATTAAAGTCGAAATAGTCTACCTCCACTGTTTCAGGTTCTGCTGTAAAGTTTACATTGCTACTATCCTTAGAAACCACTCTATTATTTGGCTCAAAAATGTATTCTTCCAGAACGGGGGTCAGGGTGCAGGTGCCGGTCAATCCTGTAAATGTGTATTTCCCACCATTTTCAGTTGTAGTACTAGCGCTGACACCTCCAGTAACCACAATATTGACACCCTCTATGCCAACACCATTTCCATCCACAACTTCACCCGAAACGGTATAGGTTTTACTACCGCCACTGTTACTCTTTCGCGAACAACCAGTTAAGGATAAGGTCACAGCTAAAACCATCAAGATAACTATGCAGACCCTGGCCGTTTTTAAAAAGCAATGGTTCATTAGTATATCATCTCCTTCATGGATAAGTTTAGAAAAAATGGAAGGAATGGTCATCAATCCAAGGTACGAACTGACGTAAAAAACCTCATACTTTCGTATGAGGTACTTGCCAAGCTCTTTATTCATGGGTATTTCGTTACGTATGGTTTTGGTCCCTGAGCAGAGCGCTGATCAGCTCAGCCCGACTGCCCACCGCGTATTTAGAGAAAATGTTTCTTACATGGGTTTTCACTGTACTTTCACTAATAAGCAAGGACGCTGCGATTTCTCGGTTCGATCTACCCAAGAGGAGCCACTCTAAGATTTCTTGCTCCCGAACCGTCAAGGGATCAAGTGGCTCTGTTTTGGTAACAATCGCCGCCCGCTCATCTGTGCTCAGGCTATCATAGACAGCCAAAAATGTGTGGCTTTTTAGTAACTTAACTAACTGACGATTGAGCAATGGCAGGAGCATGACTGTAACACAGACAACAGCTAAGGCTATGACCGTTACCTCTGCTTTTGGGATTTGTCCGGACGTCATGGTCACCCCTAGGGCACCTCCCAATAGGACGCCTAGTACATTAGCTGAAAGCCCGATCCCAAATATTCTTATGGGCTTATCAGTATAATCGAGCATTTCACCAAGAATACTCCACCAGAACAGATCAAAAATTCCGCACGCACCAAGCATTAAGGTATCAACGACAAGATAATCCATGACATCTCGTCCCAGGAGCATAAAACCGATGAATGCGCCCATAATCATGGCCATCCCCAAGTACAGAGCCCTTGAACGCTTGGCGGTCTGCGGAAGATTGCGCATCACAAGCAGAGCAAGAATATACGGAACAGCCCAATACCAGCTTGTTAGCTTAGTGAGATGCTCAAAACTAGGATTGATCACCTGATACATGAGACCAGAATTGATCGTAATAATCACAACAAAGACACACAGTAGTAGAACTGGTTTCCAAACATCACCAGGGGATCTACTAGTGATTTGTTCAGCCGCTGAATCTTCATTTTGGCGGGGCAATATTAAGGTCAAAGCCATTCCGATCAAGATGGACAGCACTGCGAAGATCAACCCCATATAGGGAGACCAATGGATGGCAGTCAGGTTAATTAGGATCATGATAATATTGGAGTAAATAAGGACCGAAGCGGTTGTTTTAAGTCGCTCAATCTTGGGCGTGTAGGCTTGAAGGTAGTGCCCCCAAGCTGCCACCCCACAGCCACTGGCGTAACCTCCAAGGATCAAGCTCCCCGTCCACAGATAGGATGGTTCAAAAAAGAACGGAATAGTTGCAGTTGCACATATACCCATACCTATAAGCATTACATTTTTGGCTGCACTCGGAGTCTGGACAAAAAATCCACAGGAAATCAGGCCCAAAAGATGGGTCACTATAGAAACCAGTACATACTGGGAAGCTTCTATTTGGAACAGATTAAGTAGACTATAAAGCACCTGCCCCTCAAACTGAAAAGACAGAATATAGGCAAAGAAAAAAGAGAAGACCAAAATGGAATTGGAACGCAAACTCAGAGACCTAGCACCATTTATCAGTTTCAGCGGCAGAGAGTCCTAACGTTAAAGGACCACCGCCATTCCTCCCTTCGAAACCACAAAAAACCACGCCATGAGTTCACGGCCATGGCACGGACTCAAAGATTACTATTTCTTTCCCAGCTATTTTTTTCCTTTTTCGCTTGTGGCGGAGAACTGGGACAATGGCAAACAATCGGTGGATGTGATACGGATAGTCCGAGATGGTTTTTAAGCAATAAAAAATCCTCTTTCCCGCGGGAAACCCGTCGAAAAGAGGA
>CAZAAT010000057.1:0-14594 GCA_964483175.1 uncultured Bacilli bacterium
CGATGGAGGAAGGTCTGCGCTTTGCGATTCGTGAAGGCGGCCGGACCGTCGGTGCCGGAGCGATCTCCAAGATCGTTGAGTAATCAAGTATTATAGACAGTGATCCAGGGCGTGGGTGACCACGCCCTACTTCCCTTGGCTCTATTGACATAGCCAGGATTCATGTGTTAATGTTTATTAGTATAATTTATGGAGAGGTATGCTCCTAGGTGGTTTGGGAGGTGTACAAACAGTGCGTGTTGCAATAACCTTAGCATGTGAAAAGTGCAAACAACGTAATTACCGGACCAATAAGAATAAGCGTAATGACCCTGATCGGTTAGAGATCAAAAAATTTTGCAAATTTTGTCGCGAAGTTACCGTACATAAAGAAACTCGTTAATTATTGCTTCTGAAGGGATGTGGAGAGTAGTGGCAACCCCATCCACCAAACCAAAGGCTGACGGCAGGGTTCGAAAATATCTGCGTGAGGTTCGTGCAGAGCTCCGCAAGGTAACCTGGCCTACGCGCAAAGAATTGATTGCGTACACGGGTGTGGTTCTTTTCATCACCGCCGTTATCGCTTTGTTTATCGGTGTGGTCGATCTGATTATCGCTAATCTAATCAGATTAACTACTTGATCAACCCAAGCTATTAGGAGGCTCTCCTGAATCATGGTGGATTCTGTTAAAGAGACTGACCAAACAAACCCGGAACGGAAATGGTACGTTATCAATACCTATTCCGGGTATGAGAATAAGGTCAAGGCGAACCTGGAACGACGGGTCGAATCAATGGGCATGGAAGATAAAATTTTCCAGGTCTTGGTTCCGACCGAAGATCAGGTTGAAATTAGGGATGGTAAAAAACGGACCGTCCAGCGTAAAATATACCCCGGATATGTCATGGTTGAGATGATCATGACCGATGATTCGTGGTATGTAGTGCGTAATACTCCGGGTGTAACCAGGTTTGTCTCATCAGGCTCTAAGCCAACTTCCCTAACAACCGAAGAAGCTGAGAGTATTCTGGCTTTGGTCCACGGTGACAAGCCGAAGCTAAAGTTGGATATCGAAGTCGGTGCCCCGGTCAAGGTAATTTCCGGGCCCTTTGAAAATTTCTCTGGGATTGTACAAGAGGTTGAACCTGATAAAGGCAAATTAAAAGTACTGGTCTCTATGTTTGGCCGAGAAACTCCGGTTGAGTTGGACTTCGGCCAAGTGGTTAAGATTTAGTCTGCGGATGTGGAGGTTTAAAAAGTGGCTAAGAAAGTTTCAGGTATGATAAAACTGCAAATTCCGGCCGGTAAGGCTAACCCGGCACCACCTGTCGGCCCGGCCCTTGGTCAGCATGGTGTGAACATCATGGAGTTTTGCAAAAGTTTCAATGCGAGAACGCAAGATCAGGCCGGGATGATTATTCCGGTTGTCATCACGGTCTATGAAGATCGCTCATTTTCCTTTATTACCAAAACCCCCCCTGCACCGGTCTTACTCAAAAAAGCAGCCGGCCTGGAGCGGGCTTCTGGTGAGCCTAACCGGAATAAGGTTGGTAAGGTTACCAAGGCTCAGATCAAAGAAATCGCTGAGCTGAAAATGCCGGATTTGAATGCTGCTTCGCTTGAGAGCGCAATGCGCTTGATTGAAGGAACAGCACGGAGCATGGGCATCGTAGTCGAAGGCTAAGAGGGCGTATTTAGTGGGAGACGCAAGTCGAGATTACCACGAGGAGGTTTGACAATGCCAAAACACGGGAAAAAATATTTAGAGGCGTTAAAAAAATTCGAGTCTGATAAACTTTACACTCCGCAGGAAGCATTAAGCTTGGTCAAATCAATGGCCACCGCAAACTTTGACGAGACCGTCGAAGTTTCTGTCCGGCTCGGTGTTGATCCTCGCCATGCTGACCAGCAGGTGAGGGGAACCGTGGTTTTACCACATGGTACCGGGCGAACTGTTCGGGTCGCTGTTTTTGCTAAAGGCGACAAGGCTAGAGAGGCTGAAGAGGCTGGCGCAGAGATTGTCGGCGCTGAAGACCTGGCTGCCGAGATCGAAAAGGGGCACATCAACTTTGATGTTGCCGTTGCCACACCAGATATGATGGGTGTCGTCGGCAAATTAGGTAAAATCTTGGGGCCTAAGGGTTTAATGCCCAATCCGAAGGCAGGTACGGTTACTTTTGAAGTTGCCAAAGCAGTTAGTGATATTAAGGCTGGTAAAGTCGAATATCGCGTTGATAAAGCTGCAAACGTCGCTGTGCCGATCGGCAAGGTTTCGTTTGATCAGGATAAGCTAGTTGAGAATTTCCAAACTTTGTTGGGTGCAATTATCAAAGCCAAGCCGGCAGCTGCTAAAGGCACCTATATTCGTCGGGTAACCGTGTCAAGCACAATGGGTCCCGGCGTTAAGATCAATGTGGCTGAGTTGGTTTAGTTAGGCCAACACTATTGACTAGATATTCTAAGTTGTGTTAGTATCATACAAAATAGATGGACTCTTACCGAAGACAGTAGGTGCGTTGTACGCATAATCCGCCCGGCGCGGTAAACCTACCGAGGTTAGGATGATCGCAGGTTCATGCCTTCGTATGCGTTTATCCGGGCCTTGAGTAGGGGTCCGGATTTTGTTTTGGTCGAGATGGGAGGTGTAAATGTGGCTAGACCTGAAAAAGAAGCTTTACTTGCAGAATTAACGGAGAAGATGGAGGCTTCACAAAGCCTGATCATCACCGACTATCGCGGATTAAATGTAGCTCAACTTACCGAGCTCCGCCGCAAGCTACGCGAGGCCGATGTCGAATTTAGAGTCGCAAAAAATACCTTGTTGCGCATGGCCGCTAAAAATGTTGGCATCGAGGGATTAGATGAGATTTTAACCGGACCGACGGGGGTCGCTTTTGGGGTCTCTGATCCGGTATCCCCGGCTAAAATTTTATCTCAGTTCGCCAAAGACCATAAGGCTTTAGAAATTAAGGCGGGAACTTTAGGTACCAGGGTTATCGGTCCTGAGGAGATTAAAAACCTCGCAGATCTACCAAGTCGCGAACAGCTTTTGGCGATGGTGGCCGGTGCCTTCCAGGCTCCGATTTCCGGATTGGTAAATGTATTACAAGGTCCGCTGCGTAAATTTGTTTATGCTGTTGATGCCGTTAAACGGCAAAAAGAAAGTGCTTAATATTGATTCTAATTTAAGCTTATTTTAGGGAGGTTATCACATTGGCAAGTGAAAAGATTCAGCAGATACTAGATATGGTTAAAGAGATGAGTGTTTTAGAGCTTTCTGAGCTCGTTAAGGCTTTCGAAGATGAGTTTGGGGTCAGCGCATCCGCTCCGGTAGCTATGGCTGCTGTTGCCGCTCCGGCTGCTGCCGAGGCTGCTGAGGAGAAGACTGAGTTCGACGTCATCCTAGCCAGCGCTGGCGCACAGAAACTACAGGTCATCAAAGTTGTGCGCGAACTCACCGGGCTTGGCCTCAAAGAGTCCAAAGAGTTGGTCGATAATGCTCCGAAGCCCGTTAAAGAGGGTATCTCCAAAGAACAGGCTGAAGAGATTAAAGCTAAATTGACCGAAGCTGGCGCCACTGTTGAGATTAAGTAGTCAGGCATAAAGCTAAAACAGGGCATTCCAGTGAGGGGTGCCCTGTCCTTTTCATGGTTCCTATTCCAAATCCCGTCTTGACAGGATATTTGTGCTATGATAATATAACAAAATGCGAAAGCATGTCTATTGGCCTAGACATATTTTGATCGCGATGGAGAAGAATACATATTACACTTAGGTAACAGCAGGTATATGAACGGACATAAGCAAGGTTTCTACTTTATTTAGCCTTGCTTTCTGCATGTGAAGGCAAAAATCCTGCCTGGTTATCGGGCAATAGCAAGGGGTGGAACATTTGGCTCACGTCATTAACTATGGCAAGCGTGATCGTCGAAGTTATTCGAAGATCAATGAGATTATCGAAATGCCAAATCTCATTGAGATTCAACAGCGCTCTTACCAGTGGTTCTTGGAAGAAGGGCTGCGAGAGGTATTAAAGGACACCTCCCCGATTACCGATTTCACGGGTAATTTAGTACTTGAATTTGTTGACTACTCATTGGGTGAGCCCAAGTACAGCGTTGAGGAGTGCAAGGAACGTGATGTTACTTACCAGGCTCCGATTCGCGTACGTGTCCAACTCATTAATAAAGAAACGGGCGAAGTCAAAGAGCAAGAAGTCTTCATGGGTGAGTTTCCTTTGATGACTGACCGCGGCACTTTCATTATCAATGGTGCCGAAAGGGTCATAGTTTCTCAGCTGGTTCGCTCACCCGGAGTATATTTTGACCGGACACAAGACAAGAATGGTTATTACCAATATACAGGCAATTTTATTCCAAACCGTGGCGCTTGGTTAGAGTTTGAAACAGACACCCATAACCATGTCTATGTGCGGATAGATCGTACGCGTAAAATTCCCATCACCACGTTGGCTAGAGTTTTAGGATATCCGACCGATGCCGATTTGAAAGATTTGTTTGGCGAGACTCCGGTACTCTTGCGGACTCTCGAAAAGGATAATACTGCAAATCGTGAAGAGGCGCTCATTGAAATATACAAGCGCTTGCGCCCCGGTGAGCCTCCGACTGTGGAAAGTGCCGAATCCCTCTTCGATAACTTGTTCTTCGATCCGAAGCGCTATGACTTAGCGGCTGTCGGACGATACAAGGTGAATAAGAAGCTACGGATTAAGCATCGGGTCGTAAACCAAATCTTGGCTAAACCGGTCGCTCATCCTGAAACAGGGGAAATTTTGGCCGAAGCCGGGACTAAAGTTGACAAAAAATTAGCGGCCATCCTAGACGAAGCAGGAGTTAATCGGGTTGAAGTGAAAACTCCCGCCGGCCATACGGCGGCGATTTTGACCAATGGCCAGCCGGAGCCCGATGTTAAAACAATAACCAAAGCTGACATGATTGCTGTGATCGGCTATCTGTTCAACCTTTTCGATGGGATCGGCAATATTGACGATATTGATCACCTCGGCAACAGGCGTTTGAAGTCAGTTGGCGAGCTCTTACAGAATCAGTTCCGCATTGGTATGGCTCGCATGGAGCGGGTTGTCCGCGAGCGGATGACGATTCAAGATGTTGATGTGATTACGCCGCAGGCATTAATCAATATCAGGCCTGTGGTTGCGGCAATTAAAGAGTTTTTTGGCTCCAGCCAGTTATCGCAGTTTATGGATCAAACGAACCCACTGGCTGAGTTGACACATAAGCGGCGTTTAAGCGCCCTTGGCCCTGGTGGCCTAAGTCGCGAACGGGCTGGATTTGACGTTCGTGACGTTCATCATTCGCACTATGGACGGGTATGTCCGATTGAGACGCCTGAAGGTCCGAATATCGGTCTAATCGGGTCGTTGTGTACATATGCCATGATCAATGAATTCGGTTTCATTGAGACCCCCTACCGCAAGGTGGAAAATGGACGGGTGACCGATGAGATTGAATACTTAACCGCTGACGAAGAGGACAATTATGTTGTCTGCCAGGCCAATGAGCCGATCGGTGAGGATAACTATTTGGTCAATGAGCGGGTTACTGCACGTGATCGTGATAAAATCGTAATCGTTCCCCGTGAGGAAGTTGATTATATCGACGTCTCACCGAAGCAGGTATTTAGTATCGCTACAGCTTTAATTCCATTTTTGGAGAATGATGATGCTTCTCGTGCTTTGATGGGTTCGAATATGCAACGTCAGGCGGTGCCTCTTTTAAGAGCCGAAGCACCTTATGTCGGTACCGGTATGGAGCATAAGGCGGCCCAGGACTCCGGGGTGGTAGTGCTCGCCCGTGAGGCTGGCACAGTGCAAAAGGTGACGGCTACCCAGATCATTATCAAAAACATTCACGGCAAGCTTGATCGTTATGATCTGATGAAGTTTCAGAAGTCGAACCAGGGTACTTGTTTTAACCAGAAACCCATTGTTGTAAAGGGGCAAGAGGTTGAAAAGAACGAGATTATTGCCGATGGGCCCTCAACTGATCAGGGTGAATTAGCGCTTGGCCGCAATGTCCTCGTCGCCTTTATGGCCTGGGAAGGCTATAACTATGAAGATGCGATTTTGCTTAGTGAAAAACTGGTCAAAGAGGATATCTTCACCTCGATCCATATCGAAGAGTATGAGTGTGAAGCTCGCGACACCAAATTAGGTGCTGAAGAGATCACCGCGGATATTCCGAATGTCGGCGAAGATCAGCTCAAAGACCTCGATGCACGCGGAATTATTCGGATCGGCGCCGAAGTGCGTCCCGGCGATATTTTGGTCGGTAAGGTAACCCCCAAGGGCGAAACCGAATTAACCGCGGAGGAACGACTGCTACGCGCGATCTTTGGCGAAAAGGCTCGCGAAGTGCGCGATACCTCGCTGCGTGTCCCGCATGGCACCGGTGGCAAGGTCGTCGATGTCAAAGTCTTTTCCCGTGAGAATGGCGATGAACTATCTCCAGGGGTTAATAAACTCGTCCGGGTTTACCTGGCTCAGAAGCGCAAAATCTCCGAAGGGGATAAAATGGCTGGTCGCCACGGCAACAAAGGTGTTATTGCCCGTATCTTACCGGAGGAAGATATGCCATTTCTACCGGATGGCACTCCGATTCAAATAGTTCTCAATCCATTGGGAGTTCCGTCCCGGATGAATATCGGGCAGGTTCTCGAGACTCACCTGGCCTGGGCTGGTAAAGTGATGGGCTTTCACGTGGCCTCCCCGATTTTCGATGGTGCTTCTGAAGAAGAGGTGCTGGCAGAGTTGAAAAATGCCGGCTTGCCCGAGGATGGCAAAATTACCTTGTATGACGGGCGAACTGGAGAAGCCTTCGATCGCCCGATTACTGTCGGCTACATCTACATGCTGAAACTAGCGCACTTAGTCGACGATAAGATTCACGCGCGATCGACCGGGCCATACTCGTTAGTGACCCAGCAGCCGCTTGGCGGTAAAGCTCAGTTTGGTGGACAGCGCTTTGGTGAGATGGAAGTCTGGGCGCTGGAGGCCTATGGGGCTGCTTATACGCTCCAGGAATTGTTGACGGTTAAGTCGGACGATGTCGTCGGACGAGTTAAGACCTACGAGGCCATCGTCAAGGGAGAAAATATACCCGAGCCTGGAGTACCTGAATCGTTTAAGGTCTTGATGAAAGAGTTGCAAAGTCTGGCATTGGATGTACGTGTCCTCTCTGAAGATCAACAGGAGTTGGAGATCAAAGAGGATGACGAGGATATCAGTGAGATGGCTAGAGAGCTAGGTATTGATATCCAAGGGCGTGAGGAAGATGATGAGAGTGATCAGCCCGCGGAAGATACCAGCGATGAAGAAGAGGCCGAAGATGAAGACGACGAGGAGGATATCTTCGAAGTTAAAGATTCCGAGGCGCTTGACGATGAAGCCGATGATGACTTAGATGATTCAGATGGCGATTTAGCTGAGATCGATGACGAAAAAGAGATTCTGAAACTGCTTAGGACCATGGGTAGTGATGAGGATGAAGATCTCGACTACCCGAAGGACTACGATGATGACGATGAAGAATGATGATGAACGATAAAAATTTCGGGTGTATTCAAAGGGGGAAAGGCCGTTGCTAGACGTAAACAACTTCGACTTAATAAAGATCGGTTTAGCTTCACCCGAGACTATTCGGGGTTGGTCAAGTGGCGAAGTAAAGAAACCCGAAACGATTAACTATCGTACGCTTAAACCAGAACGTGATGGACTGTTTTGCGAACGGATTTTTGGTCCGACACGAGATTGGGAATGTCATTGCGGAAAATACAAACGGGTTAGGTATAAAGGGATCGTCTGCGACCGCTGCGGTGTTGAAGTTACCCGGGCCAAGGTGCGCCGGGAACGGATGGGCCATATTGAACTGGCGGCTCCAGTCTCCCATATCTGGTATTTCAAGGGAATTCCCAGCCGCATGGGGTTGATTTTAGACATCTCCCCGCGAGCATTGGAGAAGGTTCTCTATTTTGCTTCGTATATTGTTCTGGATCCTGGTGAAACTCCCTTGACCAAAAAACAGCTACTGACCGAGCCTGAGTTTCGGGAGATGCGCGAGAAGTACGGGAGTTCATTTAAGGCTGGCATGGGTGCTGAAGCGATTGAATCTTTGCTGGCAGAGATCGACCTGGACAAAATGGTTGCTGAACTCCGTGAGGAAGTTAAAGAAACTACCGGCCAGCGCCGGATCCGAGCCGTCCGTCGCCTGGAGGTCGCCGAGGCTTTTCGCAAATCCGGCAACCGCCCGGAATGGATGATCTTGGATGTCATTCCCGTTATTCCCCCAGAGTTGCGACCCATGGTTCAGCTGGATGGCGGCAGATTCGCCACCTCAGACTTGAACGACTTATATCGCCGGGTGATTAACCGCAATAATCGCCTCAAGAGACTGCTTGAGCTAGGGGCTCCGGATATCATCGTCCGCAATGAGAAAAGGATGCTGCAAGAGGCGGTCGATGCTCTCATTGACAACGGTCGGCGCGGACGTCCAGTAACAGGCCCGGGTAATCGGCCGCTCAAGTCCCTTAGCGATATGCTCAAGGGTAAACAGGGGCGCTTCAGACAAAACCTCCTAGGTAAACGGGTAGACTACTCCGGTCGCTCCGTTATCGTAGTGGGGCCCGAGTTAAAATTGCACCAGTGTGGATTGCCGAAGGAGATGGCTCTTGAGTTATTTAAGCCCTTCGTCATGAAACAGTTGGTTGATCAAGGATATGCCCATAACATCAAGAGTGCCAAGCGGATGATCGAGCGGATGCGTGATGAGGTCTGGGATGTACTGGAGCAGGTGATCAAAGAGCATCCGGTCCTGCTGAACCGGGCTCCGACCCTCCATCGTCTCGGCATTCAGGCTTTCGAACCTGTACTTGTTGAAGGACGGGCTATTAAGGTTCATCCGCTGGTTTGTACCGCTTATAATGCGGACTTTGATGGGGACCAGATGGCTGTGCACGTGCCGTTGAGCGCTGAAGCCCAGGCAGAGGCGAGATTACTCATGCTTTCGGCCAATAACATCCTCTCGCCGGCTCAAGGTAGGCCAATCGCTGTTCCGACACAGGATATGGTTATTGGCTGCTATTATCTGACCCTAGAAAAAGATGGCGCTACAGGCGAAGGAATGGTCTTTGCAAGCGAGGATGAACTTTCGCAGGCGTACTATCATAAAGTCGTTTCTTTGCATGCTAAAGTTAAGGTTCGCATCAATGGCGAACTGGTAGATACCACGACCGGGCGGATGATGTTGAATTCGATTATCCCCGAGGAGTTGGGTTTCTGGAATACAACTATCGATAAGAAAAAACTAGCTGAAATTGTCGACGAGGCTTATGATCGTTTAGGCCCGTCTCGCACCGCATTGTTACTGGATGATTTGAAGACTATCGGTTATCGTTATGCCACAGTATCCGGGACTACGATTGCGGTTTCGGATATCGAGATTCCAACGCAGAAAGTAACCATTCTGGCGGAGGCGGAAAAAGAAGTTGACAAGGTCGACCAGCAACATCGGCGCGGCTTAATCACCGAAGAAGAACGGTATCGTCGAGTTTGTGATATTTGGACTCAGGCTAAGGACGATATCACCGATGCGATGCTGGATAACCTGGACTCCTTTAACCCCGTGTACATGATGGCTATTTCCGGTGCCCGCGGCAACAAGTCGCAAATGAGCCAGTTGGCGGGGATGCGCGGATTGATGGCGGATCCATCCGGACGGATTTTGGAGATTCCGATTAAATCCAATTTCCGCGAAGGCCTCAACGTCTTAGAGTACTTTATCTCCACCCATGGTACCAGAAAAGGTCTGGCTGATACCGCCTTACGTACTGCTGACTCCGGCTATTTAACCAGACGGTTAGTCGACGTGGCGCAGGACGTAATCGTTCGTTCCGAAGATTGCGGTACGATCGAGGGTATTGAGATTAGCGCAATCACAGATGGACCGGAAGTCATTGAATCCCTGGCTGAAAGATTACAAGGCCGAGCAGCTGCTGAAGACATCGTTGATCCAAATACGGGCGAAGTGATTGCAGTTAAGGATGAGATCATCAGTCGGACTAAGGCCAAACAGATCCAAGCGACCGGCATTGAAACTGTGAAGATTAGATCAGTTCTGACCTGTCGTTCACGCCATGGGGTCTGCAGCAAGTGTTATGGCCGGAACCTGGCGACCGGCGATGTTGTCCGCATCGGTGAAGCTGTCGGAACCATTGCGGCCCAATCTATCGGTGAACCTGGTACTCAGTTGACGATGCGTACTTTCCATACCGGTGGTGTGGCCGGAGACGATATTACCCAGGGTCTTCCTAGAGTTGAAGAATTATTCGAAGCGAGAAAACCAAAAGGCCAAGGTATTCTCTGTGAGGTTGAGGGTGTGGCCAGGATTGTCGAGAGCAAAGGCATCCGCAAGGTGGTTATTTCTAAGACCGAAGGTGGGGAGAAAACCTACCAAATACCTTTCGGTTCCCGGCTCAAGATCAAGGATGGCCAGCTCGTTACCCCCGGAGAACAGATTACCGAAGGTGCTTTAAACCCACACGATATCTTGCGGACCCGCGGTGTGCGTGCCGTGCAAGCATACATTGTCCAGCAGGTTCAAGATGTCTACCGCTCGCAGGGCGTTGATATCGATGATAAGCATATCGAAGTTATCGTGCGGCAAATGCTCCGCAAAGTAAAGATCGAGGATCCGGGTGATACCGATTTACTACCCGGCGGTTTGGTGGATATCTTCGAACTGGAAGATGCCAACGCTGCAGTAAGTGCCCAGGGCTTAACCCCGGCAACCTATAAAGAGGTTTTACTCGGCATCACCAAGGCTTCGTTGGCGACGGAAAGCTTCCTTTCGGCTGCTTCTTTCCAGGAGACCACCAGGGTCTTGACTGATGCTTCGATTAAAGGAAAGATCGATCCGCTGCTGGGTCTCAAGGAAAACGTGATCATCGGGAAGTTGGTCCCGGCTGGCACTGGCATGAGTCGTTATCGCCACATAAAAGTAGTTGAAAATTCACAATCAGAAGCCAGTAGCGGATAAATGCTGCTTGACAGCGATATTGGCTGGTGCTAAAATACATAAGTGCGCTTTATTATGTCCTTCTAGAGGGAGTTGCGTGGGATGGATGTCCAGATCCTAAGTGACCCATCACGGAGGGTCGTAGGAGCCAAACAAACCCTAAAAGCACTTACTAAAGGCTCGGTAGCTCTGGTATTAATGGCTGAGGATGCCGACACCAGGGTTACCAGGCCGATTGAAGAAAAATGCCAAGAGCATAAAGTGCAGCTAAAGAAGGTCCCGTCAATGAGAGAACTCGGAGCTGCTTGCTCGATCCAAGTAGGGGCGGCGGTGGTCGCGATTCTTAAACAGGACCTGTAAGATAATTTGATCTTGAGTTTGGAAGGAGGTGCCAATAGGTGCCCACCATTAATCAGCTTGTACGAAAGGGTCGTAAAGCAGTTGGCCAAAAGAGTGCCGCTCCGGCGCTACGGTGGATGTATAACTCCAAAAAGGAGGAGCACACCTACGGTGAAAAAGGCGCTCCGCAAAAGCGGGGAGTTTGTACCGTGGTCAAAACCGCCACCCCCAAGAAGCCGAACTCCGCTCTACGAAAAATTGCTAGAGTCCGGTTAACTAATGGTGTGGAGGTAACGGCATACATCCCTGGGGAAGGCCATAACCTCCAAGAACACTCAGTTGTTCTGATTAGGGGCGGACGTGTCAAAGATCTTCCGGGTGTTCGTTACCATATTGTCAGGGGAACCCTGGACACTGCCGGTGTAGCCAACCGCAAACAGGCTCGTTCGAAGTACGGGGCAAAACGCCCGAAATAATAGTAATACCCAGTAATGAGGAGGGGAAATATGCCTAGAAGAGGTCATATTCCCAAGAGGGTCGCCAAGCCGGATCCGATCTATAATAGCGACTTGATCACCAAGCTTATCAACAAGTTAATGCTTGACGGTAAAAAGAGCTTGGCTGAACGTATCATGTATTCCGCGATGGATATTATTAAAGAGAAAACCGGCAATGACCCGCTTGAGATCATTGAAAAAGCTATGAACAATATTATGCCGCAGGTTGAAGTGAAACCCCGCCGGGTTGGAGGAGCAACGTACCAGGTACCGGTCGAGGTTCGTCCTGAACGCAAAACAGCTCTGGGGATTCGTTGGCTAGTGGGCTATGCTCGCGAGCGTGGAGAACACACGATGGCAGAGCGACTAGCTGCAGAAATTATGGATGCCGCCAATGGTCAGGGGGCTTCAGTGAAGAAGCGCGAAGATACTCACCGCATGGCCGAGGCCAACAGAGCGTTTGCACATTATCGTTGGTAAGAGGCGGCAAAAGCTATCCGATTGAGAGGTTGAGACCTTTGGGAGTCAGGAAGTTTAGTTTAGAAAACACACGAAATATAGGAATTATGGCCCACATTGATGCGGGTAAAACCACGACGACCGAGCGAATTTTGTTCTATACCGGTAAGGTGCATAAGCTCGGTGAAACGCACGAGGGCAGTGCAACGATGGACTGGATGGTTCAGGAGCAGGAGCGTGGGATCACTATCACTTCTGCTGCTACTACCGCTGAGTGGAAAAATCATCGCGTCAACATTATTGACACACCCGGACACGTTGACTTCACTATGGAGGTCGAACGGTCCCTCCGTGTTCTTGATGGAGCAGTTGCAGTTTTTTGCTCGGTTGGTGGTGTCCAGCCACAGTCCGAAACCGTTTGGCGCCAAGCTGATCGCTATGGTGTTCCGCGGATCGCTTTCGTCAACAAAATGGATCGCACCGGTGCTGACTTTTTTAAGGTTGTCGACCAGATCAAAACCAAACTCGGCGCGAAGCCGGTACCGATTCAACTACCGGTTGGTGCCGAAGATAGTTTTGTCGGGATTGTAGATTTATTGCATAACAAGGCTGTCATTTATACCGATGACCTTGGGACGCGCAGCGACGAGACTGAGATCCCGGCAGAATTGGCCGAGTTAGTATCCCAAAAGCGTGAAGAACTTGTTGAAGCAGTTGCGGAAACTGATGAAGAGTTGATGCTCAAATACCTTGAAGGTGAAGAAATTTCGGAGGCCGAACTAAAGGCAGCTTTGCGGAACGCCACCGTTACCAATCAGTTGATTCCGGTGTGTTGTGGCTCAGCCTTTAAAAACAAGGGCGTACAGGCGCTATTAGATGCCATCGTAGATTACTTGCCATCACCGCTTGATATCCCGCCTGCTAAGGGAATCAATCCGCAAACCGGTGAAGAAGAAGAGCGCCGGACAGCTGATGATGAGCCATTTTCGGCTTTGGCCTTTAAGATTATGTCTGATCCTTTTGTGGGTAAACTCGCCTTCTTTAGGGTTTACTCTGGTAGCTTGAAGGCTGGCTCTTACGTTTTCAATGCCGCGAAAGGCAAAAAAGAGCGAATCGGCCGGATTCTGCAAATGCATGCCAACCACCGCGAGGAACGTGATGAGGTCTTCGCCGGCGATATTGCCGCTGCTGTGGGGCTTAAAGATACTGGTACAGGGGATACTCTTTGCGATTCTGATCACCCGATTATGCTGGAGTCGATGGATTTTCCTGATCCGGTTATCGACATTGCGATCGAACCTAAGACCAAAGCTGACCAAGATAAGCTTTCGGCCTCGCTGACTAAACTGAGCGAGGAGGATCCGACTTTCCAGGTTCACACCGATGAAGAGTCTGGACAGACGATTATCTCCGGGATGGGCGAGCTACATCTAGACATCATTGTCGACCGTTTGCTCAGGGAGTTTAAGGTTGAGGCCAATGTTGGGAAACCGCAGGTTGCCTACCGTGAAACCATCCGCAAAGCCGTTAAAGCCGAGGGCAAATTTGTCCGCCAAAGCGGTGGGCGTGGGCAGTATGGGCATGTTGTGTTAGAGGTAGAGCCCTTGGAGGCGGGAGCAGGATTTATTTTTGAGAACAAGATTGTCGGTGGCGTAGTTCCCAAAGAATATGTTCCGGCAGTTGAAAATGGCATCAAAGAAGCGATGCTTAATGGCGTTTTGTCCGGTTATCCAGTGATCGATGTGAAGGTTGCCCTGGTGGATGGTTCTTACCATGAGGTCGACTCATCAGAGATGGCCTTTAAGGTTGCTGGTTCCATCGGCTTCAAGGAAGCTTGCCGCAAAGCTAATCCGGTCTTACTCGAACCGGTCTTCAAGGTTGAAGTGGTTACCCCTGAAGAGTACATGGGCGATGTTATCGGTGATTTGAACTCACGTCGGGGGCGCATCGAAGGGATGGAACCCCAAGGTGGTGCACAGGCGGTCAAGGCGGTTGTACCACTGGCTCAGATGTTCGGCTATGTTAATGATCTGCGCTCGAAGACCCAAGGCCGGGCGACCTACGTAATGAACTTTTCGCATTACGAGGAGGTTCCGCAGTCCGTGGCCGAGACGATCATCGCTAAGCAGCAGGTCTAAAATAAGGCCGCGACGGCTTGAGATAGATTTAAAAACTACGATTGGATTTTGACCAAGGGAGGAGAATCTACCTATGGCGAAACAAAAATTTGAACGCACAAAACCGCACGTAAATATTGGAACTATTGG
>CAZAAT010000058.1:0-14395 GCA_964483175.1 uncultured Bacilli bacterium
ATTCCGTTGAAACGGTGATAACAACTCTGCCGACTGGTGACTGTGGATCAAATGAAGTCTGGAAATACTCACGTTACTTTGATAATCCGCAATTTGACACTATTCAAGGCAGGACCGAGCAGTTTGCTTACCGCGGTAGGGTTAATATAACATTTAATCCAGGTTGTCATAGCGATGAGCACGGCAACAAACCAGTGCCAGATGAATTTGAAATGTATAACCTAACAACTGATCCGCTTGAAATCAATAACCTGGCTGACAGTTCTAATCAGACTCCGGTAACAGCAAAAATCCAGCTGATCTTGCACGAAATATTAAAAGACCAGCGGACTAAGAAACGGTTATCCCCCACCAGTGGCAATATTAGTTTGCTTTCGAAAACTGCAGGAGAATAAAAGCTGCCCCAAACCAGGTTGTACGAACTTACTCGGGTTTGGCAGCATCATCTTTGTAGCGTTTCTTAAACGAATACATTTGACCATCAGCCTCTTCAAGCTTTTTGTGTAAATCAGGTTTTTCTCCGCCGTGGAAAATACTATATCCGTATGAGACCATTGGTAACCGGCTATCCTTCTCACGTTCAGCGATAATTGCTCTTGTCATATTCTTAAACCTTTCTTCAAGCCTATCGGGGTCTGTCGTATTGCAAATGATGTAAAATTCATCACCTCCGACACGATAGCAGGTGCCGCATTGATCAAAAGATTCCCTAATAATTTCGGCAACCGCTTTAATCACAGCGTCTCCGTATTCATGTCCGTATGTGTCATTAATAATCTTAAAATCATTGATATCGATTACAATCACTGAAAACCCTTTTGAGTTAGTCCTCAGTTTTGCCGCTTTCTCGAAAGCAGCCCGATTATAGAGACCTGTTAGCGTATCGAAACTGCTATCAAACTCGGCCAGTAAAAGAAAGTATAAAAATAAAGACACCGTTACGCAATGCCATGAAGATTGAACGTTCGGGTAAACAAGCTGGACACTCGTGCCTATGATGATAAAAAGGGACAACACGATTATTTTACGCGAAATCGGATAATTGTGCCTCTTGCCCAAATACAAAGTGCCGACTATAAGCAACAATAAATTGACCAGATAAACAGTCACAAAAACAAAAAAGTAATCTCCCCTCACGTATTGGTTATTTACATCGACATAAAAGATAAATTGATATAATGGCGATAAAACAACAGCAACAACGTTAATCAATGTCGGAAGCAGCAACAGTTTGGATGCTTTAAAAACCTTCGTTTCGATGATGGAAAGCAAAACGAGCGGGATCATTGGTGTCAGCGCAAAACCAAGGATATTGCAGAAGATATGTACGGTCCGCGCTCCGAATTTCCCACCGCCAGCTAGAATGGTCCCAGCTTCGGCCAGAATTATAACTACGGTAAGCATGATCGCATTTGAGAACGGTCTTTTCCGATAGTTATTCAACATTGTGCCGGTATGTAGGATCCCTAACAAAAAAGTAGTGCAGCAATGTCAGTAATATATGTAGCAAACAATTTTCCGTCAATCACTATATGATCGCCTCTATATTGAACGAATATCTACGCTGATGAAAAACGGTTCGAGCCCAGTCTCTACCCTAGTCTCGAACCGTTAAACCACATCGTCGTTATGTTTACGCGTTCAACACGCGCTTAAGAAATTCGCGAGTTCGCTCTTGGAGAGGATGATTGAAAATCTGTTCCGGTGGACCTTCTTCGGCGATGACTCCCTGATCCATGAAGACCACCCGATCGGCCACTTCCTTGGCAAAGCCCATTTCGTGGGTAACTACTAACATCGTCAGTCCGGATTCAGCCAGTTGTTTCATAACCTTCAGTACTTCCCCAACCATCTCGGGGTCCAAGGCTGAGGTCGGCTCATCAAACAGCATGACATCCGGATTCATGGAAAGGGCGCGCGCAATGGCCACCCGTTGCTTCTGTCCTCCAGATAATTGCCTAGGCTTAGCGTGGATGAATTGTTCCATACCAACCACCCGTAAATATTGCAGGGCCACCTCTTCCGCTTCGGCCTTCGAACGCTTTAGCAATTTGATCTGCCCGACCATACAGTTGCTCAAGACATTATGGTTATTGAACAAGTTAAACTGCTGAAAAACCATCCCTAACTTTTGCCGATACTTATAAACATCATGTTTGTCATCAAGGATATTTTCGCCCTTATAGATTATTTGACCACCACTAGGCCTTTCTAAAAGGTTGATGCAGCGTAAAAGGGTGGATTTGCCGGAACCGGAGGAACCGATAATACAAACCACTTCGCCTTTTTGTACACTGAAATTAATATCTTTCAATACTTCGTTGGCACCGAAAGACTTGCTTAGATGTTGAATTTCAATGATTGTGTCCAAGACTTCTCCCCCCTGCTAACCTTGTTGAGTAAGCCGTAACATGTCTTCCGGTGTGGCTACCTGCATCTGATTCAAAGTGTAGGATTCCGGTCCGTCCAATTTTCTTTCGAAATAACGTAAAATCCTTGTTACCGTAAAGGTCATGATGAAGTAAATTATACAGGCTACGAAAAAGGCCTCAAAGTACCTAAAGTTGTTACCGGCAACAGACTTGGTTTGGAAATACAGCTCTGTAACGGAAATAACATTAAGAACGGAGGTATCCTTGATATTGATGACAAATTCATTTCCGGTAGCGGGAAGAATATTGCGGATGGCTTGTGGTAAAACCACGTTAAGCATGGTTTGGAGATGGTTCATACCGATAGCCTGAGCCGCTTCAAACTGTCCCTTATCAACGGAAATGATTCCGCCCCGCACGATTTCCGCCATATAAGCACCGGTATTGATTGAAACAATAAAAATCGCAGCCGGTAAGCGTTCCATGTGAATGCCAAAGGCCATAGCCGTTCCGTAAAAAATGACCATGGCCTGAACAATCATCGGAGTACCCCTGAAGAATTCGATATATGAAGCAAGTACTCCATTAACCACTTTAAGTAGGATTCTTTTTAGCCCCCGCCCCGGCATCGGCACAGTCCGTATTACACCGATTACTAATCCGATCAGTGAACCGAATAGGGTCCCGATAATAGAAATTAAAAGAGTAACACCGGCACCCCGCAGAAACATTGGCCAATATTCAGATACGATGCGGACAATCCAATCTAAACTCATCATTCTCTCCTTTTATTAAGAGCGGCGACCGTCATTAATTAGTTCCAATTAATTAGATGCCGGCTGGTTTTTGATGGCCTCATCCATGATCTTTAGGCGCTCCTGCTGAGAAATCCCTTTTAGGATATCATTGATTTTGGAGGTAAGAGGGCTGCCTTTTTGCAGTCCAACAGCAATGGCTGTGTCATCAGGCGAAGTTACAAATCCGTCCTTAAACACTACCATTTTAAAGTCTTTATTAGCAGCTTCAGCACTAACACCTTCCGGGCGTTCGGAGACATAGCCATCAATAAAGCCAGATTGCAGGGCTACCCGCATTGCTGGGAAGTTATCCATGGCAGCTTCTTTAATCACGCCATTGATTTGGTCAATCACTTCATAGTGGAAGGTATTAAGCTGGGCAGTAATTTTTGCGCCCCGGAAATCATGAATGGATGTAGCATTCTCATATTTACCACCACGTTTGACTACCATCACCAGGTCAGACTCGTAGTAGTTCTCGGAGAAGTCAATGGTTTTCTTGCGGCTTTCGGTGGGTGACATGCCGGCGATAATCGCATCGATCTTGCCGGAGGTCAAAGAAGGTGTTAGCCCATCCCATTCGGTTTTGACAATTACCAATTCTTTGCCCAGACCTTCGGCAATTCTTTTGGCAATTTCCACATCGTAGCCACCAGCATATTCGGGACTACCATCGATTTTTATAGCGCCATTACTCGAAGTCGTTTGGGTCCAGTTAAAGGGCGGATAGTCGGCCTCCATACCTACCCTAAAGACATCTTTGCTAACTTTGCTCTTAGATCCACACCCGGTAATCAAGAAGATCCCCAACAAGATCACTACGACGGCTAAGAATAACCTTTTGTTCACAGATGAAACCTCACTTTCTTTTAAATATGTTTTCCGCTCAAAAAATTAAACCTGGGACGAGTCCCAGGTTGGTAAAATCCTTACCAGAAAAACCCCCCCTTTTCCCCCGACGAGATAGCACAACTCAATAAGCCGGGACGCTTATTGAGACAATCCTGCAGTTATTCACTGCAGAATCAGCAAATAATACCGAGCGTATTACTTACTTCGGCGACATTTCCTTCTCCTAAGTCTCATCACTGCTCGCGCTCCACATAGGACTGTTAAATGCCGCGCCTCTACCTCACCCAAAAAAGTGAGGTTATTCATTTTACCTACAGCTTACAGTACTGGTAGGCATCTGTCAACATTACCTACGGTTTTAGGCCTTTTTAACAAATTCAGATTTTAATTTCATTGCGCCGAACCCATCTATTTTGCAATCAATATCATGGCCATCGCTAGCATCATGTATTAACCTTATACCCTTTACCTTTGTACCCATTTTCACCGATGCTGAACTGCCTTTCACTTTTAAATCTTTAATTACAATAACAGAGTCCCCATCATTTAAAATGTTTCCATTGGCATCTTTGATTACCTCATGACTAGCATCTTCCTGTGCTTCTAAGCTCCATTCATGAGCACATTGGGAACAGACAATGAGATCCCTGTCTTCGTAGGTATATTCTGAATTGCAGCTTGGGCAATTCGGCAATTCTGACATTATCTAGCGCCTCCATTCTTATATGCCTATTCATACTAGCATATTTTGTTTATTTCCGTAAAATCTTCTCCATCGCCTTGCCCTTTGCTAACTCATCGATCAACTTGTCCAGATAACGGATCTCGCGCATCAGCGGTTCTTCGATATCTTCTACCCGGACACCACAGATCACACCTTTAATCAAAGTCCGTGCCGGATTGAGCTGAGGGGCTTCCCCAAAAAAGGTCTCAAAGTCGGTTTGTTTTGCCAGCTCGCCTTCCAGCTCTTCCTGGCTATATCCGGTCAACCAGCGGATGATCTCATCAACTTCCGCTTTAGTACGCCCTTTTTTCTCCGCCTTCGCAACATAATGGGGATAGACACTAGCGAAACTCATCGAATAGATCTTGTGTTTGGTCATCATCTTTGCTCCTTATCTAGTTTTTCTTTGCTACATAAAATACATAGCTGTAATATTCTTGATAACGATTGTACATATCGGCTTCAATTTTGCCCTCGTCAATAAATTCTTTAACCTCATCCGCATAGTCATACTTTTCCAGGAATGCTTCAGCCTTTTCCAGTAACGGTTGATAATAATAATCCACCCAGCATTCTTCGCCCAGCACAAAATGGGCTATGGGGGTATAGCCACATTTCTTTATGACGGCAATTTTGTTCTCAATCGTGTCGATCTCGGAATACGCATTAACCCAGTACCCTTCGATTTCGTCAGGTCTCGTTTCGATCAGCCACGAAATTTCCGAAACAGCGATATAACCGTCATCCTTCAAGTACTTTCTCCACAAGGACAGTCCATTTTCAAAACCGATATTATAGATAGCCCCCTCCGACCAGATTATATCGAAAGAATTTTCCTCAAAGGTTAAGCTATCCATCAACATTTCTTGTGTCTTGACACGATTGGCAAGGTTACTCTGTGCAATTTTCTCATTAAGTTTAACTAAAAACTGCGGCAGCATATCGATTGCAGTGATCTGTGCGGCGGTGTTTTGGGCAAGCGTCATTGTTTGTCCTCCGGTTCCGCAACCGATATCCAGTATCTTGGTCCTTTCATTGATATTCGGAATATAGCTCAGCGCCTTTAAGGTAGCCTCTTTGCTACCAGGTCCCTGGCGCTCATTATCTTTATGATATTCGATGATAAGTTCTAATAAATTCATTCTGACATCCCTCTATCAGACAATTTGCAGCCCAAGCAGTCATGCCACTCTTTTTCGCGGCAGAATCAGGATTGCACTAACCAAGGTAACCAGAATAATTACTATCCCCGAAACCAAAAACCATAACGACACTCCGTGGCTTTGGGCGATCGGACCAGCAATCAATAACCCCATTGGCATCGTTGCCGAACCGAGGCTGCCAATCAGTGAGAAGGCGCGGCCCATCCTATCCGGTGCGATGGTTTCCTGCAGATAGGCAATATACGGAATATTATAGAGGTTGCTGCTCGCTCCCAGTAGTGCACATAACGCTGCAAAAACCCAAAACCAGACCATTTCAGCTGGAAGTACACCGCACAGTAACGAGGCGCCTCCCATGCCCAGCAAGGCAAGATGGATTACGGCAAATTTGATATTAATATAGCCAATCTTGCTCAGGATTGAGGCGCTCAACATCATGCCACCGGCATAGCCAAAGTTCACAACACTTGCATGCCAAGCGTCGGCCCGGAAATAATCGCTGGTCATGAGCGGATAATAAACGGACAATGGGCTATAAAAGACCATAGTTGGCTAAGATTCATACATTTGCTCCTGATTTTTCTCGAGAAGATCAGTGATGGTTCCCGGTTTCCTCGATGGCCTGCAGCAGGAGTGTTACTCCCGATATGTCGTTCCTAAGTTCGTCCCATTCAGCCTGTTGGCTTTGTATGTAGCTATCAAACAAATCTGCCTTTTCGGGAACTTGTTGTTTCAGTTCGTTGACTCTCTTAACGATTAGTGATTGTTGTGCTACGGTAAGCTTTGCTAATTTATCATCAGAAAAGATCTTCTCGTCAATCAGTTTTACCCCTGTCTCGCAAAAAAGATCAAGCCACTGTTCTCTGGTGAGATACTTGGCATCGGATTGGTCATACCCATAAGCATCGTCGATAATGATGTAACCACCCTTTTTCACAGTCTTTTTCAGCTGTGTTATTATTGCTCGCCAATCTCCTAAAACATCGCCCACAGCTCCATAAATGACAAGATCGAAATCTTTTTCCATTTTAACCGACTCGGTAATATCCCCCACTACAAATTCACATAAGTCCCCTACACCAAATTCTTGTGCTTTTTGGACAGCAAAATCGATAAACTCTGAGATAAGGTCAATACCTTTTACCTTGCAGCCAAGCTCTCTAGCCAAATGTACACTAACAGCTCCCTTGCCACAGGCCAAATCAAGCACCCAAGTTTGCTCTGATACATGCAGATGTCTCGTGATCAACTCCAGAATATCATGGGGTGATGAACCGAGCTCCCAGAGATCTTCTAACAAGTATGGAAGGTATGGAATTAGCTCAATTGATTCAGCAGTAATGATTTGGCCAGTTTTTCATCAACAGTTGGCACTTTAGCCATTTGCATTCAACTTCTTCCACTTTCTAATCTTGCTGCGAAAAGACTT
The DNA here is from genome assembly GCA_964483175.1 of uncultured Bacilli bacterium. GTDB lineage: Bacteria > Bacillota > UBA5301 > UBA5301 > UBA5301 > JAAYHC01. Next base: position 7,338 of record CAZAAT010000058.1, read on the forward strand.
GAACGGAGCAACTGAATTAATATGTACCCATTTCCACACCGGCCAATTGGATGGTGTAGAAGACGCCCATTTACGGCTACCCACGGTGAAACCCTCTTCCTCTGCAAATCCGTCCAGCCATTCTACAAAGAAAAGAACTTTTTCTTTAAATAACTCCTGTAGTTCGGCTAGAGAGTATGAGGAAAACCGCTCGTAAAAGCTTTGGTATAGCGCACCTAGATTGTTCCACTTGTAGCCCTCGCAAGGGGTGACTACCTCTTTACCTTCTGCTTCATTCTTGTCCCACCCCATGATCAAATCGAGCCACCCTAATTGGTAAGCTATCATCTGGGAGGGAGTCCTCTCAACACCGTCTATCAGTTTATCTTTGTCGTCTTCTTGGACATCCGAAAACTCACTAAAAAAGAGAGCTGCTGTTTTTTCGATCTCTGCGATTAGAGCCTGTTTGCTTTCATAACCTTGCATAATACATACTCCTTTCTCGCATTTGGTCGAGTCGACAGAAGCGTACGGGTTGCTTGAGCAGCAGCAAGTTAAATGTACTTACTTGCTTCTTTTATACTTAACGTTGACATCCTCTCCCCATACTTTTTAAGGAAACCGCGCACCCAATCAGGGTTAGTTTTGCTATACTCTCGCAAAGCCCAACCGATAGCCTTGTTTACGAAGAATTCTGTTTGTCCTAAATTGTTCACAAGAATTATTTCCAATAAAGCCGTATCGGTTTTGTCTTTCCTCTTAAGTTGATGGTCAATAGCTATGCGACGCAACCAGAAGTTTTCAGCAACGCTCCACGCCAAAAGGGTGTTGTTAACTTCAGGAAAGCGGAAGGCAATACCGCCGACAATCCTATCCAGCCGGTCAACTGTGTCCCACCACGATTTGGTGGTGATAATTTTATGGAGATTCGGAATGTCGAGCGGGGTTAAGATGGTCGCTATTTTTTCAAGGTAATCTATCGCCAAATACTGAAACTCGCGTTCAGGCTGCTCCCAGCACTTAAAAACGAATTCCCAATCAACAATATCCCTGCTTTTAGATTTCAGGAAATCCTTACCCAATTTCTTTCGCTCAGGCGTTTGTATACCGAGGAAAGGAAACTGATCACGCATATACGCACTCATTTGCGCAGCTTTTTCAGGATTTGCCGCCATCCGAACTTTCTCAAAAATGTCCATATCATCACCTTTTGCTGTTCTAGCTTACTTGATATTGATAAGTGCAAGCCCTACTAAGCAAACTATGATTCCAGTAATCTTATTCCAAGTTATTGTTTCATGATAAAGCAGGTAGCCAACGAAAATCAGAATTACTGCCAACACCGCTGCCTGAACAATCTGTGCTGTACTTACCGGCCATCCTGCTTTATAAGCGTAAATGTATCCAACTTCCAAACCAACAATGACCAAACCAAGTACAAATGGTGCCCAGTTTACTTTGCTGTACTCTTGAATGATATTTGCTTCCTTATTTAACGCAAAATATAGCATCCCAGACGCAACCGCACCGATTACATAGGTAACTGTCAAGGAAGCAAGTGGGCTCATTCCAGCTGGTACTGATTTTGCACAGATTTGATAAAACACGTTTGATAACACGACCAACGCGAGTGGCCAAACATAGTCGAACATTTCCTGTTTTTCCTTAAAAAACAACTTTGCTTACTGCCGACGTGCTTAGTGTCATGATCTGTATCGATATTACTTCACTTATCCCTTTCTTCCTGTACAGCTCGTCATTATAATACTTAACACCACCACCTTTTCGGGGCGATGGCGTTTGATCACGAGGACTCCGCTCGATCTATCAGATTGGCAATTTTCTCCGCAAACACTGGCCATAAAGGCTTCGGGAGTTCATGCCCCATCCCTTCAAATGTCACAAGCTCGGCACCTGGAATCGCGGCTGCAACGGCACGTCCTCCACTTACATCAATCATTTTGTCACTTTCACCGTGGATAACTAAAGTTGGTATCTCAAGAGAACGAAGTTGTTCTGTTCTATCACCGGATTTTATTACTGCAACAGCTTGTCGCATCATACCCAGTGGATCATGATCCCTATCCCAGGCCAGACCAGCGATTTGAGCAGTAGCTTTTTCGTCTAAAGGGTATTTGGGAGAACCAATAGCTTTACGTGATCGAATCTGCCAATCGATATAGGCTTGACGGTCATCATAAGGGGGTGAGCCTAGGCCTGCCAACACCGAATAGTCAGGCTGTCCAACCGAAGGATCCCCTGTAGTTGACATCATAGAAGTCAGTGACCGAACCCGATGAGGATACTCTATAGCTATTGTTTGCGCTATCATTCCACCCATTGACGCGCCAACCAGGTGTACACTATCATATCCCAGAGCATCCATAAGCCCTACCGTATCTGCTGCCATGTCGGAAAGAGTATAAGTCACTGTGGAGAAATCACCGGATTGTATCGCTGGAAAATCCGGAATAGGTGCATCTGAAAAGTGAGTTGTACGTCCAGCATCCCTATTATCGAATCGAATCAGATGCAGACCGCGACTAGCCAATTCTAAGCAAAATCCCTCTGGCCAGTTAATCAGTTGTGCACCAGCACCCATAATCAGAAAGACAGGCGGCCAAGCAGGGTTACCAAAGCGCTGATAAGCTACCTTGATCTTCGATGGCCCAACATTTTGAATACTTTCTTCACCATGAATTTGAACCTTATTTGTATCGATGATTGCATCCTCCTTGTCTTTATCATACCTAGCTATGCACGAAAGGTGTACTTTTGGTATGCTCTACTTTTCAAATAGATAAACAGAACAAATAGAAATGATACCGTTTGAGCAATCGAAATGCGGATTACTTGTAATTCATCTACGCCAGAGATCGTTTCAACATGCAAAAGATTAATGATGGTATTATTGAAAAAATGATCGGCCATCGGCATCCAAAGCGAGCCAGTAATTTTAGTCAATAAACAGAATTTTGCTCCGGTAAGTCCTGTTGTTAGAATTAACATGAGGGCCGACATGGTCGCACCAGCCACACTCATTTCTCCTTCGAACAAACCGCGCAGAGGAGCTGCAATATGCCAGATGCCAAAGAGAATGGAGGAAAAAACGACCGCTTTAATAAATGAATACCTTGTTTCCAATAGTTTAATAAATAGACCCCGGAAGATTCCTTCTTCCATAACCACATTGATGATATTCCCGACAATGCAAAAAACAAAAAATATTAGAGCATACTCTTTGCCGAAATTGCCACCAATCCCATAGCTGGTCACATAGATTTGTAGTGAAGGACTACTTCCTTTTGATAGTTGCCAAAAGAACTCAAATCCAAAGGCAATTAAAAATACGGCTGCACCAAGCAGCAGGCCATAGAGTGTATACCTTACTACCGACTTACGCAAAAAGCCTGCTTCCGCCCATTTGAGCGAAAAATACCGCACTGCCCAAATAAGTACAACGATACCCAGCAGTTTATGGATAAATGCCTCACCAAAGATGCTCCGATCTGTGCGGATAACCATGTATTCAACCATTCGAAAGAAAAAGCACACCAGGTAAATGGCTATAATGGATTTTACCGGATTGAAATGCATATTTTCTTTCATTATGAGAGTACATATTTAAGCACTAGATAAACTCCCAATACTGTAAAGACAATAATTGTTCCAATAGCTTTTCCTGCAAATAATCTCCTCACAATCCCATCCCCTTTCAGAATGCGCACACTTTGTTTCGCCCTGCATGTTTAGCGGCATAAGCGGCCTTATCAGCTCGATCAATGATCTTTTCATAATTACGAACTAGCTGGTCACCGCAGTAAGCAACGCCAATACTGATCGTAGTACGAAACCCTGCTATATCTGTATTTTGTACCGAAATCCGCAGGCTTTCTACGATCGACAATAGTTCTTTCTTACTGTATCCATATGCCATCGCCACGAATTCTTCGCCACCGTAGCGATAGAAGTCCAGCCGAAAACTCTGTGAAAACTTTGCGAACACTTCTCCTAAGCGACTCAGGCATTGGTCACCAGCCGCGTGGCCGTACTTGTCGTTAAAGTCTTTAAAGTGATCGATATCAATCATGACAATTCCAGATGGCTTTTCCGAGCTTGTTGTTTCCAGAGCTGCCAGAGTTTCAAAGAGTTTGCGCCGATTCAAAAGACCAGTCAGTACATCAGTTTCTTTTTCAATAGTCAGCAGTCTTTGAGCCTCGTAACCTTCCAAACGCCCCCAGATCATTAAATTACCGATAAAGCAACCCAAAATCGCAAAACATAGGGAATTGATTGTATCGTCGAGCGCATATTGCGGTTTAAGTTGAAACGCGAAAATCGTATGTACCACAAACCAAAAAGCTACAAAGAGATTTATTCGGCCAGGACGGTCGATGAAACCGAGCGGTGTAATGCAAAATGCACCCAGAAGAATCGTTGCCCGCATATTTGGTGTATGAACCACACTGAGATAAATAGCAAAAGCAAAGAAAACGGAAAAACATAAATACAACCCGGCCAGAGTGTACTTTTTCATCAAAGGAAACTTAAATATAACAAACAGGCTGAAAAAGAGCGCTGCTGCCAGTAAATAGGCGGGAACAGCGTGTTGTTTAGTGGCACTGAAAGGGGCTGCCAACACCGGCAGCATCATCAAAATTCCACCTATTAGTGTCTCTGCGGATAGCATTTTTTCGTTATACTCGTGGATGGCCTTGCTATTGACAGATGAAAGCCGCACATAGTTTCTTCTCTGTTCCACTGTTAATTCAGCCCTTTTCCCAATGAGATATTGTCGCTACATATTAGGCTCATTCAGCGCTATCTAACTTAAGCAAGGCTTCCTCTATGCTCGATACAAAATAGATACTGTTTCCGTTATTGCTTTCATATATAAAGTCTTTAAGAGGTTTGCTTGTATATTTTGAGTAATCTCCAACAATGGCAATTCTTTTATGATAGTTGATAAACTTCTGTAATATTTCGCCCGCAATTCCGGTGCTTAAAACAAAAAAATCATCGGCCACGCAATACTTGGATACTATAAGCTTGTCACAATCGGTTTCGTATTGTACGGTTGCAATCAAATCTAATGCAGATTGAGCATCTTTGATAATAATCTCATCGGTAATAATCTGTGCAATATCATTTTTCTTACCTAATATTTTGTACTCCATGTTATTCTCCTTTAAATGCGCTTTATTTAGGCTATTATAACACTTTCTTATCAACTCTTGACATCAATGTCACACACTCCATAGCTGATGTACCATCAAATAGGCTGGAATTAATAAAAACTCCCCTCTGCGCAGTCCAGATCAACTGCGCTTTCTTCAGGTCTTCGATAGCCAGGTGAATCTTTGGGATACACGGCAGTCAGAGTGTATTCCCCTAATTTCGTATACCCACCCTGGACACTAATGGGGTATCTGATACATGCATCATGTTAACTCCATTTTTCGGGAAAAAGAAAAAAGCGGCGGAGAATAACCCGAGCGCCAAACAAGAATCCGCTCATGCTATTCGCCATCCGCTCTCTAGTGCGATTATGCGGCTGTCACCTGATTTTTCAAGGTGTCAGTATTTACATTAATATTTTACGCCTAAATCGAGCTTAACCTCATACTCTACAGGCTTTTGCTTAAATAGATATTCTCCCTTTCTAATGGAAGCAAGAACACCAGCACGATTTCTAATTACATCGAATGGACTGTCTCCGTCAAGAACGATGAAGTTTGCATCTTTACCTACATCCAATCCATATCTGTCTTGGATATTTAAACATTTAGCTCCATTGTAGGTGATAAGATCCAAATCAATTTCAATATGTTCCGGTGACATGACTTGCGCTAAATGAATACCATTGTCTAGAATATTCATCAGATTACCATTACCCATTGGATACCAAGGATCATTGATTGAATCTTGTGCAAATGCAACATTAATATCATTTTCCATGAATTCCTTTACCCTAGTAAGACCACGGCGTTTAGGATAAGAATCATGACGGCCTTGAAGATATGCATTTTCAGTTGGACAAGAGATGAAGTTCATTTTGCTCTTTTTAAACAAGTCTATCATTCTATATGCATATGAATCATCTGCAGAACCAAATGAGCAAGTATGACTCGCAGTAGTTTTTATACCGTAATCTTCCATAAGAACAAGTGCATTTAACAGCTCAACAAAACGTGATTGCGGGTCATCCGTCTCATCACAGTGAACGTCAATAAGCTTATTGTATTTTAAAGCAAGTTCAACGATGTCATGAATGGATTTTTCACCAAATTCTCTAGCTGGCTCATAATGTGGAATTCCGCCAACAACATCGGCACCCATCTTAAGAGCTTCTTCTACTAAATCACGTCCACCCTTATAGGTGTACATTCCTTGTTGAGGAAACGCTACGACTTGAATTTCAACAATATTCTTTAACTCTTCTCGGAGTTCCAACAACGCTTTTAGACCCGTAAATTTAGGATCTGTAACGTCTGTTTGTGCCCGGATGTATTGTACTCCTTGGGAACCCTCATCCATAATTCCCTTAAGCGCAAGTTTTTTAACGCTATTAACAGTTGTCAATGCCGGCGTTATCATTCCTGAAATTGCCGGTTTAAAAGTTCCGTTTTAGCCGCAATTAGCCACCCCTAGCTGTGATTAGTTTTTCTGCTTTCCTCACCTCCATCCGCCGGCGGCACTGTAACAAGACCAGCCTTTCGCCGGTTCATCAATCGGTAGCTATCACCTTTGATGTTTACGGTAACCGAGTGATGTAGTAGCCTGTCTAAAATAGCCGATGCTAGTACCGAATCACCCAAAAAGCTAACCCAATCCCCATAGCTTTTGTTTGAGGTGATAATCATGCTGCCGCGTTCATAACGCCTGGAGACCAACTGAAACAATAGGTTCGCCCCGGATCTGTCTAACGGGAGATATCCAATCTCATCTAGGACAAGAACTTTGGGCTTAAGATAAACTCTGAGTCTACGGTCTAGATCATGGTTGGCCTCTGCCCGCTTTAAATCCATAATCATCCGGTCTAGTGTTGTAAAATACGCTGTATATCCTTCTTCTAAAGC
>CAZAAT010000059.1:0-14225 GCA_964483175.1 uncultured Bacilli bacterium
AAGCGAAGATTTACCGCTGCCACTCAGGCCGGTTACCGCGTCAAGCTCTTCTTCGCTGACAGTGACCACTTCGCCCAAGGAGCTCAAAACTCTTTTTGCCTGATCCAGATGGTTCGGCTCGACGCTGGTACCCCCGGCAATCGCGGTTATACCAGCTCCGATTGTGGCTGGAGTATTTGGCATCGCCCGTACAACTAGGGCCCCATCCGGCAATAACGCTTCGAGACTGGCAATCCGTACACCCGCTGCAATAGAAACCAATAAACAGTTGACTGGCCAAGTGTTAGCAATATCTGTTAAGACCTCGGGGGCCAGCCAGGGTTTCACCGCCAAGACGACCAAATCAGCATCGATAATAGCCTCCGGTGCCGAAGTTGAAACTCCGACTCCATACTGCTCTTTAACCTCCGCAAGCTTATTTTGGTCAATATCTACGGCGATGATCTCGTCTGCGCGACCCGGGTCTAGCTTGAGCAAGCCTTCGAGCACCGCATGACCCATAACGCCTGTCCCAATAATGACTACCCGCTCTCCCAACAGATTCCCTCCCTAATTTACTTATTTAGCCAGTCCAACTCAGGGTCGAGACTTAACAAATCTAAATCTGCTGAGATATTAACGCCTTTGGGGGTCAGCAGATAAATCGCATCTTCGACCTTGGCAATCCGACCATCAATCGCAAAAATTACTCCGCACAAAAAATCTAAGATCCGCTGGGCCATTTGGGGAGCCGAGCGTCTGAGGTTAATCACCACCGGCACATCTGATCGTAAGTTAGCGACAACCTCCGGGACTTCATCAAAGTCGACAAGCTCACTGAGAGCGATCTTGGTGAGTCCGTCCTCTTGGTCGGGTTTACCCGGGAACGAGATCAAGCGTCCCCGTGAGGCTTTGGGCTCAGGATTGGCTCGCAGAACCGGTCTGGTCGGTCGCTCAGTGAACCGGTCATAGGTACTAAAACCTTCCTCAAGCTCCTCATCTTCTACGCCCATCAAATTTAGCAGCTTATCCAACAAGTTAGCCATCTAATTTTCCTCCTAATTACCGACGCGGCCCGAATATACCTTCTCCAATACGAACTAAGGTTGAACCCTCAGCAATCGCTGCGGTAAAATCACCGGTCATTCCCATTGACAAGATCTCCATGGCGACGTTGGGAAGTCTGAGCTCCGAAATCTTTGCCGCTAGCTCTCGTAATTTTGCAAAATACGGCCGGGCGTGGTCAGCCTGTGCGACTATTGGGGCCACGGTCATTAAACCTTTAATGGCCAGATGTGAACAGCCAGCCAATTGCTCAATCAAATCAGTAGCTTGGTCCGGATAAACCCCGCCCTTAGAAGGTTCTTCGCCAATATTAACCTCAATCAAAACTTCAATTTTACGGCCTTGTTCGCACCCTAAGCGATTGAGCGTCTCCGCCAATGCTAGGCGATCCACCGAGTGAATTAAAGCAGCAAACTCAGTTGCTTTCCTGGCTTTATTACGCTGTAATTGGCCAAGATAATGCCAGTTCACATCGGCCGGAACGGCAGAAATTTTAGTCAACGCCTCCTGCACCCGATTTTCACCAAAGTTACGCACTCCGAAGTGGTAGGCCGCCAGAATAGCATCTATCTCCTGATTTTTGCTCACCGCGACCAGGGTGACCTCTGACGGGTCACGGCCGGCCCGGACCGCAGCTGTCGCTATCTGATCCTGAATGCGCTCAATTGCCTCGCCAATTTGAACTGTTCTTTCTGATGTAAACATAATTATAAAACCTGTGCAGCCATCTCGGCTAGCGCTGAACGCTCACCTCTCGTTAAGGTAATATGAGCCGCACCAACATAATCTTTAAACCGTTCTACAACATAGGTCAAGCCATTACTATTTGCATCGAGGTATGGGTTGTCGATCTGATAGGGATCACCCGTCAAGACTATTTTGGTCCCTTCTCCGACACGTGTAATAACTGTTTTAACCTCGTGCGGGGTAAGGTTTTGGGCTTCATCAAGTATAAAATACTGCCCGGGAATAGAGCGCCCGCGAATATAAGTTAAAGCTTCGATATCAAGCAGATCAATTTCCTTTAAGTGCTGGATGAATGAATCAAGTTTCTCCCCTCGATCTCGGTTGCCGAAGATTAACTCCAAATTGTCATATAACGGCTGCATCCATGGGCGCAATTTTTCATCAACATCACCAGGTAGAAAACCTAAATCGTTGCCCATCGGTACGACCGGCCGGGAAATTAGTAGTTTTCGATAGGCCTTTTCCTCTAATACCTTTTCAATGCCTGCAGCAAGGGCGAGTAAAGTCTTGCCGGTACCAGCTTGCCCTACCAGAGTAACTAGCTGAATATTTTCGTCGAGCAAGGCCTCCAAAGCAAACTTTTGCTCCCGATTGCGCGCCCGGATCCCCGAAAGATCAGCATGATGGTATCGTAGAGGCAAAATCCTTTTTTGAGTAAGATCAACCTTGGCCAGAGCCGTTTGTGACCGCCCTGCATTATCCTGAAGCATCAAAAACTGATTGGCGAATAATTCCTCTGCCAACTCGTCTAGGTCTAGATAGCCCTGGCGAAAAAAGGTATCGATAACCGCCGGGGAAGTTTCAATTGTTTTGAAGCCGGTATATAGTTCATCAATGTTAACCTTATTGGTCTCGTAATCTTCTGCCAAAAGACCAAGTGCATCAGCCTTAATGCGCATATTAATATCCTTGGTAACCAGAATAACCGGCTTTTTCACCTGATCATCCTGTTGCAAATTGGCAGCCACAGCAATAATCCGATTGTCATTGTTTATTCGGTCGCAATTAAGCGGGAAACTCGGAAGATCCTGGTGGTTTAGTTCGATCTTTAACATCCCACCTTGACCGTTATCAACACCTTGGTTCAAGCGCCCTTGCGAGCGCAAATCGTCCAAATACCGAGATACCATGCGTGCACTTCGGCCGATTTGATCAGATTTGCGCTTTTGCCCATCGATTTCTTCGATTACAGCGATTGGAATTATTACATCATTATCTTGAAACGCAAATATTGATTGCGGATCATGCAGTAATACGCTGGTATCCAGCACAAACGTTTTTTTCATTTACCCAATTCCTCCCGGTTAGTTACAAGATCACACGAGTCCCCTCGGCCAGACCGTCAACGATCGCATTTTCAGCATCTTTGACAATAACGCGTACGGGTTTGGAGACAACGCCACCAAACCCCTTAACATAAACCTGATACCCAGTATTTGTTGGCTTTAACGCCCGGACGGGAACACGTATACCTTCATGATATTCAGTCACCACTGTTAATTCCGACCATCGTTGTTTGCTAAAAAATGGCTGATAGTCCGGAATAAACAACGCCACCCGCAAAAAATCAGGGTAAGCAGCTAATTTTTCAACTTTGGCATCCCAGAGCTCGCGGCCGGCTTCGGCAAAGCCTACTTTAATCTTTTTCCCCACTGAGACCTTAGCATCGATCGGTAAGTCTGCGACTACCCAAAACTGCAAAGTATCGATGATTTTTACCAGAGGCTTGTCCGCTTCGACCACTCGGTTACGCATGGTCTGCAGGGGTTTCTTCGGTACCTTGGGAAATGAGGCGAGCGGTTGCGGCATTTTTAGTAGATTATCAATGGCAACCATCGGCCCCGGACTTTCCAAACCATCAACATAAAAAGCCACCTCACCGGCTGTGGAGGCTACAATCTCGATCCGACAAGCTTTCAGCTCATCGGCTATTTCGGCCAGACGTTTTCTGATGGCCTCTTCCTCATCTGCCATTGCATTCGGAATAGTAGCCTGGTTAGTGCCGGTTGGTTTATTAAGCGGATTGCGTGTTAAGATGTCTTCTAGGCGCCGTTGGAGTAAGTCTTGTTCGCGAGCCAAAAACCTTGCATACTCGTTATCGGTTACTATAGCAACCACTTTATTGGCAGGTACCCTAACCCCCTCGGAAACTAGCTGGTCCACCTGCCCGCCGATCGGAGAGTTTAGCACTACCTCTTCGCGCAAAGCTATACCAATCGCAGAGTATGTGGTTTCGACCGTGCCAATTTTGGCCGATACACTTGGACGGAGAATCCGCCAATCCTGAGTGATCAACCAACCGATCGTTGCCACCAGAACGATAATCAAGCTAACAAAAGTCAATAAAACAAACCCTGGGCTTCTCTTAATACTTGAACGGGGTAATGGCATGAATTCTCAACCTTTAATGATCGTCTGTAAAAATTTCAACAATCAAGCACATTATTCCTGTCCCGACAATTCAATCGTAGCAAAGCCGAAATTTTTAAAGCCGCAGGTTTTAGCTGCGGCTTAGCTCTTTAACCAAGGTTTGAGACATGTGAAACACTGTAACCGTGTTCTTGTAGCTCTTGTATTAATTGATCGGCAGTATCTACTGCCAGGCGGACCACGATGCTAGCCCGACCTTCTGGTAAACCAGTAAAAGTAGCCAACGAGATGATGTTGATCCCCGTTTTATAGATTAAGCCGGTAAGCTCGGCCAGTACCCCAGGGTGGTCTTCTACCTCCAAGGCAACCCGAATCCCAGCTCTGCGCAAACCCATTGATTCAATGAAAGCATCAAAAATATTTGTCTCAGTAATAATCCCTACTAATTTCCCTTCGTGTACAACCGGAAGCCCGCCAATCTGATTTTCTCTCATGATCAAGGCGGCTTCTTCAAGCGTAGCCTCTGAGTCGACAACAATTGGTTGAGTCGACATAGCATCTTTAACAGTCATCTTCGCTAGCAAATAATTAAGTTCATAGACGCTCAAAGACGTAGCTGGGGAGGGAGAAACTCTGATCAAATCCATTTCGGTGACTATACCCACCAATTTAGTCCCATCCATGACCGGTAAACGCCGAATTTTATGCTTGCGCATCAGCTCGAGAGCCTCAAGTACATTAGTCTCGGGACTTACCGTGATCACATCAGAGGACATCTTATCCTTAACAAACATCACTTTCACCTCCATAAGTCGTTCTGTGTTATATATTCCTGCTAAAACCGAACAGTCCTGCCATTATTTGTCTTTATCTTGCATTAATCCTCTCGTGGATGAATTAGCTCGGTGATTTGCAACAACGCTCCCGCTAGCCAGGGAACAAAGGGCAAAACAGCTGTTGCCGTAACTAGATTAAAAATCGTGTGGGCATTGGCCAACTGGCGCCCAGGATCAACACTGGTTGCTAGCACAATCAGGCGCAATAAGCCTACAAATGGCAGAAACATGAGAACGCTGATGAGATTAAAGGCTAGATTAGAAAGGGCTGCCGCTTTGCCAGCTTTGGTCCCCCCAACCATCGCCAAAAGAGTTGTAAGCGAAGTACCTACATTGCTGCCAAGCATTGCATAGAGAGCTGCATCCAAACCAAGCTGCCCCTGTCGGAGCAAAGAGATGATAGAGGCTATTACCAATGAGCTGCTCTGCACCACAGCCGTTATCAAGAATCCCCCTGAAAAACCTTTGACGCTGCCGCCACCCATCCACGCGAGTACAGCGGCAAAACTAGGTAGGTAAGCTAAATTTTGTAACGCTATCTGCAACAATTCGAATCCGGTCAATAGCACACCTAGACCGCTTACCGCTAGGCCGGCAAATAAGAGTTGGCGTCGGCGCATTCGCAGGAAAAAGGATATTGTAGTGGAGCACAACCCGATCGCTAGCAGCCAGACAATACTCTCTCGCAAGGATAGGCTTATTAGCTGTGCTGTCACCGTAGTCCCGACATTAGCCCCCAGAGTTAACGCTACCGCATCTGCAATGGTCAAGACGCCCGAATTGACCAAACACACACCGATAACAGTGACGGCACTGCTGCTCTGGACAACGCTGGTAAAAAGTGTCGAGAGCAAAAAAACTTGCCACAGGCGATTGTTGGTCACCGTGGTCAGTTGCTGTTTGAGCCGGCGGTTAAAGAGCTCGCCAAAGGCAAAAGATACGGTCTTTAAACCCAAGAAAAAACTGCCTATTCCACAGGCGAAGATAAGGCCGGCCCTCGTCATCAATAAATCACACCCCTAGATGCTATTCTAGGGATATGATAAAAGGACGGCGCGCATGCCGTCCTCAAAATGATTGGCGAATAACCGTGCCAGGCTGCAGGTCTGACCGCAGAAAAACCTGGGGATCCGAACTGATGAGTCGTTCGATTATTACTCCATCTTCCTCAGGGCATGGTCGCACACTCATCAAGACCCCTTGATAAACAATTTCTTTAATGGCGATGTACTCTTCGTCTATGCCCTCTAATACGACTTCTTCTGGGATAATCGTATATAGCACCTTGAGCATCCCCCTTCATATCCATGAGCGACCGACCTTCCTGCTCCGCAATCAGCTGCCATAACGTTTGCATTGCTTCAGCTACCCCTCCAACCTGGTCGATTAGTCCTTCTCGGACGGCTTCGCGGCCAACCAAAACCGTACCGATATCCCGCATTAACGCGCCGTTACGAAACATCAATTCACGAAGTCTCTTTTCGGTAATTTTTGAGTTTTTAACCGTGAAGTGGACAATCCGATCCTGCATCTTTTCCAGGTATTCATAGGTTTGTGGAACCGAAATGACCAAGCCGGTCAGGCGTATTGGGTGCACGGTCATGGTAGCTGTTTCAGCGATAAAAGATCTTTTCGCAGCTACAGCTATAGGAATGCCAATCGAATGTCCACCACCTAAGACTAAGGATACAGTTGGCTTGGACATTGTTTTGATCATTTCAGCAATTGCCAAGCCAGCTTCGATATCACCGCCGACAGTGTTGAGCATAAACAGAACCCCTTTAATTTTCGGGTTTTGTTCAATTGCGACAACTTGGGGCAGAATGTGTTCATATTTGGTCGTTTTGTTTTTGGGGGGCATTACCATATGCCCTTCGATTTGCCCGATTATCGGAACCGTATGAATAACCGGGTCTATCGGCGGACTAAGGGGCATTTGCCCAACCTGTTTTACACTTTCGAGTGCTACCTGCTCAGGGCTGACCGAGGGTTCCTGCTCATCCCGGCGTGGTGCGGCCTCGTTTCCTACATTTTTACTGTCCATGTGGTTACCTCCATACCCCGAATCATATTACTAGTATGGAGAAAACCCGCCGGATAAATTCTTTGTTATTTGGATTATACTTCCATGATAATCGGCATGATCATCGGTCGGCGTTTGGTGCGCTCCCATAAGAATGCATCCAACACTTCTTTGATCCTGCGTTTTAGTACCGACCACTCCTTAACCTCTTCTTCGCCCAAATCACCGAGGGCAGCCATAACTTTTTCCTTGGCTTCTTCTAGTAACGCCTCAGACTCCCGAACGTAGACGAACCCCCGCGAAATTACATCCGGTCCGGCTACTATCCTCCCGGTCTGTTTTTCGGTCGTGACGACTACGATCAAGATTCCGTCTTGCGAAAGCACTCTCCGGTCCCTGAGCACTACATTGCCGACATCGCCAACACCGAGACCGTCCACCAAAACTTGCCCCACTTGAACTTTGTTATCGCTCCGGGCCGATTTAGCATCGATTTCCAGAATGTCCCCGTTCTTTAAAACGAAAATATTATCCCGGGGAATTCCAACTGCCTCGGCTAACCCGGCATGCAGGTATAAGTGGCGGCTTTCTCCATGCACTGGAAGGAAGTATTTGGGTCTGACCAAATTGAGCATCAGTTTCAGCTCTTCTTGGCTAGCGTGGCCGGAGACGTGAACACCTGGGGTAGACTCATAAACGACATTAGCACCTAACTCGAAGAGGTGGTTAACCGTCCTGCCTACCAGTTTTTCATTGCCGGGGATTGCGATCGCTGAAATTATGACCAAGTCACCCGGCACAATGCTGATCTTGCGATGATCATTGTTTGCAATCCGACTTAGTGCCGACATTGGCTCACCCTGACTGCCGGTGCAAATAATTACCAATTCGTCATGGGGGACCTGACCGATGTCGTTCAAGTCAATCTCGATACCCTTGGGGACCCGCAGATAGCCCATATCCCGTGCTACTGAAAAAACATTGAGCATACTGCGCCCGACAATCGCTATCCTACGCCCGTACTTATGCGCCATGTCAACAATCTGTTGGACACGATGGATATTGGTCGAAAATGTGGCCACAATGATCCGCTGCTTGGCCGCTCGGAAATTCTCATCCAAAAACTTGCCAACTTCCCGTTCAGATGAGGTGTAGCCTGGCCGGTCAGCATTTGTACTATCCGACAGCAAGAGTAGAACACCCTTGTCCCCATAATAGGCAAGCCGATGAAACTGACTGACCTCCCCATCAATCGGAGTTTGATCAAACTTAAAATCACTGGAGTGAACTATACATCCCAGCGGTGTCTCAATCGCCATGGCTACGGTATCAGCTATCGAATGGTTAACTCTAATAAATTCGAGGCTAAAGCAGCCTGTTTGTACCTTATCCCCTACCTTGACAACTCGAAGATCGGGATCAAGTCTCGGCGCTTGATCTTTTAGTTTTTGCTCTACCAAGCCCAAAGTCAATCTAGTACCGTAGACCGGGACAGAGAGCTCTTGCAGCAGATACGGTAAGGCCCCAATATGATCCTCGTGTCCGTGAGTAAGAAATACCCCGCGTACCCGCTCCTTGTTTTCAATAACATAATGAAAATCCGGTATTACTAAATCAATACCCAATAATTCATCATCAGGGAAAGCCATACCGGCATCAACGATGATGATATCATCACCGTACTCAAAAACGGTCATATTTTTGCCGATTTCCCCAAGCCCCCCTAAGGGGATAACTCGAAGTTTCATTGTTTTATCTCCCAATCAACCAACCTCCTGTTCTTAGATAAGCCCTAAGGTTTTAAGCTCTGTTTTAACCGCTGAAAGCTCATCCTCGCTTACCTCGCACAACGGCAGTCTAAATCCTCCGACTGTGATACCCAAGAGGTTTAATGCCGTTTTGACCGGAATCGGGTTTGACCGAACAAACAGAGCCTTAAAAAGTGGCCATAGCTTAAGATGTATTTCACGCGCTTTTGCGATCTCGCCTTGCTGATAAAGAGAACACATCTCTTTGATTTCCATCCCCACCAAGTGTGAGGCAACACTGATAACCCCGTGTCCTCCCACGGATAAAATTGGCAAAGTCAGATTATCTTCACCACTGTAAATTAAAAAAGAGGCAGGCAGCTCACGGCGGATCATTGCTACCTGATCAAGATCTCCACTGGCCTCCTTGACAGCAACAATATTAGGAACATCTTTGGCCAGTCGAATCACCGTTTCCGGTTCTACATTAACCCCGGTGCGCCCCGGTACATTGTAGATAATTACCGGTAACTTGGTAGCTCCGGCCACTGCTTTAAAATGTTGATACAGACCTTCCTGCGTAGGCTTATTGTAATAGGGGCTGACCAACATCACCCCATCAACACCGGTCTTCTCGGCCGCGATCGTCAATTGGATTGAGTTTTCGGTTGAATACGAACCAGTTCCCGCAACAACCATAGCCTTACCGCCCACGGCCTCGGTGATAACAGAAAACAATTTGATCTTTTCGTCCTCGGTCAGAGTCGGAGCTTCACCTGTTGTTCCAGAAACCACCAAGCCGTCACTGCCGTTGGCCACCAAGCGTTGTGCTAAATCAGCAGCAGCCTCGTAGTTGACCTTTCCATCCTCTCTAAATGGGGTCACCATCGCGGTTAATACCACACCAAAATCAGTCATCAGACAACCCTCCAGACTAATCCGAAAATCCGTTTAAGCCGAACTCCGCGTGTAAAGATCTAATTGCCTCTGCCAACTGATCCGACCGTATCAAGCAGGAAATGTTAGCATGCGAGTCAACCGATTGAAATATTTCCACTTTGACCGCTTGTAGAGCTCGGACAATCCGAGCCATAACCCCCGGTACCCCGCGCATTGCGGCTCCAACTGCTGACACTTTCGCGAACCCGCTTTCAGTTTGGGGCGCATAACCTAAGCCGGTCAAGGCCTTAATGGCAGCCGGTAAAACCCGCTCCTGAACGGTAAAAATAACCCGATCTGGAAATACATTGATAATATCCACACTAATGTTTTCATCCGCTAACTTGGTAAAAATAGCTAGATGCTGCTCGCCTGGAGGCGCCTCTGGAACCAAATCGACCCGAACCTGGGCTATCCCAAGAATATGGGCAATTCCGGTAATCACTCTATCACCCGTGATCTCGACGCCCCCGGCAAACGATCCAGTGACTAAAGTACCCTCTGACCGTCCATCAGTGCCCTTGATCCAGAGTTGAACTCCAGCAGCCATCGCTAACTCGACTGCCCGGGGATGAACAACTTTAGCCCCAAGGTGAGCCAATTCGACTACTTCCTGGTAGGTAACCTGTTTTAGCAGAGTTGCCTCTTGGGAAATTTGCGGATCTGCCGTCATTATCCCTGATACATCAGTATAAATTTCAACTCGCTTGGCCTTTAGAGCTGCCCCTAAAGCTACCGCAGAGGTATCACTCCCGCCCCGACCGAGGGTAGTTATCTCGTTGTCCTCAGTGCGTCCTTGAAATCCAGCAACTACTACCACTTTGCCTTCCTGGAGTTCTTTGGAAACCCGTTCCGGGTTCACCTGAATAATATGAGCACAAGTAAAATTATTATCAGTAATAATTCCAGCTTGTGCACCGGTCAAAGCTACTGCGGCCAAACCGGCAGACTGTAATAGGCCGGCAAATAAAGTGGCCGAGATTATTTCACCACAAGAGAGTAATAAATCAATCTCTCGTTCCGGCAAACCTGTGCTTTCAGGCAACTCATCGGCCACCACCTCTAGGAGGGTATCGGTGGCATATGGATCCGGCTTGCGCCCCATCGCCGAGACCACGACAACTACTGCCAGCCCTGCCTCTACAGCCGCTTTAACTATAGTGACGGCTTGCTGGCGCTCTTTGGGCCCTTTTAGCGAAGTACCACCAAATTTTTGGACGATAACATCCACGTTAGACAAGTCCTCTCCTAATTAACTCTTCGCCGATCTGTACAGAGTTTAAAGCAGCCCCTTTTCGGATCTGATCAGCAACAACCCAAAGGTTAAGCCCGCAGGCTACTGAGTCATCTTCACGAATTCGGCCGACATAAACGTCATCGGTACCGCTCAATACTGACGGCATCGGATAGCTTTGCGATGCTGGCTCATCAATTACCGAGATCCCCGGATAAGTTGACAACAATTCTCTGGCTTCACTCACCGTCAGCTTCTTTTCAGTTTCGATATTGAGCGAGAGCGAGTGGCAACGGAATACAGGAACCCGAACCGTTGTCGCTGTGATTGGCAACTCCGGTAAATGGAAAATTTTACGGGTTTCTTTAATCATCTTCCACTCTTCTTTAGTATATCCGCCATCTTCAAAGACATCGATCTGCGGAATCAGATTAAAAGCGATCTGATAGTGCCGGGGCAAAGAAGCAACCGGTAATACCTGCGCCGTGGGTTGTGTACCGTCAAGATACTCTCGAACCTGCTGGTCGAGTTCGGTCATCGCTGCGGCGCCGGCACCCGATACTGCCTGGTAAGTCGAGGTTACGACTCGTTTTAGCCCGGCTGCTTGGTAGATCGGCGCTAGGACAACCGCCATAATAATTGTGGAGCAGTTGGGATTGGCGATAATCCCTTTATGCCAGGTCAAATCATCGGAGTTAACTTCCGGGATGACCAAGGGAACATCAGGCTCCAACCGAAAATTGCTCGTATTATCGATAACCACTGCACCATGCTCAACTGCAGCCGGGGCTAAAGCGGCACTAATAGAGCCTCCGGCTGCAAAGAAGGCGATGTCAATTCCGGCAAATGCTTCGGTAGTCGCCTCTTCAATTTCGACGGTTTGCTGGCCGAACTCCATGGTTTTCCCGGCAGAACGAGCAGAAGCAAGCAGTTTTATTTTATCGACCGGAAATTTTCGCTGCTCTAAAAGTGTTATTAGCTCTTGGCCTACAACTCCCGTTGCTCCGACAATCGCTACATTATACCCCATGGAGATCCCCTTTCCTCAGTAAGAAATTAAAAGCGGCTGAATTTGTTTGCCGGCTAAAGCCTGTTGAACTGTCTCCGGAATCAGTTCCATTTTGGCCACCAATGAATTATGTTTATTCAGCGGATCATCCTGACCAAACGGAACCAGAAAGATATTTTTTAGGTTTAGTAACGCGCCGATATTAACCGCATTACCTGCCAAACCATCATTGCTAGACACGGCAAGAACTACCGGACGTTCGTTGCGCAAATGTGCTTTAACCGCTAAGGGAACGGTTTGGTCACTAATCCCATTGGCTACCTTCGCGATAGTATTTCCCGTACATGGGGCCACAACTAGGATGTCTAACAAACACTTTGGTCCTAACGGTTCAACCTCCGTAATCCCCGTCAGCGGTTTTTTTCCTGTTATTTGCTGTAACTTTGTTAGCCAGAACTCGGCTGTACCAAAGCGGGTATCCGTCATGGCAACGCGCTCAGAGACAATAGGGATAACTTCAACACCAGCCAAAAATAACCTTTCAATCTGTGGGATTACCCGTTCGAAAGTACAGAATGAACCAGTCAAGGCAAAACCTAATTTGGTTCCAGCCAATTCCATTCTATTCACCCCGCGATATCAGGCTAGAAAGCCCATCAATTTTCGCGGAACAATGGTAGCTAGAATCTTTCCAGCTGTTTTAGGAGAATAACGGCCAGGCAACCCTAAAGCTAAAATTGCTTGGATGCCAAGGGCTTTGGCAGCTGCGAAATCGACACCGCCAGGTGCTGAAGCAATATCGATAATCACACAGTCGAGTTTGAGATTCTCAAGGACGTCAGTGGTCAAGACAAGGCTCGGTACAGTGTTGAAAATGAAATCCGCCGCGCGCAACTTGGACTTCAAGTCGGTAAACGGATATGCATTCACCGCAGATTCGATTGCCATTGCTCGTTTGACAGGTGAACGCTCAATTACATGAACTCGCGCTCCCATACCCACGAGTACCCTGGCTAGTGCTCGGCCACAGCGGCCATAACCCAACACAAAAGCGTCACTGCCATGTAGGGTAATTGATGAGGCCTCAATGGCTACTACCAGGGCCCCTTCAGCTGTCGGGATGGCGTTTAAAATAGCAAACTCATCATCATCAACCAATTCAACCAGCCGGCATCCTGATTGGTGAACAACCTGCTGGAGCCATTGATTGGCCGAGCCAACCACCACCGGGGCACCGGTTTTTAGTCTGGATAACAGTTCGACTGAGACTGTAAGCTCTATGCCTTCGACGACCTCTTTGATCTTTCCCTCCGAAGTCAGACCGCTGACCGGTAAGATCAGAGCATCAGCTTGTTCTGTTGCTTCTTCTGGAGACTGAGCAGCTAAACGCAGTTGTCCGGCTGACCTGAGTCCGGAAACTGCAACCTCAGCACCGGAATCAAGTAAAGCATTTGCCAGCTCCGCTTCGCGTAAGCCTCCACCTAACACGGCAATCTTTTTGCCCTCTAATTCGGCCATGTCCTTCACCCATTCGTTTCCACGATTTCACCTAATTATATGCTAATGGTATCATCATGGTGTCCGATGAGTTTGTCCAATCCATATACCAAGCCTGGTAGATCCCCTACTTTCCGAATGGCCAGGATGACTCCGGGCATAAAGGACTCCCGATTCATCGAATCATGGCGAATAGTCAAAATCTGCCCTGGCCCACCGAAGATTACCTCCTGGTGAGCGACTAATCCGGGAAGCCGGACGCTATGAATCCGTATACCACCGAGTTCGCCACCGCGAACCCCATGTACCGACTCTATTTCGGTTGCCTCAGACTCTTCTTTGGTTTGCGTTTGTAGAATCATCTCAGCTGTTTTAATTGAAGTACCGGATGGAGCATCGACTTTCTTGGGATGGTGCAGTTCTATGATCTCTACAGCCGGGAAAAAACGAGCCGCCTCCGCAGCAAATTTCATCATCAGCAAGGCGCCAATAGCAAAGTTTGGGGCGATAATCGCTCCTTTCTTCAACCGATTGCATAAATCAGCAAGATCAGCCAACTCAACCTGGGTCAGCCCGGTAGTGCCCACGACCGGGTGGACATCTGCGTTTAAGACCGTCTGAACCCTAGTAAAAAGCCCCTCTGGCCGGGTGAAATCCACGCAAACATCGGGCTCTGCCTTGGCTAAGGCACGCTCCAGACTATTATCGATTAGTACACCGTTTGCCTGTCCCAGTGCAATACTCCCAATATCTTCACCCGTATGACTATTATCAACAG
>CAZAAT010000060.1:0-13875 GCA_964483175.1 uncultured Bacilli bacterium
TGTCGCCTTGATCCAAGGTGACCAGAATGTTGAGGTCACGGTGCTGTTCGAGGCTTTGGAGCTCTGCGGGGAAAAGCATATCCTGTAAGGAACGCGCTCCATACAACAGAGTGACCTGATTAAATTGATCCCGATTATCCAAAATGTAATATAACAGCGAACGGACGGGGGCTAACCCAACCCCCCCGGCGATGATCAGGACATCTTTTCCCTCCATATATTCAATAGGAAACCCATTGCCATACGGGCCGCGGATACCAATCTCATCTGTGGGGACCAGGCGATGGATCGAGGAGGTTGACCTACCGACTTTGCGAATACAAAATTCTAAAAGGCCTGGGCGGGTCGGAGATGAACTAATCGAAATTGGTATTTCCCCAGTACCCGTAATGCTGATTTGACAAAACTGCCCCGGGCGATAGGTAAACCGTTCGCGCTCTTTCGGATCAATTAACATAACTTGAAAAAGCCGGGTATCGGGGGTTAGGTCCCGGATGTCAACGATCTTGGCTCGCGAGGGTTGATATGGGTTTTGCACTTTAGCCAACGATTGATTCACTGCATTCACCCCTTAATGAAGTTAATACCTGGCAAATATTGATTCCTGCGGCGCAGTTAGCCTGGCATCTACCACAGCCGACGCAGGCTGAAACGCCGTGGCGCTCGACAGAATCCTTATGCTTGTGCATGATACGTTGGCGGAGTCTGGCCCCGCGGGAGGGGCGAAAATTATGACCGCCGGCGACTAAAGCATAATTCTTGTACAGACAAGAGGTCCATTGACGGCAGCGTGAACCGGACTGTCCATCCAAGTTGACATCGTCAAAAATTGTGAAGCAATAGCAGGTCGGGCAGCTCATTGAACATCTGCCACAGGCTAGACAGTCCTCGGCCGTCTCCTCCCAATGCGAACTATCCCACTCCAGTGCTAGGATATTTGAAAGGCCGGAGGTATCGAGTTTTTGCTCAAAGAGATTACTGCGGGTGGCCAAAAAGACTTTATATTTACGAAGCAGAATTTCACTAGTTGTTTGCTCAAAAAGGTCGACGTTAGCTAAAATAAGGTCATTGCCTTCGGTAGAACCGATTTCAACGAGATAATTGTCACCCAGATCAGTGAGGAAGAGGTCGAAATCATCGGTAACCAAGTCTGTGCCCATTGAATTACAGAAGCACTTATCATCCGGGAGACAGCTCAGACCGATGATGAGTGTTCGATCCCGTTGAGCCTGGTAGTAGGTATCAACATATCCATTAAGAAAAACTTGATCAAGGCGTTTTAGTCCATGAATATCGCAGGGATGCAGGCCGAAGAGAATTCTACGTTCTGAGCTGGTGGGCATTTGGCGGAAACCTTCACCGGGTGCAAAGTCAAAAAGCACCTCTTCGGGTGGTAAGAAAAACTTTTTGGGTGGAAGTAAGCTTCGTTGATAGTCAACGACAACTTCTGAGCTCGGATCATAGGTTGCAAAGCTAATACTCGCTCCCGACCTTTGCGGGACTATCAGTTCATGTCCTATGGCGAGCCGGACTAAGAATTCTTCCAGGTTAGAGCCTGGCAAAACTACCGTTCGCACACGTCATCCCTCCGATTACAAATAATTTACAGGAAAAGCAAGTTACTATATACCTTAACACGTGCGTCTATTGTAGTCAATCTAACGTATCATTGCTCACGAATGCTTTAAATTGCTCAATGTTTCACGACTGAGCTTTCTTAATGCTATCTCCTGGACAAAATTGGGATGCTAAGCTTACAATCTAATCAAAGGAGATGCAAAATGGGCAATTTTGGCGAGAAGACAGCCATCCAACCAGCAATAATTGTTATCTTCGGGGCAACCGGGGATTTGGCCAGACGTAAGCTTTTTCCCGCTTTGTTCAATCTTTATCTAAGCGGGCTGCTGCCTGACGACTTTGCCGTAGTCGGGTTAGGGCGGCGCCTCGCTGATCAAGAGCAGTTTTTGGCCAGTGTTTCAGAGGCTATCCAGGAGTATTCGCGGCAAACTGCACCTTCTGAGTGTAAGGGGTTTCTAACGCACTTATCCTATCTACAGCTTGATATCAATAACACTGGGGACTGGGATCGGTTAGCTTCATTCTTGTCTGAGTTAGATGCCAAACATAATACTAATGGTAATTATCTGTATTATTTATCTGTCTCTCCTGAGCAGTTCGTGCCGATTGTCAATCAATTGGATGCCATCGGTTTGAACAGGGCCGGTCCGAAGAGTTGGCGTCGGGTGATCATCGAAAAGCCCTTTGGCAAAGATCTGGCTTCGTCCCGATTTTTAAATCGAGCGCTGACCCAGACTTTTGGCGAAGACTCGATTTTCCGGATAGACCACTATCTGGGCAAGGGAATGCTGCAAAATATCTTGACCATTCGCTTTGCCAACTCCGTTTTTGAGGATGTCTGGAATTACAAGTACATTGATCATATCCAAATTCGGGCTAGTGAAACCGAGGGAATCCAGGACCGCGGGCCATATTATGACCAGACCGGAGCCCTCAGAGATATGGTGCAAAGTCATCTCTTGCAATCATTAACTTTAATCGCGATGGAGCCGCCGCTTAATTTGGGGGCCGAGGCCATCAGAGATGAAAAGGTTAAAGTGTTGAGGTCACTCGCCCCGATCCCGGAAGAATCATTCGCGACCCAAGTGGTCAGAGGCCAGTACGGCCCCGGTATTATCAATGGTAACCGGGTCAAGGGCTATCTCGAAGAAGACAAAGTCGCCCCGGGCAGTCGTACGGAGACCTTCGTAGCGCTCAAGCTATTTGTGCAAAATTATCGGTGGGCAGGAGTACCTTTCTATTTACGTACCGGCAAGCGCCTGCCACAAAAGTCTTTTGAAATCATCGTTCAGTTTAAAAAGCTGCCGGGGGTATTGTATTTTGGCAGTGGCGATGAGATCGAACCTAATATCTTAGCGATCACTATTCAACCGCAAGAGGGTGTGATATTTCGCTTTAATACCAAAGATCTCCTGAGCCCTGACGAAAAGATTAAGCCGATGTATATGGATTTCTGTGAGAATTGTTCGGGTCGAACGACCCCGGAAGCGTATGAACGCCTGCTGTTTGATGCCTTAAATGGTGATTCAACCTTATTCACCAGGTGGGATGAGGTCGAGTATAGCTGGCAGTTTGTTGATCGGATTGCTCGGGTCTGGGAAAGTCAGCCGTTTGGCCCTTTGCTCTACCCTGCTAACACCTGGGGCCCCCGAGAAGCAGATCTGATGCTAGCCAGGGATGGAAGGAAGTGGGTCACTTTATGAAGTGGAAAATCTATGATATTTCGATGCCTATCCACCCAGGAATGGCGGTATACAAAAATAAACCCGAAAAACGGCCGATATTTACTATTACAGCCGACCATTCAACCCATGATTTGCGGGAGACCCGGATAAGTTTGGACTTACATACCGGTACTCACATTGATGCCCCATTGCATATGGTTAATGGTGGGCCGACAGTAGATGCCTATCAAGTGGAGCAGTTTATTGGGCGTTGCCAAGTTTTAGACCTAACGGATGTGTCCGGAGCTATCTCCGAAACGAATTTGGCCCAACAGCAAATAAAACCGGGGTTATTTGTGCTATTAAAAACGGTGAACTCATTCTCTGATCAGTGGCAAGCGGATTTTACCTATCTCTCTAAGGAAGCCGCTGGTTACTTGGCTGAATTGGGTGTTCCGGGGGTTGGGACCGATGGGCTAGGAATTGAGCGGGGGCAGCCCAACCATGAAACCCATAAAATTCTCTTTGCCCACCAAATCATGGTTATTGAGGGTCTGAGGCTACGCGAGGTTCCGGCAGGCGAATATCTGATGGTGGCATTGCCGCTCAGGATTTCCGGAGTTGAAGCGGCACCGGCCAGGATCGTTTTGCTTGATGATGGTTTGGAGTGATGTAGATTGGAGTTAGTCGATATCTTACTGCGCCTGGTGGTTGCGTTTTTTTTGGGAGGCCTAGTTGGTTTGGAACGCGAGATACACGGCAGGCCAGCTGGGTTGCGCACCCATATTTTAGTCGCCTTCGGATCTGCTTTGACTATGATTGTATCAATCTATGGTTTTGCCGGGCTTAACCTCAATTACGACCCGGGTAGGATTGCAGCGCAAGTAGTTAGTGGTATCGGTTTTCTGGGCGCCGGCACGATCTTACGTGAAGGAATATCGATCAAGGGGCTGACCACAGCAGCTTCCTTGTGGATGGTTGCCGCAATTGGTTTGGCTGCCGGGGCGGGCATGCATCTGATTGCGATTGTCTCTGCCTTACTTGTTCTAGTTGTTCTTTATGTGCTTCACCCGTTGGAAACCAAATTTGAGGCGAGCCGACCCGACAATGAGCTCGAGGTGTCGGTAAGTTCTGTAGATAGCTTTGGGGCTGTCCTAAGATTAATGCGTAAGTATCAGGGGAAGTTAACCAAATTACAGGTGGGAGATGAAGGGATAAGCCTGAAGTTAAGCTTTAAAATTACTAATATTGAATTAACCGAAACGATTCTGGAGGATTTCGCTCAATTGGAAAGAGCCCGGCACCACCACTAAAGTGGCCAGGGCTCTATATGCAGGCTATCCCCTGACAAAGTTAAGTATTACAGGTAAAGCGGACGACGGCAAAGATATTTAACGGAAGCGACACATTTACCACCCCAAGAACCGGGCCGGAGGTGAATTCCGGCTCTCGCCCAGCTAACCTACACTCAACCTTCTGAATCCTGATGTTGCTCGGTATAGTCGTACATCTAGTGCGTACCGGCAGTTCCACGGTGAAAGGCACGATACGTTGACCGGCCAATACGGTATTAAAAGTCACTTGAACCTGAACCGACAAGATAATTGTACTTCCTACCACACTACTGACGATCGCATTGACCAAAGAGCAACCCCTGGCGGTGGTAATCTGGTCTAAGATGACCGGTTGCGGTTGAGTCGAGGTGGCAACCAGGGTGCGTTGGGCAAAAGCTTCAAACGGCCCGAGTCCGCCTCCGGTGGGGAGTGTAGGTTCTAGCATCGATAATGGTCGTTGCATTTTCGGAATCAGATTGACGATGGTTGAATACGAATTAGGGTTTGTTAATGAACGAACCACTTTAGTGCTAAAAAAATTCCCCGGTGTTTTTCTGATCGTAAAAGTCTGAATTCCGTTAAATAACTCGGTATTAAAACGGGGCATGGTTAAACACCTCCTTCTAAAGGCGGCTTGTCCCCTCTGAATAAATATATGTTCCTAGTGAAAGGCTTGTACCATGCTGGGGGCATATTCTCATGCGGAGGATATTTAGCATCCGCAGAGAACTCAAAAGAAAGCGGCTATTATGTCTAACCAGGAGGCTAGAGATGCACATTATCCTGACGGGAGAACGAAATGTGGGCAAGACCACTCTCGCCTGGATACTAGGGAACGAACTACGAACTCTAGGCTTTTGTACTTGTGGATTTGTAACTCGCCGGACCGAAGATGGATTGTTCTTACAAAACTTGGCCGGTGGCGATCCGGTAAGAATTGCCTATACTAGCCGGCCTGGCCAGGATATTAAGCATACCCAGGTTGGGCGGTACTATTTTTTAGATGATGTGCTGCGTTTTGCCGGTCATATGTTGCGGTGGCCGTGTGATGTGCTAGTCGTTGATGAAATGGGGCTCTGGGAGGCTAGTGGTGGCGGATTAATCGATGCTTTTGATGTGATCAATTACCGTGTTACTCATTCAATTGTTGTGGTGAGGAAAAGCGTTTTACCCCTTATCAAGTCCAATTATCTTCGTGAACCGATGGTTATCGAGGTTACCTCTGCCAATCGGGAACAACTCTACCAAGCGATCAGGAATCGATTTGAGCAATTCCGCAATCCGCAGAGAATCAGCCGGATCAATTAACGCCAACCCAACTCATGGGCCTTTCTCATAATATCCCTGGTATTCTGGTGAAAAAAGGGTACAATAGCCTAACGAGGTGGATCTTTGTGCTCTTTTTTTGGCGTCGAATGGAAGAGGCGGTGCTGGGAGCGGTCAACCTGGCAACTGTGCGGATGCCTGACCAATCTGAGTTGCCGTCTTACGAACCACGCCTCCGGCCAAATCGATTTCTTTCCGCAGATGGACGCCCCTTAGTAGTCAAGGTCAGCCAAGCTAATCCGATCGCAGCTTGCCAGCAGGCTCTCGCTTTGCTTGGCGGTCTAGGTGGATTTCCCCTGGCCAACAAGTCTGTTTTAGTTAAGCCAAATTTCAACAGCCCCCATCCATATCCAGCGACTACAGATCCTGTGGTATTGAATTGGCTCATCGAATGTTTATATCAAAATGGTGCGGCCAAAGTCATCGTAGGTGAAAGCTCTGGTGCCCCATGGTGGCCGACGAACAAGGTTTTGGCTAAATTAGGGGTATTTGATGCGGTAGCGAGGGCAGGGGGTGAAGTAGTGATCTTTGAAGAGCGCAATGAGTGGGTCAAGGTCGCGACCGGAGGTCGCTTTTTTCCTTTTGTGGTGATACCGCGTCTGCTCTTTGAGGTGGACATTATTATTTTTTTAAGTCTACTCAAGGTCCACCGCTATGCCAGAATAAGCGGTGCTTTGAAATTAGCGGTTGGCTTGTTGCATCCGGCCCAGCGCAGGTCATTACATCTTTCAAATCTAGAAGAGAAAATTGTTGATTTAAATCGGGCTTGCCAGCCTGATCTGGTGATCGCCGATTGCCGGGAAACTTTTATCACCGAAGGCCCTACTATTGGTATCAAAGAAGCACCCGGGGTGATTTTGGCCTCGGGGAACCCGGTAGCGGTCGATTTGGAAGGGGTCTCCCTGTTAAGCAGCTTTGAGGCGCGAAACCGATTGGATTCTGATCCCGGTCGATTAGCAATGTTTCGCTATGCCCTTACTACCGAATTAGCACCTAAATCGGGTCGCTATCTAGTGGTAGACTCTTAATCGAGAGCGGCGTTGGTGCCGGCAGTAAAACCGGTGGAGAAGGCGGCTTGGAGGTTATAACCCCCGCTTTGTCCATCAATATCTAAAATTTCCCCGGCGAAATACAAACCTCGGATGAGCTTAGAGGCCATGGTTTTTGGGTTGACTTCGCGAAGTTGAACCCCGCCCACGGTGACTTTGGCTGCTGTTAGTGGTCTTAGTTTGGTGATGGTCAGTGGTGCGCGCTTCAAGAAATCGGCTAGATTGATCAGATCGGTTCGTTTAACGCTACCGGCCGGCCTGGCAGGATCAATCTTTGTCTGTATGCATACAGCTGCCGCTAGCGTTTCGGGGACTAAGGTTTTGATAATGGTCTTGATTTGACTTTTGGGGCTATGATCGATCTGACTAACCAGTCTGGCTGTTAGCTGTTCGTGATTTAATTGAGGGATCAAATCAAGCAGTAGGTCTGCCCGCCGATTATTATCGATACTCTTGGCTACCCAGCGACTTAGATTTAAGGCAGCCGGTCCGGAGAGGCCGAAGTGGGTAAAGAGCAGTTCACCTGCTGTGCAGGGATTCGGCCTAATTGATTTGGACACAAGTTTGAGTTCAGCCTGATCCAGGCGCACTCCGCTTAATTGTTTCGGCCATGCTTCGTCAACCTGTAGGCCACTTAGGCCGGGAAGCAAGGGGGTGATCTGATGGCCTAATGCGGAAGCAGCTGAAAAACCCCAGCCGTCTGAGCCGGTGGCCGGGTAAGAGGCTCCGCCGGTACCAAGCACTACGGCGTCAAACAGCTCATCGTCTACGGCTAGGCCATCTGCGACCGGGGTAAGAGTATGGATGCGTCGTCCAAGCATCAACTTGACCCCCGCTTCAACAAGAATTGAACGGAAGCGCTCCGCTACTTGGGCACCTGATTGGATCTCCGGAAAAACGCGGCCATCTGATTCAGAGACAGTTGCTAAGCCGAGCCGTAAACGGAAAAATTCACGGAGCCGGTTGCCATCAAAGCGCACCAGACTGCTCAGTAAAAAACGTTCTGCCTCGTGGTAATGGCTGGCGAGTTCCTTTGCTGAGCCAAGATGAGTGATGTTGCAGCGGGTTCCTCCGGCAAGGGCCAATTTTCTGCCAACTTCTTCGTTGGTGTCGAACAATGCTACCTCGGCACCATGGTCTGCAGCTGTGAGAGCAGCCATCATTCCCGCTGGTCCTGCTCCGATAATTGCGACTTTTTTCAACGTGTACTCCTCCAGATGGTTCTAGCGAGGGTTGAGGAGGAAATGGCCGGCTTCTGATGCCGCCTCTTTATTTTTCCCGATGATATATAAAACATCCCCTGGCCTAAGGACGGTCTTACCGGTGGGGACAATATGCTGATTTCCTTCCCGCACGACCGTTAGGATTAAGGATTCCGGGGGCATCCGCAGTTCGCGGACTGCTTTGCCGACCGCAGGACTGTCGTTTCTGAGCTGAACTTCAGTTACCGTAGAGTGGGTCTGGTCGTATAGCAAGTGAAAGGCTCCAGGATGGTTAATCAGGTGGTTAACCAACATGATCAGTGCGGATGTCGGGGCAATTGAGCGAACCCCGAGATCTTGTAAGTCTTTGGTACGTACCCCGTTTCCGCCGATAACTAAAATATCAGCGGGGGAGAAGTTTTCGCTAATCAAGCGGGCTAGGCGGTAATTATTATCGTCGTCATCAGCGATGATTACTTTTGAACTCTCGTTGAGGTCGAGCTGGACGAGATCTGCGACTGCCGGAAAGAAGTCTGATTCGATTTCATAGGTCTTAACCGGCATTGTTCCAGTCTGTAGTCCAGGGGCGATCGATCTGATTTTGCGGGGGCTGCCGATGACTATTAGAGCTGGCTCCGGAGTTACTTTACGTGGTAAGATGCTGTTAAAGAAGATCGGACTCAATATCGCGGTGATCAAAGCGGTCAAAATCAAGGCTCCGTTGAGAGCGGCATCAATAATACCCAACCGCAGACCAATAGCAGCAGCCGCAACTGTGAAACTAAGTTGGGCGGAGAGTAAAGTACCACCAGCGATGGTTTCCCTCCACGAAAAAGAGGTGCGTAGCAAGAGAGCGGCAATCATTTTGACCCCAAAAGCGATGGCGAGCAAGATCGGTACTAACTTGAGAGCCTCCCAAGACCCCAGTAGTGCCCAGAGATCAAATTCCACACCGACCATAATAAAAAAGGCCGGGATGAAAAAACCATAACCAATCGCTTCTAACTTGTGTTGCAGGTCGGGTTTATCATCACGGGAAACTACTGAGATTAGGGCCCCTGCCAGGAACGAACCTAGTATCGCTTCGATGCCGACAGACTCCGCAATGGCCATAAAAGCCAAGATAACAGCAAAGCTAAACCTTACGGCTACTTGAGAGGTAGCTTCCGGAAGGAAGTCAGCGATGTTTTGGGAGCGAAGGCGTAATCCGATTTGGTAAGCCACCAGTAAGGCAAGCAAGAGAATTAACCCTAGGAGAAGTTTAAGGGAGTTACCCCCGCTGTATAACGAAGCCAAAACGGCTACGGCCAGGATAGAACCGAAGTCAGCGATTGAGGAAATGACGATCAGATTTTGGCCATAGGTAGTCTTTTCGTAATTTTGATCTTTAAGTACTGGAACAACTACGCCCAAAGAGACTGTGGCCATTATCAGAGCAACAAGCCAAGGCTCGCTTAAAAGGCCAAAACGAACCAGGTTGACCGAGGCTAAGTAGCCTAACCCAACAGCTAGGACAAAGTATAACACAGCCAAGAGTAAAGGTCGATTAGCTAGTCCCCCATTATTAGGGCTATCGGAAGCTGGTTTTTTTCTGCCCAAGACAACCTCAAAATCCAATTCGAGACCGGATAAAAACATGAGATAGCCGAAGCCAAAGGTTGCCAAAAAGCTGACCCAGGGATCATCGGTCCCCATAATATCCAGGCCACTTTTACCGATGATAATTCCGGCGGCGATTTCACCGATCATGGTTGGAATTCTGATCTTGCGAAAACGGGCCAGACGGGCGGTGAAGACCGGAACTACGAAGGCTAGTAGACTAATGGTTAGCAAAGGGACATAGCTTGCTTCATGCAAAAAGACCACCTCTTGTCCTATTCTGGCAAGGAATTAGGTAGAGCATAACCGAATTTTCAGTTCAAATCAAGGGGGCATTATTATGGACAAAGGTGTCCTGGTAGTTGCGCATGGCTCATTAAGCGCGGAGTGGGAAACGCTACTAAGCGATTGCCTCTCCGCGGCTGGGCTGCCGACTAGGCTAGGCGAGGTTACTGAGTATAACCAACAGGGGTTAGCTAGCGTAGCCTTGTTGGATGCAACTTTTTCGGACATAAAATTCGCTCTTGGCCGTCTGGCAGACTATGGTGCAGCAAAGATCCGGATTATCCCCTTATTTGTTTGCAATTTCGGCTCCCACCTGCTTTCACTGGCTTCGTTCTGTACTGATTTTCCTGGTGTATCGGTGGGTCCGGCGCTCAACGATCATCCGTTTGTTTTACAGATTTTACGAGAGCGGTATCTCGCTTCTAGCGACGAACACGGTGTAGGCGAGACCGCTGTGGTCCTGGTTGGACATGGGACTGCAAAACCAGAGCTGCAGGGGGCTTGGTTAGCATGGGCCGACCGGACCGGCGCAGACCTTTTTCACCTCTTAAGCGGCCGGTCTGAGCTGCAAAAAGTTGTGGTCGCTTCATTACATCCCGATAACCTGCGGGCCAAAGTAACTCGGATTATTGACAATGGCTGGACCCCGATCCTCTTGCCGCTGCTGCTAAGCGAAGGAGTGATAACTCGCCAAGTAATCCCGCAAAAATTAGTAGGGCTCCACTATTTATTAGGGAGCCCGTACCTGCCTCATAGCTTGGTAAGTGAGTGGGTGAGAGCTCAAATTACCGGGTATTTGGGGGGCTAGTTTGATTACCAGTCTGGTTCTCCCGGCCACTGGTTGTCTCATAACCGGCTCTTTGCCAGGCGGGAAAACCATCACGTAGAGTCTTTGACTGAAATTCGGCGATGTTTAGGGCGGCGGTAGCCATGCCAGCAGCCTGCCCTGTTTCACAAACCACAATGATTTGACTATCCTGGGCGAGTTCATCCATTCTGCCTCCGAGCTCGGCAAAGGGGATGTTGATCGCCCCTTTGATATGTGCCTGGGTGAATTCGTCAGGTTCGCGGATGTCGATGATTTGACACCGCCCTTCTTGGAGCATATTTCTAAGTTCTTCAGCGGAAACCAGATATTCATCTTGCGGGAGATTCTTGAAGAATGCTGATGCTCCTTGCCGTAGGTGTAGCTTTCTATTCTCCTGAGCTCTCGACTCAAAAGAAATATTTTGGCCGGGTGGGGGGGAAGAACGATCGCTGATATTAGTAGTGTTATTTGGGCAACCCGTGGCACCGGTTAATAGCAGAGAAAACACAATTAGGCTGGCTATTAAGGTCCATTTGCGCAGAGCGTTCTTTTTGGTTCGCATTAACTGGATCCTCCTTTCTAGCCGTTAGTTTTTCACACCAACGGAAGGTAATTGTAACCATTTTTTCCCTATCTAGCTGGGCAAATAGTTCTATAGTCCTAAAGGAAAACGACATATAGTTTCTGAATAAATACTAGAAAACCAGCCTAGGATTCGCACTGCTTTATGTACTTCCATAACTTTCCAAAATGGACGGTGTACAAGATGAAGCCTACCGGACCAAAACTGTATTTGGGAAATTTGCTTGCTTCTCTTTCCTTAGCCTTTGACCTTCAGGAGAGTAGTCAGCTAGAACACCATCGACGGACGGCGTATATCGCCGAACGCATTGGTGAGGAGTATGGTTTGGAGTTTGACAGGTTACAAAATCTCTTTTATGCAGCGATGCTGCATGACATCGGTACCACCGAATATTCTGGGATAGATGATGACGATACCCAGTTCCGGGAGCATCCCACCAAAGGCGCTGAGATTCTCAAGTCACTACCCTACTTAGACAGCGCCTCCGATATGGTTCTGTACCATCATGAACGGGTAGATGGACTGGGTTATCCATTCGGCCTGACCAAGTCTGAGTATCCGGTGGAGTCGCAAATAATTGGTTTAGCCTCTGCAATCGAGAAAATATTTGCCTTTGCTGAGCGCAACTTAGATTCACTTGATCCCATGGTGATGATCGAGCACCGGTTGGAAATCAGTGAGGGCTCCGAATTTGACAAAGATGTGGTTTCGGCTGCTAGGTCGCTGTTCAAACAAACCAGATTCTGGCTCGATCTCGAGGAACGTAATCTCAATCGCGTTATTGACCGAATGGCAAGTTGTTACGACAGGTGTATTTCATCTAGCGATCTTAATCAGATCGGCGAAGTTTTTGCCACGTTGATTGATAGTAAAAGTCCATTTACCGCCAACCATAGCATCGAAGTTGCCTTGTACTCCGTTGAGATCGGTAAAGCAATGGGATTAACGGGTGAAACCCTGGTTAAGCTTCATTCTGCCGGACTATTACATGACTTAGGTAAACTTGGTGTCCCCAATCGCATCCTGAATAAACCTGGTCCGTTGACCGAGCGCGAAATGGGTGTAATCAAGGCCCACCCGTACTATACGGAGCAGATTCTATCTGATATTAAGGGTCTAGAAGACATCACCTCTTGGGCCTCGATGCACCATGAGAAGTTGGATGGTTCCGGATATCCTTCAGGCTGTCACAGCAAACAAATACCGTGTGAGGCGAGAATAATCGCCGTAAGCGATGCCTTCCAGGCGATGGTTGCCGACCGTCCCTACCGGGCAGGATTGCCCATCGAGCGCGCTTTCGAGCTCTTAGATGACGGTGTGGCGGGTGGGGTCTGGGATTATGATGTCGTCCAGACGTTACGGAATATTATCTAAATTAATTAGCTTGGCTCTGCCGGTTACCGGATCTTTAGCCGAATAGTCTGCCAAAACCCGATTTACGTTATCACCTATCGTGGTAACAATCAGCCGGGTTTTTTTACTGATCTCTCTAGCTCTAAATCCGGCCAAGTGGGGCAGAAAAGTGGAAATAAAGGTGGTGTCTTGGGCGAGCTGGTGGTGAAGCTCTTTGACCTCGGCAACCTCTCCTTGCACAGCCCAAGATGGCAAATCCAAATATTGTTCTGAGGCCGCGAAATCAAGCGTTAACAGCGCAATGGTTCTAGCATCTATGAGCTTTGTCTCCGTGAGAAATCGGAATAAATACTCATAATAATTGCTGAATTTATGTTTTTCCTGGTAAAGACCGTTTTTGACCCACCAGTGTGCAAATTCAGCATAAAAATTAAAGGCCGAGCCCCCGAAATTATGGCCGATGATCTGCTTGGTTGTCTCAAGAAAGCGGCCGGTATTGTTGTAGATCTCCACTAATTCCGCAATTCGCTTTAATTGCCACAACTCTGCATAGGAAAGTGTTGGGGTGGCCAGGATTTCGTAAGGTGGCTCGTCTCGGTAGACCAGACCAAAGTGCGCAGCTTGGCGCCAAATTGGGGTGCCAGGCAAAACCTTGAGAAAACCTAGTTGGATGTGGTGAGGTTGCATGGCATAGACCGCATCGAAGGAGCTGGCGAAGCTATCTAACGTTTCCAGCGGTAGGCCGGCGATCAAGTCTAGGTGTAGGTGGATATTTCCGAACTCGGCTAGCTGGGGAATACTGGCAGCGATTTGACTGATGCGGTCGGGGCGCCCAATGGCCGCCAAGACCTCGGGATTAGTGCTTTGTACTCCAACTTCAAATTGAAACTTGCCGGGAGGGGCTTCGGCCAAGAGGTTGAGCGACTCTTGATCCAGCAGGTCAGCGCCGATTTCAAAGTGAAACTTGGTCTCTGGCGGGGTCTCGGAGAGTAGGTGCTGCCAGATTTGACGGGCACGCTTTTGATTGCAGTTGAAGGTGCGATCGACGAATTTAACCAGACCAATGCCGGCTTGTACAAAATGGTCGATTTCCC
>CAZAAT010000061.1:0-13853 GCA_964483175.1 uncultured Bacilli bacterium
ATTTGGAAACAATTAACTCTAATTCTTTTAGGGATGTATACACACGAACACCCCTAAAAGAATTAGAGTTAATTGTTTCCAAATGCGATCGCTGCAGCCTGCGGGCGACAGCCTCCTCTGTTGTCTTCGGAGAGGGCAACCCTTCCGCCGAGATCATGTTCATTGGCGAAGGCCCAGGATTTCACGAAGATCAACAGGGTAGGCCCTTTGTTGGCCCGGCTGGGCAACTATTGGATAAAATGATCGTTGCCTGCGGCTGGTCTCGATCAGATGTCTATATTACGAACATTGTCAAATGCCGCCCACCCCAAAACCGCGTTCCTACAATCGTCGAAGGTCAGACTTGTATTCCGTGGCTAGAGCACCAAATTGCACTGATTTCACCCCGGATTATTATCGCCCTTGGCTCTACAGCCGCCCGACACTTAATCAGCCAAAGTATTAGCATCACGCGCTCACGTGGACACTGGTTCGAATATCAAAACATTCCGGTGATGCCCACTTTTCATCCGGCAGCCTTATTACGTGACCCAAGCAAGAAACGCCCTGTGTGGGAAGATCTTAAACAAGTAATCGCTAGATTAAAAGGAGGAGTTGTCAGTGAAAAAAGTTCCAACGGCTAAACTGCGTAACATAGCCTTAGTTGGCCATGGTGGATCGGGAAAAACAACCTTGGCCGAAGCTATGCTTTATGTCAGCGGTGGAATAGACCGGCTGGGAAAAGTTGAAGATGGTACCACAACAATGGACCATGATCAGGAGGAGCACAAGAGAGTCATTTCGATTAATTCTTCGGTGGCGCCCTGCTTCTGGAAGGATTGCAAAATCAATATCCTCGATACTCCAGGCTATTTCGATTTCGTCGGTGAGGTATTAAGTGCACTTAGAGTAGCTGATATGGCCCTGATCGTAATTGATGCCACCAGCGGCGTTCAGGTGGGCACAGAGAAAGTCACCGCATATGCCAATGACTATCAGCTTCCAAAAGCAATCGTGGTCACCAAGGTCAATCGCGAAAACGTCAACTACGCCAAGGTTATAGAGGAGATTCGTGGCGAATTTGGACCTGGAGCCGTTCCGGTGCAAATTCCCGCCGGCACTGGCGATAATTTTACTGGTATCATCGACTTATTGCGGATGCAACTAGTCACCAACAAAAAGGATCAAGTTGTTCGGACCGACGCGGAAGAGACAGCAGAGATTACTACCTACCGCGAGATGCTGGTTGAAGCAGTAGCTTCGACGGATGATGCTTTGATGGAGAAGTTCTTCGAAGGAGAACCTCTAAGTGTTGACGAACTAATTTCGGCTTTCCACTCCGGGATCCTTGCCGATGCACTAATACCGATCTTCTTTGCGAGCGGCACCGGTACTACCGGTGTTCCGGCTCTGTTAGATGCAATAGTAAATTACTTTCCTTCGCCACTCGATTCAAAATCGGATCTCAAAGCCGATCCAAATGGCCCGATCGCCGCACTTGTTTTCAAAACGATGGCCGATCCCTACGTCGGGAAACTATCACTTTTCAAAGTGTACTCAGGGACCCTGAAGTCGGATTCACACGTATATAATAAAGACAAAGGTAAAGACGAGCGCATCGGCCAGCTAATGTTGGTTTACGGAAAGGAACAAAAACCGGTTAGCGAATTAGAAGCCGGCGATATCGGGGCCGTGGCCAAATTACAGGAAACCGTTACCGGTGATACCCTCTCTAGCAAAGATAAACCGATCGAATTACCAAAAATTGCGTTTCCAGCACCTGTTTTACCCATGGCTGTCCAGCCGAAAACCAAAGGTGATGAGGATAAAGTCGGCACCGGCTTGAATCGTTTGGCAGAAGAAGATCCTACCTTTACCGTTAATAAAAATGTCGAAACCGGCCAGCTTATCGCCTCTGGAATGGGCGAATTGCATCTAGAAGTCATCATGAGCCGGCTGAAAAAGAAATTTGGCGCAGAAGTCGAACTCACTACGCCACGTGTTACCTATAAAGAGACTATTCGCGGTAGTGTTAAAGTAGAAGGCAAGCATAAAAAACAATCTGGTGGCCGTGGCCAATTCGGACATGTTTGGATTGAAATGGAACCTCTCTTTGATGGACAGCGCTTCGAATTTGTTGATAAAATATTTGGGGGAGCAGTACCGAAACAGTATATTCCAGCCGTAGAAAAAGGAATCCTGGAGACTATGGACGAAGGGGTATTGGCTGGATATCCGGTTACTGGAGTTCGTGTTACCCTTTATGATGGCTCTTATCATAGTGTCGATTCGTCCGAGATGGCCTTTAAGATTGCAGCATCAATGGCCTTTAAGAAAGGGTTTATGGATGCTCGCCCGACTTTGTTGGAGCCAATCGTCAAGGCTGAAATAACCGTGCCCGAAGAATATATGGGCGATGTAATGGGCGATCTTAACAAAAAGCGGGGTAAAATCCTAGGCATGGAACCACAAAATGGTTTCCAGGTGATCAAAGCACTTGTACCCCAATCAGAGATGTTCCGCTACGCTATTGACCTTCGTTCTATTACTCAGGCCCGCGGTAGCTTTACCATTGAGTTTGATCACTATGAGGAAGTTCCAGCGCAAGTTGTTGAACAGGTGGTCGCCGAAGCAAAAGCCAATAAGGACGAAGCTTCTTAAAAAGGTGGTACTTATTTGTTCTGGAGTGAAATGAACTTACAAAAAAAAAGTTCATCAGTACATGGTTGGCTTTGGGCAGGCTTGCTAAGTCTGCTCTTAGCCACCATTACGTTTTTTTCCGCCCCAGCAGCCTTATCAGATAGCTTGGCTCCCGAAGAATCGTTCTGGCAGACCCAAGTAAATACCGCCCGCCAACTCTTACAGACAGACTCAAACAACCTAGATCATCAATTCAGACTGGCAACTGCCCAAGCAATGCTTGGTAAGGTGGAGGAGAGCATGAGTAGCTTCGAGACCCTGACAAACCTCGGAGCTGATGATAATTATGCCAAAATAATCGTTGCGCGCTACGGCGGCAAATCTGAATATCATGATGATCTACTAATCCAAAGTTTTCTCGCCTTTGCCTATTATGTTAACAAGGATTACCCCAGCTCGGTAAAGGCCTTTGACCGAGTTATCGAGCTTGATCCGCTAAATCCATGGCCATTGAACTATCAAGGGTTTTCGCTTTATAAATGTGGTCAACTGGATGTCGCGGTTTTGCGTTTGCAAAAATCTCTCCAGCTCCAACCGAATAATCAGTATACCCATGGGCTGCTTGGTTTAGCATACTACGAACAAGGGC
Organism: uncultured Bacilli bacterium; assembly: GCA_964483175.1. Classification (GTDB taxonomy): domain Bacteria; phylum Bacillota; class UBA5301; order UBA5301; family UBA5301; genus JAAYHC01. The sequence goes on from CAZAAT010000061.1 coordinate 3,269, forward strand.
ACTTTTTGAAGGCTATTGCTCAATTTGCTAAAGCACCGGGTGTAATCAAAAAAATCTTTCGTTAACGATCCGCTGGCGTTCGATGATGGTCATCTTCAGCTTAATAGTGGAATAACCTTCATATGAGGCATCTGCACCATAGGGGAGGGATTTCCATGCGTTTTAGTAAAGTCGAGTCGGGCGGGGGCAAGTCTCAGCACAGCGGTTCAGTTATTATGGCTATTATTAAAGGTATCGCAATCACAATTGCCGCTGCCGTAGTGGCCAGCCTAATTATCTCCATTATTTTAGTCAGCACGAAGTGGCTCAAAATTGGTACAACCGGACTCTTGCTAATTAATTATCTTAGCATCGCCATCGGGGGGATATACGGAAGCCGTTCACTAGGTGAACATGGATGGCTTGTCGGGTTCTCGGTGGGCACGTTATATGGACTGTTATCATTGGGTCTAGGCATTGGCAACAGCGGAATTCAAGCAGCAGGACTACAGAGCAGTTTGATCGGGTTAATGGGAGCGGCTATCATCGGAACACTCGCCGGAATGGTCGGAGTAAACTTAAAATAAAAAACCCTGGTCAATAGACTAGGGTAATAAGACTGGTGGAGGGAGAAGGATTCGAACCTTCGAAGGCATTGCCAGCAGATTTACAGTCTGCCCCCTTTGGCCAACTCGGGTATCCCTCCACACAAGAATAAATTATACAAGGCAATGTTACTTTTGTCAAACAAATTCAACGTTATCTTTGTTGTCAGCAACCCGCTGACAGTTTATTATTATACACACCTTTTGCGAACTTAGCAAGTACCAGGTAAACATTTCTACTGAAGTACTGTAAGCAAGCAAATTGCTTATCAAAAAAGCCGCTTCTTGCGAAACGACTCTCGTCAGACATCGTGGCAGGGGAGACAGGATTTGAACCCGCAACCCCCGGTTTTGGAGACCGGTGCTCTGCCAATTGAGCTACTCCCCTGTGACAAAGCTATTCTACCACATCATACTATCTCGGTCAAGCAATTTGCCGTTGTAGACAAATTGGAAAATCAATAGTATAATGTATACAGAATATAATGGCCATAAGGAGCGGTTTGCGATGCTTGAACAGTTAACCGGTGTCGTCACGAAACATGGCCCACATAAATTTACCGCAAGGTGTTTAGAGCTAGAAATCCACTCTGAGGGTTCTTCAGCTGAAGAGGCGAAGAATAGGTTAATTACTGCGATCCAACAGCATATCGATGACCTAGTAGAAACCAGAGAGAGGGATACGAAGGTGAGTCGTTATTCGGGTAAAAAGCGACAGCATTCTACCGCTAAAGACAGTATAGTCTTTGAAATGCCGAACTACTTGATCTTTCATTGAATAACAACAGATTCGTTTTACGCACCAACACTAACGTTGGTGCGTTTTTGTTTTGGGTTTATGTTATAATGTAACTAAACATGATCCGATGGGAGCGACGAAAATGCCGATCTATGAATACCAGTGTCAGTCTTGTCAGCATAAATTCGAGATGCTCAGAAAAGCTCAAGAGCCGACTCCTGACTGTCCGAAATGCCAAAGCAGCGAAGTTAGGAAATTATTGTCGAGCTTTGGTTTCAAAGGTGTAAACGCTGACGGTGTTACTACATCCACGAGTGGTGGCGGGTGTGCAGGCTGTTCCGGAGGCAGTTGCAGCACCTGTCATTAAGTCAATTTTATTGGGCGAAGAAGGAGGATTCGCCGAAAGAGGCGAATTCTTTAACGACTCTCACTGTACAAAATACATATTTTGTACAGTAGGATACCGAATCGCACGAAGAGAGGTAATTAGATGCGCACCGCAGCTACCGAGGCAACCTTCCGGGAATGCCTCCGCACTTTTATCGATGATCTGCGACTTGGTTCTGACAAGTCCCCAAGTACAATCGAAAACTATGAACGGGATCTGATCTTGTTTTATCGTTACTTAGCCGGGGTCGATGATACCGCTACCTTATCTTCGCGCAAACCGGAGTTAATTCGAGCCCAACAACAACTTGACGAATCTCTACCGGATATTTTCGTTAAAGAGATTACTCATCATCACATTAGAGCTTTTCTCATCCACTGTCAGGATGTCCGAGAAAACTCCAAATTTGCTTTGGCCCGAAAAATATCGGCCCTCAAGGCCTTCTTTTCATTCTTGCTGCGAGAGGATCTCATTGATTCTGACCCGATGGAGCGTATAGGCCGCCCTAAGGTAAACCCAAAGGATGCCCTCCGTAAGCACCTGGATCGCGACGATGTTGAACAACTGCTTCAATATATTAATCGCCGGTCCAAGGAGCCGGCCCGGAATCTGGCCTTAGTATCCTTGCTTTTATTTGGCGGTCTGCGTATCAGCGAACTGATCAATTTAAAGGTTTCTGATATCAGATTTGGCGAAAACTTTGTCCGCGTATTGCATGGCAAGGGTAATAAACAGCGTCTCGTTCCGTTGCCAGACAAAGTGATGAGTTGTCTACGCACTTATTTGCAAGAGCGCAACTTCCCAGAGGCACCATTTCTTTTTACCGATCGTAAGGGTAACCAACTCTCTAGAAGCTCAGCTTACTATATCGTTAAACGACTCGTCAAAGAGGTTGGCCTCGACTCGGAGATTTCACCTCATAAATTGCGCCACACCTGCGCCACATTGCTCTTAGAGGCAGGGATAGACCTCCGCTATATCCAGGAGTTCCTGGGGCACTCAGACATCTCTACAACGCAAATATACACCCACGTCTCACGGGTTAAATTACGGCAGGTGCTCGAAGAAAAAGACCCCTTCGACCTGGACTAGCTATGGTATAATAAATTGTATTGGAGGGCTGATCTTACATGGATACCACGCTAAAACAAAGGCACCAGCAGATTTTGGAGTATCTGCATCACTACACTAAAGAACACGGATTTCCACCTAGTGTTCGTGAGATTTGTTCTGCTACCGGCCTCAGGTCGCCCTCGACAGTCCACCGATACCTGGGAGAACTAGAAAGCCTCGGTTATCTTAAGCGCGACCCAGCCAAACCACGGGCTATTTTACTAACCACCTCTTCCCCATCTGAAGTCGAACCAGAGCAGAGGGTAAAGCCGATTCCTGTGCTCGGACGCATTTCTGCAGGTCTACCGATCCTAGCCGAAGAGCACTTAATAGATACGATTCCTTTTTCCGAAAATCTGGTAGGCTCAGGCAATCACTTTATTTTGAAAGTTTCCGGGGAAAGCATGATTGAAGCGGGAATCCTCCCTGAAGACTATGTGATCGTCCGGCAACAAAATACGGCCGAAAATGGTGATATTGTGGTCGCTCTACTCGGGGAAGAAGCCACGGTAAAACGCTTTTATAAAGAACAGGCCACAGTAAAACTGCAGCCTGCGAATTCACAAATGCAACCAATCTATTCAAATGAGATTAAAGTGATTGGCAAAGTAATTGGCTTATACCGCTTAATAAGCTAGCCTCCAGTATTATCCCACTATTATTGAGGGGGAACTCTGATACTCATCAACCTTCACCATGTTACTGCCCTTGCCGATAATCGTAAAGAACATCTCAAAAGCCTGTTTCCGTCCGGCTTTAATCGGATCGGTACTAAGATCAGTTCGGATTAATTCACTGTAATTATCGGAAGCGATTAGGTAGGTTGCTTCGAGGCCTTTAGCCTCAATGGACTGCATTAGGAAGTCATAGGTTTCACGACGGGACTCTGCTTGACTGTTCCAGTACGAGGGGTTATCAGTGAGGTTGCTGGCTAAAAGGGCTTGCTTGGCCAGGCGTTTACACTTTTTTAACCCCTTCAACACGTCTTCTTTGGCCACCTGAATCATATTCTTCTTCCCCCTTTGAAGAAGTATTTTGTTGGACGCCACACTTTAACGGTTCGGCATCAACTTAGTCAAATCCTTCGCACTCCGAAGGAATGAGACAAAATCAGAAAATAACAAAAAAAGCAGGTTAAACACCTGCGATCAAAAACGCTCTTCAAACGGGTGGCTATTCTTACTACTCCAGGAATATTCATTGCCTCAATCTCCCATCTTATCTATGTTCAAGTGAGAGAGAAATTATACGTTCGATTAATTCGCCAAACTCTATCCCCATGTATCTAGCCGCATCTGGGAAAAGAGAAGTCTCGGTCATCCCAGGCAGGGTATTGTTTTCTAAGATATATGGGCTATGAGTTTCAGGGTCATAGATAAAATCAATCCGGCTATAGACCTGGCAGCGTAAAACCTGATAAGCCTTTACCGCCATTTCCTGAATTACTCGTGCAACGCCTTCCGGTATCCTAGCCGGGATAATGTGTTCGCTCCCACCAGGCGCATATTTGGATTCAAAATCATAATAGCGATTCTTCGGTTTAATTTCAATGATCGGCAAAGCCTCTGGCTTATCATTGCCGAGTACTGGAACGGTCAACTCGATGCCGGTGATATAACGCTCTACCAGAATAAGCTCATCTCGACTAAAAGCCTCTTGCAATGCCCCAGGAAGGGCAGTTTGGTCTTCTACCAAAGTGATCCCGACAGTCGAGCCCTCACGATTTGGCTTAACAATAGCTGGAAGCGAGACCTGCGCCAAAATTTCCGCAATTACCTCCGCTGAATTCTCGCGATATCGGCTCTGGGTAATAACTGTTCCAGGGGGAACTGGCAGATCATGACTTGACAAGATACGCTTGGTCATGGCCTTGTCAATACAAAGGGCACTGGCGAGTACCCCACAACCAGTGTAAGGAATATCAAAAAGGTCCAGCATGCCCTGGATAGTGCCATCTTCACCATATCTGCCATGCAAGGCCAAGAAGACAATATCAAAGCTTCCGGATATGAGGTCTGATAACAAATGAGGTGACAAATCCATCTCCTGGACATTGTGCCCGCGATTAGTCAAGGCTTTAGCCACTTGCTCTCCGGATTTCAGCGAAATTTCGCGCTCAGCCGACCTACCACCTCTGACAACAGCTATTTTAAGCCTGTTCACAGCCTAATACCACCTTCTTTTATCATTATACCATTATCTGCTTGAGTTAGTACAAATATTAATTTGCAGAGTAAAATACCATAAACCACTATAAATAAAGCAGCAATTATCACCAGTGATAATTTTACCCAGTGCGGCACTGAGGCACTGGGGTTCACAGTAAGTATCCCTATGCCAAAAAGCATGATACCTATACCTGAAACTGCTAAACAGATCGCCCACAACAATAATAACTGCACGAAAAACTCTCCCCCATATCAGACTATGCCGGGGAGAAAGACTTGGTTATTTCGATCCAAAAGGCCAAGACTGCAGATCCTTAAATAAGGAATCACTGGTTAAGTCTAGATGTAATGGGGTAACTGAAATATAACCTTGCTGAATAGCCTCGGTGTCAGCCTCATCGCTTTCAGAAGCGTCATGCGGGTCTCCAGCCATCCAGTAATATTCACGCCCTCTGGGATCTGTTCGCTTGTCAAAAACGTTAATATACCGCCGTTTGCCAAGACGAGTAACTTTTACGGGAAAACGATTAGCGGGGAATGCTGGAACATTTACGTTTAGCAGCGTATCTTCGGGTAAGCCATTACTAAGAACCAACTTTACCAAGTTAACCGTAAATGATGCAGCACCATGGTAATTGGGTTCTTCTGCTGAGGCAGCGGAGACAGCAATAGCAGGTAATCCATTGATTACACCTTCAATCGCCCCGGAGACAGTTCCCGAATATAATACGTCAGTACCCAGATTGGGTCCGGAGTTAATTCCACTAACAACAATATCAAACCTTCGCTTACTTAACGCATCAACCGCTAATTTGACACAATCAGAAGGAGTACCGTCGATCATATAAGCAGGCACTTTCTGGCCAAATCCGTTGTATTCGGTAACTCGCAGCGGTCGGGTTACCGTGATCGCATGGCTCATAGCGCTCATCTCGCGGTCTGGGGCTACAACTGTCACCTCAAAGGCTTCGCTCAACAACTCGACTAACGTTCGTAATCCAGGAGCAAAAATTCCATCATCATTAGTTATCAGTATATGCAACCTCTACACCCCTATTTAATAAAGCGTGGATAACAATACCCACGCTTAGTCTGCTCTGGCTAGCTACCGATGTGGTCTTTAATTGACTATACTATTTTGGGAATGATCCCAAAGATTAGGAAGAACACAAAGCATCCGTGATTTCACCAAACTGGAGGCCACCTCTTTCGCTTTTTGATTAACCTCCTTTATCATCTGGTGCAGAGGCCAAATCGCTTCTACCCCGCATAACTGAGTGAGCGCATCAATGGCAGCAGAACGGTGCTCTTTATACGAAAGAGCGGTCTGAACCAAAGGCTCAACAGCACTATCATCACCAGTTTTCCGTAACCCTTTGATTGCGGCGCACCGAACCTCATAAACCTCATCCTCAAGGGCTACAATGTACAGCTTATTGGCTTTGGACGAGCCAATTTGACATAATGCCTCTATTATCTCATACCGTACAGTGGGTTCATCTTGGGCAAAATGGTCAATTAGCGCATCAACCGCCCTCGAATCTTTCAAACTACCTAAGAGTTTGGCAGCCCGTTGTCTAACCAAAGCATTCTTATTATTTAACGATTCAATTAAAGGCCCGATGACAATATCAGGTGAAAACCGACGTAGTGCTAGAACTGTACTATAGTAAACAAACGAATCAAAATCGCCGAGGCTGGCGATAAGAACAGGAACAGCTGAGGGCAATGCTAATTTGCCTAGACCTTCGATAGCCCAGGCCCGAACAGCAGGGTCGGTATCCCCCGCAGAAGCTATGAGGATCTCCGTGTCCATTGGGTCACAGGTCTTGCTTAGCCCATAAACGGAGCAGCGACGCACCTCCGGCTGGTCACTGGAACATCCCAGCACCAACAGTTCTTTTAACGTAGCTGTAACCTCGTCTAGGGCCTGCAAAACAGAAGTATCATCAGATGCAGAAGTTTCGATCTTATTATTTATCCGACTCAGCTCAGCTATTAGTCGATCAATGTTGCGTACGTCTATCTGCATCCGTTAAATACCCTCCCGACGAGAAAAGAAACCGGGAGCCCGCTCACAGGGGCTCCTGAGGCATAAGTTGATTGTACCAGAATCAAAGGCAAGATTCAATTTTCTGTTTGATGCGACAAAGGGCATTATCGACCGATTTTGCGCTGGTATTAAGTTCCTGCGCCATTTCTCGGTAACTTAGACCTAGAATGTACAAGCGAAACACCGAATACTCAAACTGGCTAAGTATTTGACGAATCCTCTTTTGCAGCGTTCTGATGAATTCACGGTTCAGAACTAAGTATTCGGGATCCGAGGCAACAGCTGGCTCAAGGACCTCCATCAGAGTCCGGTCGCCATCAGCATCATATAACGGCTTATACAAGGATGTGTATGAATTCAGTGGGATGTGTTTTTGGCGAGTTGTCTGCTTGATCGCGCTAATTACACTGCGTACCACGCACAGTTTGGCAAAAGACCAAAAAGTTGAGGCGCCACCATCGAAATCTCGGATTGCTTTATACAACCCGATTCGGCCTTCTTGAATCAGATCATCCTCATCGGCGCCTTGGAGAAAATACGGACGAGTCCAAATGTTAACATAGCGATCATACCGATAAAATAGAATCTCCGTGGCAACTTGGTCTCCATTTTGGGCTAAAGAAACGAGCTCTAAATCGGACAATCCTGCTAAGGTGGCAAAATCCTTTGCTCCGCTCATGATTCCCTTCCCTTTCTAGCCGCACATAAAAAGTTCGCTATGGTTCAGGATTTTCCTGCTGCTGTTGTAATAAATGAAACAAAAAAGACTATAGTTTCCTTCACGGACACCCCAGGAATCTGGCTAAACGCGCACCCAGCCGCGAAAAAAAGAAAAAAGCCGATTTTTCGGCTTTTTATGATTATTTGTTAGATGAGGTATAACTTTTTTTATGCGATTTTTTCGAAGTCTTTATCTACTGGTGGAAAAATCCCTCTCTGAACCTCAGAGGCAGTAACGTTTGTAGCAGCAAAAGCTTTGCTAATATGATTTACTGCTACCCATGGATCAACAGTATCTCCACAAGTAAAAACATCGACAGCTGCATACCCAAGCTCAGGCCAGGTATGAATGGCTAAATGACTTTCACTAATTACCACGACACCGCTTACGCCCTGCGGACTGAACTTATGAAATGCTACCTCTCTTACTTCGGCTCCAGCTGCGAGCGCTGCAGTAACCATGATTCTCTCAACGTCCTTGATGTCGTCTAGCATCTCGGCTTTGCAGCCATTTACTTCGCAGAGAACATGCCTACCAAGAGCTTTCATATTACCTGCCTCCTATCCAGAGTACTTTTGTGAGATTTCACCCCCAAGGGATTTTTAACAGATATCATTTTAGCAAAAACGAATTAAAAGTCAATAGAATTATTTTATTAAAATATCCTACTTTTCATAATTGCTGTTAATACAGCATAAATCACCTGCTCACGAGTGCTTCCACCTTGCAAAAATAAGTTGAATGGATCACGGAGTGGAGCATCTGCGCTGAGCTCAGAAGAAGCTCCTTGAATAAAAGCGCCTGCACTCATTATAACTTCATCAGCATAGCCCGCCATCGGCGCAGGCACCGGCATAACCTGGCTGTCGATTGGTGAGCTAAATTGAATGCCCTGACAAAAACCGATAAGCTCTTCCCTGGATCTAAACCGAATTCCTTGAATTATATCTGCTCTAGCCTCATTCCCAACAGGTGAGACCTCGAGACCCAATTTTTGCAATAATTGCGCAGCAAAGATGGCTCCAACCAAAGCCTCACAAGTAAAATGAGGAGCTAAATAGAGTCCTTGGAAGAAAAGGCGTAAACCTGTTTCGCCGGTCGGACCCACATCAGCACCTAACCCAGGGGCCGTAAGCCGACTAAACACAAGCTCAAGTAGTTCTGCCGGTCCGACAATATAACCACCGAACGGAGCGATCGTGCCACCCGGATTTTTAATTAATGAACCTGCTACTAAATCCGCCCCGACATGTGAAGGCTCTCTAGTTTCTACAAACTCTCCATAGCAGTTATCGACAAAAACAATTATTTCGGGGGCCTGCTTCTTAATTTGGGCAATAGCCTCTGCGAGTTCGGAGACTAAATACGAAGGCCTCCACGAGTAGCCTCGCGAACGCTGAAAAGCAACCACTTTAGTTTTCGCATTGAGTCTTGCCAATACCGCTCTGAGATCAATACGCCCATCAGGTTTCAGTGGTACTTCCGAATAGAGAATACCAAACTCTCGCAGACTGCCTGGTGCTGGAACAACTCCGATGGTCTTTAATAAGGTGTCATACGGCGCTCCGGTAGCATACAAAAGCTCGTCCCCCGGGCGAAGAACACCAAAAAGTGCTGTTGCTATAGCATGCGTTCCGGAAGCCAATTGGGGGCGCACAATTGCAGCTTCGGCGCCAAAAATGCGCGCATAGAGCGACTCCAAGGCATCTCTGCCGATGTCACCATAGCCATACCCGGTCGATCCGGTGAAATGATGCTCTCCAATACCTTCGGCACGAAAAGCGTCCAATACCCGTAATTGGTTGTATCCACGCACTGACTCCACCGCTGCAACCTGAGGCTCAATTTCAGCCCATACTTGCTTAGCCAGATTAATTAACTCGATATTAATATGCCCTGTTTCGATCAAATAGCTCCATAGACTAAGCATGGGTACCTAATCCGCCTCCGTAAGAGAAAATAACTAACGCTTCTTAAAACCGGGATTATCATAACACACTGGTTTTTGCAGTGTCAATTCGCACCAAAATCTCCAGCTTGTTGTAGATTCTCTTCGTGCAATTTTCGTCCACAAGTAATACAGGTACCTTTAATTAAGACTTGTCGTCGCATTTCTAATGGTGCATAGGCAAACCCGAGCGTAAACCCTTCCTGCTTGCCATCATTGCGCCCCCAAAGATAACCAATCAATAAACCTAAACAAAAAATTACCGTTACGAGTGGCGCATAGGTTTCAAAATTCACCTCTTCTACTCCCCTCAATCTCCTTGATTGTGGACTCACCCAACACTGAAATTAATCTCGAAAGTGCAATAATTTGCAAAGTTAAACCCGGCTCCAAGTAAATACCAGCACCTAGAGCAATCACAAAGATCAGCGAGGTAGGTATTAAGCCTAGTCGAGTAGCCCAGGTGGGTATGCCAAAGCGCTTATCGCGTGAACAATCAAGTACGTCATCCAAAGCTTGCACAGCGACCATGGAAGCACCCACAGTCACAAGCAATCGCCAGCCGCAAAAGTAGGCCCCTATCAGTAAAGCGCCGATACTCTCAGTAACCGGTGATAACCGCGAAGGCAAATGTACGCCTAAGCCTCTGCCAACCATGCCTACAGAATAAGCGGTTAAGAATAATGCTGACCCAAGCTGGAAATCAATAGCTAGCCCCACTAACAAGAGCAGTAGTGAATACGGTAAAATCGCGCGAGATAGGTAGTTTAGCAGACGGGAATCATTATCATCATCCAGATAATCATCCATTAGCTTAATTACCACTCCAATGATAACGATAACCAACAGATCGCTAAACCAGGCGAGAGAC
>CAZAAT010000062.1:0-12627 GCA_964483175.1 uncultured Bacilli bacterium
CGCCTTGGTCGGTGGGGTCGCAATCATGGTCCTCAACTTCTGCGGCGGCGGATACCTGGGGATTGTGGCGGCAATTATTGCAGCAATTATCTTGGGGCTACTGGCCGGTGCGTTAAATGGCCTCATCGTCACCAAGGGCAAGGTGGCACCGTTTATCGTGACCCTCGGGACCATGGCGATTTTTCGCTCCCTGACTCTGTACATTAGCAACGCCGGCGAATTTCGCTCCACCAGCTCCATCTATCCTGAGTTGGGAATGGGCTCAGTTTTGGGAATTCCGGTGCCCGTCTGGGTCTTCTTTGCTCTGGCAGTGTTGGGACAGATTGTACTCACCCGGACCAGGTATGGGCGGTATGTCTGTGCCGTGGGTTCAAACGAAAGGGTTGCGCTTTATTCTGCCATCAATACTGATTTAGTCAAGTTCATTTCCTATGTTATCGCCGGGTTCACGGTGGCAGTCTCAGCCATCCTGCTCTCATCCAGGCTCAACTCGATCAGCTCGTCCAATGCTGGAGTCAACTTCGAACTGGATGCGATCGCTGCGGTCATCATCGGCGGAACAGCGATGTCCGGCGGAAGTGGTACGGTGATCGGTACCGTTATCGGCGCGATTATTTTGGGTATCGTCAACAACATGCTCAATATGTTAGGGGTTTCCCCCTATTTGCAGGGTACGGTTAAAGGTTTGGTGATAATTGGCGCCGTTTTAATCCAACATAAGAAAAGGTAAACCCTAGTACAAAAAGGAGGTCGTAGTGATGAAAAAAATTGCTCTGTTGTTGGCACTGGTGATGGTGGCTACCTTGGCGCTACCGGGAGTGAGCTGGGCGGCGGAGAAATTGCGCATCGGCGTCTCCATTCCGACGGCTGACCATGGTTGGACCGGTGGGATCGTCTGGTGGGCCAAGAAGGCGATCGATGATTGGAAAGCCAAAGATCCGGATGTTGAGTTTTTCTTGGTTACAGCAGATTCGGCTTCCCAGCAGGTCGGGCATGTCGAAGATTTAATGGTCAAAGGAATCGACGCCTTGGTGATTCTGGCGCATGACTCAGCTCCGTTAACCCCCGTTGTCGAGAAGGCATATAAAGAAGGTATTTTCATCGTTTCGGTAGACCGCGGGCTGACCAAGCCGGTCGAACACATCTACGTAGCCGGCGATAACCCCGGGATGGGCCGGGTTTCTGCAGAATTTATGGCTGCCGAGCTTGGTGGCAAGGGTAAAATTGTTGTCCTTGAAGGCATTCCCTGTGTAATTAATACCGAACGGGTTGAGGCCTTTAATGCGGTGATGGCCCAATATCCGGGGATTGAGATTCTTGATTCCCAGCCGGCCCACTGGTCAACTCAGAAGGGCTTGGAAATCATGGAAAACTACCTCCAGAAGTACAAACAGATCGATGCGGTCTGGGCGCAGGATGACGATGTACTCAAGGGTGTTCTGCAGGCTTACCGGGAGTCCGGACGCAATGACATCAAGCTCTTTTTAGGTGGCGCCGGCTCGAAAGATATCATCAAGATGGTTATGGATGGAGATAAGCTTGTGCGAGCAGATGTAACTTATCCTCCGTCGATGATTGCGACCGGGATCAGCACCGCGGTCATGGCCATGCGTGGTGAAAAGTTGAACGGGTTTTACCAGGCGAAAATCCCCTCGAAGATTATACTCGCAGCTGAGCTAATTACCCAGGAGAATGCTGCCGAATATTATGTACCGGAGTCGATTTTCTAAGATCTGACCTGAGGAAAAGGCCCCTCACTCTTAGGGTGAGGGGCTTTCAATGCTGCTAGACTGCTGGCTTAATACGGTCCCCAGTAGGAATAAAGTGCAGAGGCTTTGCCGTCTTTAGCTGGATGCTCTACTCGCCTACTCCCATACTCACGCTGAAAATCTGATAAATCTGCGGCATCAACGCTCAGAGAAGCAAGATACAGGCTCAGGACTACTGCGCCAATCACGGCTGCGGTTTCCCACATTGAGCATCCCTCCGTATTCAGTTTCTGTTGATACATTATATTCCTTTCAATGCGAATTTTACCATATTTTGATACGAATTTCAACTTTTACAGGACGGAATCTAAGAATCTGCCATCGCGGTAAAAGACCTCGCCATCGGCGGAGATCTCGCCCCCTTCTTTCATATCACAGAGCATATCCCAGTGGATGCCGGAGATGTTTTTGCCGCCGGTACCAGGGATGCAGTTGCCCAGGGCAGCGTGAACAGTGCCACCCATCTTTTCATCAAAAAGCATGTTTTTGGTGAATCGATTGATCCGGTAGTTGGTCCCGATCGCAATCTCGCCCAAACGGCGTGAGCCTTCATCAGTGCCCAACAAGGCCATCAAGAGGTCTAAGCCCTTGGCGGCTTTGGCGGAAACGACCTCCCCGTTCACGAACTCCAACTGGATATCCTCGATTTCTTGACCCGAGTAGATGCCCGGATAACTGAAGCGAATCCGGCCATTGACTTTGGTTTCCTCCGGAGAGGTGAAGACCTCGCCATCAGGGAAGTTGACCTTGCCATCGCAATTGATCCAGGTGCGTCCGGCAATTCCGACGGTTAAATCGGTGTCCTTGGAGACGATCCGCAGCTCTTTCTTGGTGTTGAGGTAATCGACTATCCGCTGCTGGCGTTGGGAGATCTGTTGCCATTCGGCCATAGGATCAGCGGTTCCAAGCAGTCCGGCATCGTAAACAAAATCTTCGTATTCGGCTAGAGACATGCCGGCTTCTTGGGCATTGGCCGGTGTTGGAAAGAGTGTACCGCACCATCTGAATTCGCCTTGTTCCTCCCGTCGATTCTCGATCTCGGCGAGTATGCGGGTGGCCCGACGCCGGAGGGCGATGCGCCCCGGATCGACTCCGGAGAGGGATTTGGTGTTGTTTTCGCCCCATAAGTAGATGAGGGCATCATACTTTTCCGATCTGAGCCGGTTAAGGGGGGAGACAAACTCGATCTGCTCGGTGGTACCCTCTTTATACAGGATCTCCGGAAGCTCTTCTAGCAAAGGTATGACCTCAGGGTAGGCTCCGGTTTTGAGGGCTTCACGGTACATGGCGGTCAAGAGGGGGCTCGTAACTACGCTGCCGGTGATCAGGACATATTCTCCTTTTTGCAGCTTGAGCGAATAATTAACGATTAGATGAGCTAGTTTATCGACGCGAGGATCTCGCATGGGCTCAACTCCTTTGCGGTAATGACTATACTAGTGTTCCATAAAAGCCCTAATTTTCCTCTGCTAGGGGAGTGATGGAGGAAAACAGCGTTGTGGCTTGCAAATAAATAACACTACTACTTCGGTGTACTAAGGGGGGAGAATATGTCGCTACCGGTGGAAAGATGGTGTAGCGCAATACCGGAACGAGTTTCACGCCGTAAATATCTTAACCGTCAGATTAAACCGGCAATTATGGCGGAGCTTGAACAGACCTGCGGTCAATTTCGACCTTTTGCCGGCGTGCGCTCGGTTATTGTCCAAGATCATGTTGATGATGTCTTTTCCGGGATTATCGGTTCCTATGGTAAGATCACGGGAGCTCCGGCTTATGTAGCCTTTATCGGTGATCCTACGGTAGACTCTATCGAAGCGAAGGTGGGCTATACCGGAGAAGGAATCATTTTAGAGGCGACTGCGCTTGGACTAGCCACCTGTTGGGTTGCCGGATTTTTTAAGCCGGCCGAGGTTGCCCGCCAGATCGACCTAACAGAACAAGAGCGGGTCTATGCAATTTCGCCGCTGGGATATACCGAGGAATATATGGGAATAGGGGAGAGAATTACTAGACGGTTTTCCCGGGCTGACCAGCGTAGACCGGCAGCCGAATTATGTGTAGATTGGGTTTCGGATGATTGGCCGGATTGGGCCAGAGCAGGGGTAGAGGTAGCCAGGGTCGCACCTTCGGCGGTAAATCGGCAACCCTGGCGGTTTCGACTACAAGGTAATAGTGTTATAGTCAGTGTGGACGGGCCAGACACTTATCAAATTTCCAAGCACCTAGACTGTGGCATCGCGATGCTCCACTTTGAATTAGGCGCCCGTGAAAAGGGTGCTCTTGGCGTTTGGAATTTCTTAGAGCCGCCTGATGTGGCCGGTTACCATTTGCAACTCAAACAGACGTCATCCTCTTGAGGCAGCTCTGCTGCGGGACGTGAGACCCATTCCGGCGCGCCGATCTCGGCTGTCGCCTCGATGAGCAGTTGGACCGCATATTTGGGGTTGTGCACTCCCAAGCTGCCATCTTCCTTGATGAATTGGTAAACCTGGTGAGCCTGGCTATCTTCTGCCGGTAAATGCTCTTGGAGCCAGGAGAGCCGCTCGGCCACTTCTTGCTGGAGATTGTTGAGGTTAAAATCCCAGACTTCTTCGTGACACGGGGAGCAGGCAGCAACATTCTTTTTACCGCCCGAGTCTTGCATACGCACGGTGTGACCACCAACGGTAATTCGTCCAGGGGTGACGGCCATATGGCAGGTGACACAGCTGCCCGAGGTGTTATGGCCGGTTTTGCCGGTGCCGGAGAGTAACCGGTACTGCGGGTCATCAGCATGACAGGAAATGCAGAGCTCACTCTGGGCTAGACGTAGACCGGCCGGGCCAGCTCCGTCGTGTTCAAGATGACAGGAGGTACAGGTCACCGCGTTCTGGGCTAAATTGTGGGGGGAGAGACGCCACTGGGCATATTCGAGTCCATGACAGGAAAAACAGTTTTGCTCAGTTCCTGATGCAGCTAGGGAAACCGGGGAGACCATCAGTAAAGAAACTAACAAAATTAGTAATATAAATTTTGACATTAGTGCTCACCTCATCAATATATATACCGTCTGCGCAGTAAATATCCTTGTGGAATTTCACTAATAGGGTAAAATATGGTGGGTAGGAGGGTCATGATGGAGAAAAAGGTCGATTGGCGCGGGATAGGCTGGTTTGTCGGACTGACTTTTCTCATTACTTGGGCGGCGGAGTTTTATTTCATCTTCGCCCGTGGCTCAAATTTCGGTGGGCTACTGCCCGTAGCGGAACAAATTCTCCTGACGGTGGTCATGTTTATCCCAGCGCTGGTGACGGTTATCGTTACTACCCTCATCATCAAAGAAGGGCTAGGAGTGACCGGACTTAAGCTCGGACCGTGGCGGCGCTATTTAGAGATTCTTTTCATTGTCTTAGCCGTTTTCGCGGCGACCTTTCTGCTCACCTGGATTCTCGGATTTGCCCGTCCTGACTGGGAACTAAAGCTATACCGCCAACTCCTGGAGCAATTGGCCCCCGGTACGGCGCAAAAGGTCAATCCGGCCGCCTTTCTCTTGACCTTATTTCTCGCCACCCTGACCGTTAATCCTTTGTTTAGTTCGATCGCTACTTTCGGCGAAGAGCTGGGCTGGCGTGGTTACCTGTTGCCAAAGCTCATGCCGTTAGGCAAGGTGCCGGCGGTGGTGATCAGCGGAGTTATCTGGGGGTTATGGCATGCTCCGGTGATTGTAAGAGGATATAATTACCCGGGCTATCCGGTGCTTGGTGTCTTATTGATGATGCTTTTTACCACTTTTAGCGGGGCTTTTCTTGGGGCCTACCGGCTGAAGTATAATAGTGTTTTCTTGGCGACCTGGGCCCATGCGGTGATCAATACCCAGGGGCGCGGGATCTGGTATATGTTATTTCCCCAGGTTAACCCGGTCTTGGGTGGGGCGATCGGTCTGACCGGGCTTATCTTTTGGCTAGTCGTAGCAGTATGGTCACTGAAGTGGATGCCCGAGCGATAGCTGTGAGAGAGGCGGATTTCCTGTAGTCCTAATTTCTCCGCGGCTTGCGTGGTCCGCCAGGGCGTCGGCCTCTCTGCCCCTTCTTCTTTTTCCGGACCGAATACCCAAAGTGTCCGAGGTATTTGCCGATCGCATGGTAGTGCCCATGGACGTAGGTTATTAAGCCGGTTGTTAGCAGATCTAAGCGTCCGGACTTATCGATCAGACTACTGGCCACCTGGATGGTTTCTATGCGGCCGATAAACATATCATGGCTGCCCAGCGAGATGATTCGGTCCAACTTACACTCGATATTTACCGGGCATTCGGCAATAACCGGGGTGCTGATTTTTCGGGCTGGGGCTGGGGATAATCCGAGCACCGCGAATTTATCTTCAGTGCGTCCGGAGCGCACCCCACAGTAGTCGGTGGCCTTTGCCAGCTCCACCGAGGGCAAGTTCACCACGAATTCGCGCGATTGGCGGATAATTTCATGAGAAAACCGATCACGGTGAATGCTGATCGAGAGCATCGGCGGCTTGGTGCAGACCGTACCGGCCCAAGCGATGGTGATGATATTCGGTTTCTCGCCCGGGCGTTGACAGCTGACCATGACAACCGGTAAGGGGTATAGCAGCGTCGCTGCCGGCCATTCTTGTTTGTCCATCTCCAGGATCACCTCTAGGTATGTATACTTTACCCTCTTTGTCAAACCTGCTAGCCGTGGTATAATCGGAATATTGTCGGAGGGATAACGTGTACGAGATATGCAATATTTTACGCCAGCAACGGTATCAGGTAAAAAAGGCAGCAGCTGTACGTACAACCGAAGAGATTGCCGGAGCAGATACTTACTACCAAATCGAGGCCACCAATGAGGTCGGTGTCGATCTCGACTTGGCGGTGGGTGCTGATAAAAGCCTGATTGTCGTGCAAACCTTAGATTCTCCGGAGGGGAAGCTAAGCGAAACGTTTAAGGATCTTGACCGGGTTTCGGAGGCTTTAGAGAGTGAAACGGTACTGATCAATACCGATCAGGGAGACTTTGCCGACTGGCAGGAGTATGGCTTTACTAAAAAGTATCAATGCACCCTGACCGGTGAGCAGAATCCTTTTGAACTCGCCAAGGTTGATCAGATGCTCGAACG
This sequence comes from uncultured Bacilli bacterium, assembly GCA_964483175.1. Taxonomy (GTDB): domain Bacteria; phylum Bacillota; class UBA5301; order UBA5301; family UBA5301; genus JAAYHC01. Next base: position 6,885 of record CAZAAT010000062.1, read on the forward strand.
CGCTGCATCTGAGATCGCGGCCCATCTTGAAGAAGAGGTCCAGATCTATGAACTAGCTGAGGATTTACCATACATTTATTCGGTTGATTTGGTGGAGGCTAGTGCTCAAAGCCCGCTCGAAGCCGATTATCACTGCTGTTTGCACTGTCACGAATTGACCGGTGCTGTTTATCTGGAACAACTCTGGATCCCCGAAACAAAACGGCGGCAGGGGATTGGGACGGCAACTGTTAATATTCTTAAGGAGTCGTTGGCCGAGGCTGGGGCAAATTATCTTTATCTGAAAGCCACCGAAAGCTCAGAATCATTCTGGGATGCTCGGGAAGATTTCGAGTCTTTCTACCGCTTGAATCTCCGGTGGGCGCGGCGGATGCGAGATCAGCTGCGGCGGGAACCCGGCTGGGATCGGGTTCTTGTCCAAGGAGTACAGTTGGAGCACCGGATTGAGTATTACGGAAACCACCCCGGTGAGGACTGGGACTTTTTTCAGGCGCTGCAGTTGTTACACTATGTGAGCAACTGAAAATAAGGTGCAAGGAGGCTATCATGATGACTGGATCGGCATTAGTTGTGTTAACCCCTGCTGAGTCGAAGAGACTGATTGCCAAGGCGGTGGCGGCGATGCCGCTAGTTTTGGAGGCTCAAGAACAAGGCTATATCATGATTGGTGGCGGCACCACCAATGCCTATGTGGTTGAGGAGCTCACGGGCAGGCAGATCTCGGACAAGACTAAGTACACCGCTGGCATACTTACCGGCAGTGAATTGTCGATCACATCCGAGGAGACCAGGTTAAAGCCGGTTATTCTCAAAGATGGCGCCGAGATTAGCGCAGAGTGGAAAGATGTGCTTAATGAGTTAGGCCCCCGCGATGTCTTTATCAAAGGAGCCAATGCCATTGACGCCGAGGGTAATGCGGGAGTTTTGGTCGCCAATCCGACAGGGGGGACGATCGGTCAGGCCTGGGGCTTATTAACCGCCCGCGGTGTGAACCTGATCATGCCGGTTGGTTTGGAGAAGATGATTCCATCGGTCGCCGAAGCCGCTCAAAACTGTGCCATCGGGCTGTGGGACCATGTCACCGGACTAGGTTGTGGGATGATCCCGGTATCCAACGCCATGATCATCACCGAGATAGAGGCCTTGGATATCCTCTTTGGGGTGCAGGCGGTTCACGTCGCTTCTGGTGGTCAGGGTGACGGTCAGGGAGCGGTAGTCATCGCTTTTCATGGTGCGAAAGACGAAGTTGACGCCGCATTCGACTTTATTCAGAAGGAGATTAAATAATGAAGATAGCTATTTGTGGAGCGAAAATCTACCCGGTTGAAACCGACCCGCTCGCGGTTGGAACGATTTTGATTGAAGACGGCAAGATTGCTAGGATCTTAGAAGGCGACGAGTCTCCGGCAGGCTATGAACGGTTTGAGGCTGCTGGGCTCGTGGCTACGCCCGGTTTGATCGATGCCCACACCCATGTTGGCATCACCGAAGAGGGTATCGGCTGGGAGGGGGAGGATTGCAATGAACGCTACGATCCGATCACCCCGCACCTGCGTGCCATCGATGGCATTTTCCCGGGCGATCAGGGGTTTGCCGATGCCAGAGCGGGTGGGGTTACTACGGTCGGGGTTCATCCAGGCAGCGCCAATGTGATCGGGGGGCAAGGGGCAGCTTTAAAAACACTTGGCCGCACCGTTGAGGAGATGGTGATCAAGGCGCCCATCGCAGTCAAAGCGGCTTTTGGCGAGAACCCCAAGCGCGTCTATGGTGAACAGAAAAAAACACCGACTACCCGGATGGGTACCGCCGGCACCATTAGACAGGCCCTCGTCAAGGCGGAGAACTATCGCCGCAAGCTGGCCGCTGGAGAAGCTGAACGTGATCTGGGCCTGGAGGTATTGGTGGAGCTGTTAGAGGGTGGTTTACCGCTATTTGCCCATGCTCACCGGATTGATGATATCATGACCGCGCTCAGGGTCGCCCGCGAGTTTAATCTGCAGCTGGTCGTGCAGCATGGGACTGAGTCCCACCTAGTAGCTGATCTCTTAGCCGACGCGCAGGTGCCTGCAGTCGTGGGGCCAAGCCTGACCTCTCGGGCCAAGGTCGAGCTGCGGGAACGGACTTTTCAGACGCCCGCTATCCTAGCTGAACATGGGGTGGAGTTTTCGATTATGACCGACCATCCGGTAATTCCCATCCAGTATCTGCCCATCTGTGTTCGCTTAGCCATCGCCGAGGGTTTGGACTTTGCAGCCGCCCTGCGAGCCGTGACCCTGTACCCGGCAAGATTTATGGGAATTGCTGATCGGGTCGGCAGTCTGGTACCTGGCAAAGATGCTGATATAGCACTGTGGCCGGGTGAGCCCTTTGTCGAGGTAGATCGGCCGAGTCAGGTGTTTATTAACGGCAGACGTGCATAAGAGCTGCGGCTACTGAATATACTCGTATGTACCTTCGAGTATAGACGAGTAGTAGGTGGCTGCGTTGATCTCCAGAGAGTCACGCTGGACTCTGTTTAGTTACATAATGCTGGTACTATTGGTTGGCTCGTGCCTGGTAGCTCAGGCGCAGAGCCCCTTTACTATCCGGATTAACATTCCGGCCAGGCGCCTGGATTTACTGGCGCAAGAACGGGTGGTCAAAGAGTACCCGGTAGCCATCGGTAAATCAACGACCCCGTCGGTTGTGGGGCGGTTTCACATCATCAACAAGGTGGTCGATCCAACCTGGTATCCGGAGGGACGGGTTCCGGTGGTTCCAGGGCCGGATAATCCGGTCGGTTCGCGCTGGCTCGGAATCTCCTCTCCCGGCATCGGCATCCATGGTACCAACAATCCGGCTTCGATTGGCCAAGCCATCTCCGGCGGATGTTTCCGGATGCATAATTACAATGTTGAGGAATTGTTCGAACTAGTAAATATCGGCACCATGGTTGAACTGGTCTATGAGCCGGTAGAAGTGACTCGTTTGCCCGGGAATCTCTCGCCGGTTGTGATCAGATCTCATCCCGATATCTATCGGCGCGGGCAGCGAAGTTACGAAGAACTGCGCGAATTAATTAGGATGGCGGGCTTCGGTGGCGAGATTTCCACCAGAGAGCTTGCCGATTTGTTACGGCTAACCGATGGGCAGGCGAGAACCTTTCCGGCCGGGTATGCCGCCGAAGTAAACGGGATTGTCTTTGATTTTGACCTCTCGGTCGAGTTAGGGCAGCTGAGGATCGACGGACTTAAATTGGCCCGGGTTTTGGGTGTTGAGCGTACCGGATTGGCGGCCCTGGCTTATCTCTTGGAATACGGCAGATCAATCACTCCTGAGGTAGCAGCGAGGCTCTTCGGGCTGGCCGTCTCCTTAGATCTCGACCACGGGCGGCTCAAGTTCACCGCCCCCTTTATCCGAGCTGAAAGCGGCGAAACCTCTGTGGCCAAGATTGCCAGCGATGGCAGTGTTCTTGTCTCCGAGCCAGAACCGTATACCATTCTGTTTTCACCTGCCGAACGGGTTTATCCGCGGATGGTAGTTACATTCAATCGGACCAGGATACCCAATAGCGGATATTTAATCGGTGATCTCGTCTGGGTGGATCTAGAGCAGGCGGCTACGGCCGGGTTGAACTTTACCCATCACTGGTCGGCTGAGACCGGTTCACTAACGATTAATGGAAAAACTATTGAAACGGTGATCGCCATAAACCGCAGGCCGCTGGTTCCCTTGGCGTCGTTACGAGAAATACTAGAACCGGGGTTTATGGCCCCGGTCCCATTCTCCTAACTTTATTTGCGTAGCTTTAGAACATCAGCGCATCGAGAATCTTGGTCGTCAATTCGGCCTGGGCTAGTTGTCCGGCTTGGGCCCAGTTGCCGCTTAACAAGGCGGTGGTCATCTCCGGTGAAACATCGAGGATGTTGGAGAGGGCCGCGGCAATCCGCTCCTGACCGAGTGTGGACATATTTGCCCAGTTTTGAGTCATCAATGATTCCGCCTCTTCGGGAGACGCGCCGAAATTGATCAACTGGTCATACAACTGCGGTTTGATCGAGGAGCCCAGCGCATTCCAGTCGCCTCTCATGATGGCCGCTACTTGTTCGGCGCCAAGCAAGCCCTTGGTTAAGGTGCTGATCTTGTTGGAGGCTTCGCTCTGGGTCAGCACTCCCATCGCTTTAACGTACACCGCATCACCGGCCGGCTCAGAAAGGATGTGTACCTGGTCGCCTTCGATAAAGGTGGAGAGGTCTCCTACCGAGCCATTGCGCATGACAACCGCATCGTTGGGGAGCATAAAGAGCTGCCTGCTGCCAACGGTGGGTTTAATCGTAATGGTATTGGTAGTGGTGTCGATGCTAGCGATTGAGCCCTTGGTAGTCTCAAAATCGAGTGACTTCTGAACCATGTGGGCGATCTCGGCCCTGGTCGTATTAACTTCGGGCTGGAGCTTTTCGGTCCACTGGGGTGGGTGTACCCGGAGACGCTCGGTAAGCTCTACCGGAATGTATGCCCAATGGTCCGGATCAACATCGCTAAAACTTGGTGCCCATTCCGGAGTGGTTTGGTCCGAATTTAACAAATCCAAGGCTCTAGCCAGCATGGTCAGTGCTTCAGCTCGGGTAATCTTGTTGCTCGGACGGAAGGTCCCATCAGGGTAACCTTGGATGATGCCCTGGTCCACAAGAGCGCTGATATACTCGGTTGCCCAGTGTTTGGCCGGCACATCCGAGAAGGTAGCCCCCTGGCTGGGTTTGATATCAAAGGCGAGCGCCACAATTTTGGCGAACTCGGCCCGGGTTACCGAACGATTCGGTCGGAAAGTATTGTCTTCGTAGCCATTGATGACGCCCTCGTCCACCAGGGAGAGAATGGCGCTTTGGGCCCAATGCTCCTTAATGTCGGTAAGGCGGGTCGTCGCCAGGGCTTCTACGCTGAAGGTAGTTACCAGCAAACTAACCACTACTACGAGCAGCGCCAGACGACTGCGTAATTTCATGGTCATTTCCCCTTTCGGTAATGAATGAAAAATTCACTTTATGCTTCTGAATTCTCGCCCTAGCTGGCGTAACCTCTATGTAAATGCGGGTTAGAATCCCAATCCATCCCAATTCAAGCAGGTTTTATCTCTTAGGTGTGCAATACTAATAAGGTTGAGGTGAAATTAACAGTGAACCGCGATTTTGCGATTATCGATGTCCACTCTCTGCTGCATCGGGCCTTTTATGCCTTGCCGAGGCTGACAACGGCCAACGGAGAGGTGACCAATGCGATCTACGGATTTGCGATGATGCTCTGGCGCATCTTCGAAGAAGATAACCCCGCTTATATCGGGGCGGCCATCGATTTGCCGGGCAAGACTTTCCGGCATGAACGGTTCGTCGATTACAAGGCCAATCGGAAAGAGATGCCCGATGAGCTGCGGCCTCAGGTAGCCAGGGTCACCCAGTTTTTAGAGGCCTTTCGCATCCCGGTCTTTGGGGTCGAAGGCTATGAGGCCGACGATGTGATCGGGACCCTGACCAGGCTCGGTGAAGAGCAGGGCCTCGAGCCGCGGGTCTATACAGGTGATCGTGATTCCCTGCAGTTAGCGAGCGATCAGACGCAGATCATCCTAACCAAGCGGGGGATTAGCGAAGTTGACAAATATGATGCGGCCGCGGTCCACGAGCGGTATCAGCTAGCGCCTGAGCAGTTGATTGAGCTCAAAGGCTTGATGGGTGATAGCTCAGACAATATCCCCGGTGTACGGGGGATTGGG
>CAZAAT010000063.1:0-12433 GCA_964483175.1 uncultured Bacilli bacterium
TTGCTATTTCCGGTACCGGGATTAGAGAACTACTGCGTCGCGGGATGATGCCGCCAAAAGAGATCTGCAGACCCGAGTCGAGTCGCATTGCTATGCAAGGCATCCAGCCCAAAGGCGTTGATGCCGAGGGCAACTCGATCTATCCGGTTGGCAAGACTATTAAAGGGATTTTCCCCTTCTATCTAAAAGCTACCCGCTTAGGTGGGCGTTACCGTTATAAACCACTCGATCCGGCCGAATTAACTAATCGTGATTTAGAGGCTGCGGTACTGGATACCCGGCTGAATGCCGATCGCATCTACAACGATACGTATGCCGAATTCTGTTATGTTGCTGATGCAAACCGTGATCTACAGCCGCAGTGGATAACCGATGCTCGTGAGCTGATGGCCGGTCAGCAACATATGGTGATTCAGGACTTGCTCGAGAAGGTTGACGGAGCACCTGAACAAGCCTCGGATGAGTTCATGTACCAAGATAAACAAGAGTCCAAACGTGAATTAGAGGTTGCTCAGGAGATGCTCAACGATATTCCCCGTCCGCTACACGCCAAACAAATTCAGTACCGGACCTGGAACCCACTCCCGTATTATCGATATCGCGGGGCTGACGAAGAAGTTGAGGAGACCCAAACCCTGGATCCACCAGCCGAGGCCGCACTATAAATTGACTTTACAGCCGCTTTGAGCGGCTTTTTTTCTGCCCTCCAAAATTCGTCATATTGACCATGGACACGGCATATATTTGTGGCGAATAGGGGGGAGGTCTAACATATGGCAAGGTTCAAGGATTGGGAGACCGAGAAAAACGGATCGGGATTATTTTTCGTACTTATTGCCCTGGTTGTGGTAGCAGTTTTAGGAGCTCGGTATTTAGGGTTTTATCCGGGAGATAGCGGTGGCGATATAATTATAACTCAAACGGAGCCTCCGGTTGTAAATCAATTAACTAGGGTTTCCGAGCCATTGGTAGCAGTCTACCATACCCACACGAGTCAGAATTACGCTCCTAAAGATAGCTTTGCCAAAGGCGACCATGGTGACATTGTGGAGATCGGTAAGGTATTTGCGCAGGAGTTAGGTTTGCGAGGTATCAATGTGATCCATTCTCAGGCAGTTCATGATTATCCGGTTTTCAGAGTTGCCTACGAGAATGCTGCTGAAACTGTTGCGGCTACCGTGAATGCGAATAACATGCTACAAATGGTATTCGATCTTCATCGTGATGGAGTACCCACCTCAGCTCCGCCCACCAGAGTAACCACGAGTTTGCTTGGGCAAGAGGTAGCTCGGATTCTGTTGGTAGTGGGAAAGGATAATCCCTACTATGCACAAAACCTAGCCTTTGCTAATGAGCTGCAGGCTAGGATGGAGGAGATGTATCCGGGTTTATGCAGGGGCGTAATGGTTAAGGAAGGGACCTACAACCAAGAAAAGCATTCCCAAGCGGTCGCAGTCTATATCGGTAGTCATCCTCAAACTACTATCGATCAAGCAGAACGTAGTGCGAAGTTACTTGCGAATGTGGTCGCAACGATGGTTCAAGAGCCATTTTAAAGTTTAGACAACAATTCTAGTACGGCAATTTTACTTGCTCCACCTGCGGGGCAAGTATTTTTTTGGCAGGTTTTTTCCTTGTCCTCCAGAATGATACAAGCTACAAGGGTGAATAATAGAGGGGCAGCCAATATTATCCACAAACTCTTTTGATAGCCGAACAGTACAATGTAATGTTTTTAAGTTATGATTTTCAGAGGTGGAACCCGTGATGGAAAAGCAAAGGGTGCATATGATCGGGATTGGTGGTACGGGAATGAGCCCGATTGCGAAGATTTTGGTGGAGAAAGGGTGGCCAGTATCCGGATCAGATCTACGAGACACGCCAACCACGCGCAATCTTAGCACGCTTGGAGTAGCGGTTAAAACTGGTCATCACCGGTCCAATCTTGATGAACCTGACTTGGTGGTAATATCGTCAGCCATTAGTCCTGATAATCCGGAAGTAGTTGCTGCCAAGGAACGCGGCATACCAGTGATTCACCGCTCAGAGATGCTGGCTCAACTTTTAAACAGCTGCAAAGGGATAGCGATTAGTGGTGCCCATGGTAAGACTACTATTACGGCCATGGTCTCTTTGGTCTTGGAACGTTCCGGATTAGATCCCACCGTGGTCATCGGAGGCGAGTTAGCGGAAATTGGCGGAGGAGCACGCTGTGGACACGGCGAGTATCTCGTAGCCGAGGCAGATGAGAGTGATCGTTCTTTTCTTAATTATAGACCGTATATAGCACTTATATCCAACATCGAAGCTGACCATCTTGAAAATTACGATGGCCAGTTTTCCAAAGTGATCGAAAGTTTTATCCAGTTTATCCGTAATACTAAGGAAGATGGGCTAGTAATCGTGGGCATTGATGATCCAGTTCTTCAAGAGATTAAGGTTCACAGCAAGGTTCCGTTATTAACCTATGGTTTAGGACCTGCTGATTACCAGGCTTGCCAGGTTCAGGTCAACAAGATAGGTGGGAATACTTTTGAGGTTTTGGAGCAGGGAAAAGCCGTGGGCTCGATCGAACTGCGGGTACCTGGTCGACATAATGTAGCCAACGCGCTGGCTGCGATCGCGGTGGCGCGACAAGTTGGCGTGGATTGGTCTAATATCCAGAGCGCGCTGCGAGAATTTCACGGCGCCAAACGGCGTTTTCAGTTTATCGGAGATATTAACGATATTCTGATTGTTGACGATTATGCCCACCACCCGACCGAGATAATGGCAACTTTAAGAGCCGCCAAAGAGGGATGGAATAGGAAAGTATTTGCCGTCTTTCAGCCCCATCGATATTCTAGAACGAGTTATTTGTTTAAGGAGTTCACCCAGGCATTTGACTTGGCAGACGAAACAATAATTGCTGATATTTATTCCCCTCCGCCGGATAATCCTATCCCGGGGGTAACCGCTGAAAAGCTAGCGGAACAAATTTCGGAACATACCGGCCGACGTGCGGTGCAATTCGATGATAAAAATGCTATCATCGATTATCTACTCGAACGGATTAAGCCGGGGGATATGGTTATAACGATGGGAGCCGGAGACATCTGGTTGGTGGCTGAGGGCCTGGCCGACTCGCTCAAGAAGCTACTCAACAATGCCGTAGGGTAGACATACTGGACAGCCCGAGGAGCTATCGGTTTTTACGAGTGCCTTGACTTTGAAGACCTCAGTTAGTAGTTCTTCGGTAAGAATTTCTTGCGGCGCTCCTTGTCTGATGATTGCCCCATTTTTTAGGGCGATCAAACGATGACTATACCGAGCGGCCTGGTTGATGTCATGCAAGACCATGACCACAGTGAGACCTAGCTCTCGATTAAGCCTGCTGATAAGCTCCATGACCTCTAGTTGATGACAGATATCAAGATAAGTAGTAGGCTCATCAAGTAATAGTACCTGTGGGGATTGGGCCAAAGCCATCGCAATCCAGGCTCGTTGCCGTTCACCACCGGAAAGAGTTCCTACTAGGCGGTCTGCCAGATGAGAGGTTTTGGTTTGCTCTAGAGCCCAGCGAACAACTTCGTAATCATTGGTCCCACTACGTTGCCACCAGTTTAGATGCGGGGTGCGTCCGCGGCTGACCAGTTCCACAACGGTCAAATCGGCAGGGGCATGCGGAGTTTGCGGGAGAATTGCTAGCTGCTGGGCAACCCTTTTTGTCGACATGCTCTGGATATCTTGGCCATTGAGGTATACTACTCCACTGCGAGTTTTGAGATAACGAGCTAATGCCTTTAAGATTGTGGACTTACCTGAACCATTTGGGCCGATAAAGGTCACAATCTCTCCGGATTCGATGAGCAAACTGAGCTCTGGTACGATAATTGTGGATTCGTAAGATAAGGTAATTTTCTTTGCTGCGAGTATCAATGTGTTGTCCTCCTTCGTAGTAGGTAGAGGAAAAATGGTGCACCCAAACAAGCGGTCAAAATTCCTACCGGTAGCTCAATCGGATCAAGTACCATTCTGGCGGCAATATCTGCTAATACCAACAGAGTAGCTCCGCCCAAGGCGGAAGCCGGCAAGAGAAAGCGGTAATCAGAACCGGCTATCAAGCGAATAATGTGTGGGACAATTAAACCGACAAAGCCAATCAGGCCTGATACACTGACCGCTGCAGCAGTGAGGATACATGCCAACATAATCAACATCATGCGAACACGCTCTACTCTGACCCCTAATCCGGTAGCCATTTCGTCGCCTAAGAGCAAAACGTTAACCTGTCTCCCGGTAAGCAAGGCAATTGAACCGGCAATTAATATGTACGGCCAGAGTTGATGCCAGTGGTGCCAGCCACGTCCGGCCAAGCCACCGGCCAACCAGCTCATAACCGACTGGACGTTCTCGCTATAGATGTTTAAGACGGCTGAAGTTCCGGCATTCATGAGTGCGGAAACAGCAACACCCGAAAGAATCATCCGCATTGGGGAGACCCCTGCTCGCCATGCTAAGGCATAAACCAAAATACCACTAGCCATAGCTCCGGTGAAGGCTGCCATCGGCACTAAAGACGGTGGGAAATTAGGGATTACGATCATTGCTGTTACCGCAGCAAAACCAGCACCAGAGGAAACTCCAATAATATGTGGGTCGGCCAGCGGATTGCGCATGACTCCCTGTAATAGCGCACCTGATATCGCGAGCCCAGCTCCGACCAGGCAACCGACTAAAGTTCGAGGCAACCTGATATTCCAAACAATTTGCGATGAAATATCGGATTGTACCGGGGGTTTAGCCAACAGTTCCCAAACTTGGAAAAAAGGTATGCTAACCGGGCCAATACTAATGCTAGCGGTGATGGCCAAAATGGCCAACACCGCCAAAACTACCAAGGTTATCCACTGTCGTCGGCGTTTAGGTCCAACGATAGTGGTAACGCTGTTATTACTCACCTGCGAATACCTCCGGATAGAGGCACTGAGCCATGAATTCTAAGGAATCAATTATTCTAGGACCGGGGTTCATAAAGGAAATTACCGGGTCTAGCTCATAAACTCTCCCATTTTGAACTGCGGAGAGACTTGCCCAGAGCGGGTTTTTATCGTAGCCATCAAGAGCCGAGCTTGGATTATTTGGGTCTACCGCTGGCTTAACGGCAAAGATCACATCAGGGTTGGCCTGGGCAATATACTCCAAGCTAAGCTTGGTAAAGCCGGGACGGTGTTCAGGTCCTCTATCCCCGATATTATCAACACCAAGAATTTGTAGCTGATTACCGATGTAGCTGTTTCCCTTGGCTACGGAGAATGCTTCGCTACTACCTACCAGCACAACCGCTGTTAGTTTTTTATTGGGTAGCTTGCTAGTAAGCTTGCTTAACCGAGTTTCGAGGTCAGAATTTATTTTGGCAGCTTGTTTAGTCTGCCCGGTGATCTGGCCAAGGATGGTAACCTTTTCTAGGACATCCTGATAGCTATCGATATCATACAGCAAGACCGGAGCATTAACGGAGACAAGCTGATCCAAGAAGGAGCGATGTAGATTATCGTTACCGATAATCAGATCCGGCCTTAACGCGATGATGCGCTCGTAATTTAATCGATAGGAGGTGCCATGAGCAGGCACTTGCAGCGCCTCTTCAGGATAGACAGCCGAAGACGGGCGGCCAACCGGCGGATAGTCCAAAGCAAACAAGATTTCAACCGCCCACGGGGAGAGGGCGACAATTCGCTCAGGTTTGTTTGGAAGGGTCACGGTACGGCCTGACTCGTCGGTGAAAGTACCTGAAAGGACTGGAATAACTGAGACCAGGGTTATTAGCGCAATTAACAGGCTAATTTTAATGGCTTTTGTCATCAACTCTACCTCCACTAAAAGCATTAGACTAAATAACATTCTCTTTTCTACCTGGCCAGTCCTCCTTATCTTTACTGCCTAGTATTTGTAATGTTATCAAACCGAATCTTCCCAGAGATTTCGGAGAAACTACCTCCGGAGGACGTTTCTGATGGAGATACTCTATAATGATTCAAATAATCATGTTTTAGCTAAGTTGGTGTGGCAGGAGTACTCGCCGAAAGGGCTCTTTATCCTAAATCAAGCGGCAAATCAACTGTCGCTGCAAACAGGTTTTGATCGCCTATTGGCTTTGGAGGCTTTGCCTGAAATAATGTTATATCCACATCAGCAAGCTACCGTTCTGAAGGTGCTCAAAGATATGCGGGGGCGCGCAGTATTAGCTGATGAAGTTGGGCTTGGCAAAACCATTGAAGCCGGAATAATCATGAAGGAGTATCTACTGCGCTCGCTTGCGAAAAGAATTTTGGTGCTCGTGCCAGCATCATTGGTTACCCAATGGCATGAAGAACTGGTCAATAGACTGGAAATTCCGATTAAAATTCAAGATGGTTCGGTATCGTGGCAAGAAGACTTGCTGCTGGTGTCCATTGATTTTGCTAAAAGAGAACCACACCGTAGCAAAATTTTGAAAAGCCGATATGATCTTGTCGTGGTGGATGAGGCCCATAAATTAAAAAATAAAACAACTTTGAATTGGCAATTCGTCAACGAACTGCAAAAGACATTTTTACTGCTGCTGACTGCGACTCCGGTGCAAAACGATTTACGAGAATTGTACAACCTTATTACGCTACTCAAACCAGGGCAGCTAAAAACATTCCGCGAATTCAAACAAGAGTTCGTATTAGATAAACGAACACCCAAGAATGCTGAAAAGCTAAAAAATCTGCTTAGCCAGGTAATGGTGAGGTCGAACCGCCGGGAAACGATGCTAAAACTACCAAAACGACTAGTGAGCACGCAAGTCGTTAACCCAACCGACGGAGAGAGAGAGTTTATGGAAGCCGCGGTGACTGGTCTACGTGCGGTTTACCAACGGAGAGAGCAGAAGCGGCAGACAATTTTGCCACTGATCGTCATGGCTCGAGAGGTTTGTAGCTCTCCACAAGCTGCAGTAGTCTCGTTACAACGCCTACTAGGCAAAGAAGAGAGTTTAGCCTCGTTTGAACGCGCAGCATTACAACGGGCTATTACCATCGGCAGCGGTTTAACAGACTTTGCTAAAATTAATCGCCTTTTAAAAATTATCCGGAGATTTGATTCGAAAATTCTTATTTTCACCGAGTTTCGCCGAACCCAAGACTATTTGGCCCAACGGCTACAGGCAGAGGGTTTTAGTACTTCTCTATTCCATGGCAGTTTGTCATTGGCCCAAAAAGATGAAGCTGTTGCCAGCTTTCGCCATCAGAGCCAAATCCTGATCAGCACAGAAGCGGGTGGGGAGGGGCGTAACTTACAGTTTTGCCATATCCTTATAAACTACGATCTGCCCTGGAATCCCATGCGAGTCGAACAAAGAATCGGGCGTATTCATCGTCTCGGTCAGCAGCATGATGTACGGATTATCAACTTGATTGCAGCCAATACCATTGAAGAATATGTATTGCGTTTATTATACGAGAAGTTGCAGCTTTTTTCGGATGTAGTTGGCGACCTTGAGAGCATTATTACGGCTAGTGGTCTGAGTCTTGAAAAAGAGATTGCTGACCACTTCTTTGGTGTTGCCAAAAGCGATGCTGATAAAGTTGATGATATCGCTGATCAACTGGCGAGGCGCATTTCTACGTATCGGGAATTACAAACATTTACCGATGGATTGTTGGGAGTAGGCTCATGAGTGCTGTAGGTTGCCGGGATGTGGCCCGGTTTATCGAGTTATACTGCCAGTATCAGGAGATTCGGCGAGAGACGATCCGAGATAATGTTTACCGTTTTGTGCTTGATGGCGAGCCGATCACCTATACCCATCAACCAGAACAGATAGGTGTTCAATCAGCCGAGTTTATAACTTATGGCCACCCTGTGCTCGATCGATTGGTCAACTCTGCGCGTAGTCAAGGCTGGACCGCTAACTTAATTTATCCTTTATCCTCGGAGAATTACGAGTCTTTTAGAGAAAAGCTCACTCGCTTACCGCTTAAAGGTGTTAATCGTAAACCGCTAAAGACTACGCTCTTGTACCATGCAAGGCTGGCTTTTATTTTCCGCCTTTCTTTATTGGCGGATATTCGTAAAGACTTGTTAATCACTCTTGCCGCTGACCCAGAAAATGATCAGGTTGAAATCTGGGAGATGCCTGAAAGGCTTTGCAGTTTACCTGAAGGATTTCGACCCCGGCCTGACCGGCGGAGATACCCTAAGCTCTTTAGAGAGCAGGGAAGTATGCTTGAAAACCATTTGGCTAATCTGCACTGGTTACGGGAAATTGATTACCGTACTTTTCAGCTTTATCGACAAGCATGTGTTTATCTGAATCGCTGGATAACCGAGACCTTTGCTCCATTTGAAGAAGAGCAGCTACGGAGGCTGCAACGTGAAGAGCAAGTCTTGGATGAGTATTATGATACTTTGTTGCGCGAAGAGATGGCTCGCCTGTACGAGCTCCTGCATAAAGCGGCTGTACTAGAGGTTCGGGTTGCTTTGGCCAAATCGGCGAAGACAAGGGAGCTTTTTAGCTCACAACTTCAAGATTACCACCAGCAAATTGAGGCCGAGAAAGACCGCTGTAGCCGGTACGGGCAAAGTTTAGCCGCCGAAAAAAGTAAACGTCTCTTCGAATTAAAAAGCAAATACACCCCACAAGCCTTGGTTAGTCTGGTTTCTGCAGCCAGAGTCTATTTACCGCGAGCTGTTATCGCAATTGAAAATCGGTTTAACAAGTTGGAAACAGTTCGACTTGTTTATGACTTCCACGCCGATACCTGGCTAGACTTACAGTGTCAAGGGTGTGGGCGCCTCCCCTTTGGCGTTCTGGTAACTGCTGAATCAGGGCTATTATGTTCTAGATGCGTAGAGGCCTGCGAAGTGTGTGGGGAAGCTACGAAGGCACCGGCCAGCATCTGTGCCGGATGTGGACGAAAAGTCTGTGAACATTGTCAATACCCGTGTTTGTTGTCGTCCTCGGTGAGAAGAACACCTTGTGAACTCTGTCGGCATTGTGGCTGTGAACTCTGTCCCGCTTGCAAGAACCTTGTTCAGGTGGAGGAAATTCAGGCTTGAACGATTAATAGAATGGATGAAGTTATATGGGTGGTGGGACAAGTTGAAGTTGGCTTTATTCCAATATCAGATCGAAAGCGACAGTGTAAACATTGAACTATTGCCTGAAGGGCCGTTAGAGCTGAGCAAAGAAGACTTTGATTTGCTCACTAAGCTCCTTTATTCGCCGGATAGTTTGGCCCTTAAACCGGAAGATTTTGTTGTGTTAAGATTTTTAGAACAAGACGGAACCTGCTGGGAGTATCGGTTGACTGCGGAAGGTGAGCAATTGTTACAGGACAAGCAGGCTCCGGAGACAATTACCGATTTAGCCCATCTGATTGCGATCAAGTGGGGGGTAACTTCACCGATTCAGCTGCATAATTTGCTTTTGTTAAATCCAGGAGAACCAACGCAATCCGCTACAAGTTATTTAAACAAACTGACCGCAATCGAAGAGGCAATTATTTCTTTAACAGGACAATCCCCTGAAAACCTGCGGTCAGAGCTGGAGAACGTTCGCTCTCTGCACCGCAAAATTGCTCATGTCAACGGGGTTCGCCGGTTATTATGGGCAAAAGTTTGTCAGGTTCAGGAACAAACGGAAAAGTTTGCAGCCTCGATCCAAGGGATAATCGGCTCTCCTGTTAAGCCCGAATATATTGCTGAATTTGAACAAAAAAAAGAACAGATTGCTCTGCTCGATCAACAAATTGCCGAATTAAACACAAAGAAGGCTGAACTGACACCGGAGTATGATCGCTATCGTCGGTCACTTTCGATGTGTTGGTTTGGGATTGCTGTTGTCGTACTTACCTTGGTTGCATGGTATCTAGCTATTGGATCAAGCGTGGTTCAGCTTAGCTTAGGGGTAGTTGCGGTCCTGGTTTTTGCCTTCGGCGGCAAGGGTTACCTCAAAACTAAAGAGGGTGCTGATCTTTATTTTGCCTGTCAAGATCAACTTCTAGACACCAAAACTGAATTACGCAGAGCTAAAAAGGAGCTTAAAAAGCATTTAGCTGGAACAGATGAAGCTGAGCTAATAAAAAAATTTACTGCCCAACAAGAGGCTGACAGAATCCGGGCTGAGTTAGACTATCGTTTAGACCGTTATACTAAAGCCTGGCAAAATTCAACTCCACAAAGTTTTCAGACTCAGCTTGTTGAGGCCAATAACAGAGTTTTCACCCTATGTGAACAGACCTTCAGCACTGAAATTGCCCGAAAAATCGCTGATCATTTAAGTGCCCGTCAACGTTTGCTGGTAGAGGTCGAAGCTGCGACTCACCGAGAGAACTTTTTTGTTCAGCGAGACTACGATCGACCTCAGACAGAGAAGCTCGTCGATCCAGCCGGGTTGATAGCTATATTAACCCCCCCAGAAGCTCCGGCGATCAGTTTTGTAGAAGATCATGCTAAGCCGCTGACATCGGACCAAGAAATCAAGGTAACATTAAAACAATTAATTATTGTCAGACAGAAAACGGTGTGATATACTACCAATAACTTGCCGACGTAGAGTCGGTGAGTGGAGAAGAGAACGAAGAGAAAAGAGGAGTTGAGACAGATGCAGGTTCGTGACGGTGTTCAGGTTGCGTTGTTATTGGCTATCGGGTATATTTTACACTTTATTACCCCTCCATTATTGTTTGGGATGAAACCCGATACCCTTCTTTTGATGATGTTTATCGCTCTGTTGCTAAAACACGATAGCTATAAAATGGTTCTGGTTACAGGGTTGTTGGGTGGTGTGTTAGCTGCGATTACCTCTACTTTTCCTGGAGGCCAGCTGCCTAACATCATCGACAAAACAGTTACAGCTAGTATCGTATATTTAATTTTGCGTTATTTACCAATCTCATTGCCGCAGATTGTACGGGCGGAGATTATTACAATTGTTGGTACAGCGTTGAGCGGGTTAGTGTTTCTAGGATCAGCAGCTCTTATTGTGGGCTTACCTGGTAGTTTCAGCGCTTTATATATTACTGTTGTAATTCCAGCGATCGTGATTAACGCCATTGCGATTGCAGTACTCCAACCTGTTGTTCAGCTTAGTCAGAATATGGTACGACGTCCAACCTCGGTAACGTCGAAGACATCTTAAAAGTATCATAGAGATTAAGGCGATGATAGGGACCAGTAATCTAGGGTCGTCGAGTCCAGAGAGCTGCCGGTGGCTGTGAGCCAGTCTCGACTACTAGGTGAACTCCCCCTGGAGCAGTAGCTTGAAAGTTTGCGAGTAGAGCTAACCGGCTTCCACCGATATCAGGAACATGAGTGAGCCATCTTACTGGCTAATTAGAGTGGTACCACGGACCTTTCGTCTCTAGCGAAAGGTCTTCTTTTGTACTTTGAAAATTAAATACGTTAGCACTGCGGCTAGTGCTGTGAACAGCAGTGGCACCTAATCTTAGAAACAGGTAAAGGTAGTAGGAATTGGAGAGCTTCTAGGTTGAGAAGAGTGTAGGCGCATTAGCGCGAAGTAGGAAAGAAGCGAGGAGGATACTAGTGAGTAGAGATGTAGAGCTGATGGAATGCACCATGGGAGGTATGCTGCACCAAATTTGCACGGAGTTTCCCGATAATGAGGCTGCGGTTTTTGCCGATCATGGTGTACGGTGGACTTATCGAGAGTTTGAACAGCGCTGTCGCGAAGTTGCCAAGGCATTGATGGCTGTAGGTGTGGAAAAAGGCGATCATGTAGCGGTCTGGTCAACCAATGTTCCGGAGTGGCTAGAGCTTCAGTTTGCTACAGCAATCATGGGTGCGGTATTGGTTACCATTAATACTAACTATAAATTGTTTGAACTAGAGTACTTGCTTAGACAGGCAGATGTTACAACTCTGTTTTTAATTGATGGTTTTAAAGATGTAAATTATGTGCAAACGATAAACGAACTCTGTCCGGAACTGGCCAATTCTGAGCCGGGAAATTTGCAGAGTGCTGCTCTGCCACTCTTGAAGAGAGTCATTAAGATTGGTGAGAAGTCAGCTTCGGGGATGATCAAGTGGACTGATTTTCTACATCAGGCTGCCACGGTCTCCGATGCTGAACTAGATGCGCGCCAGGCAGAGCTTAGCCGAGATGATGTCGTAAATATTCAGTACACTTCGGGAACCACCGGATTTCCAAAAGGTGTGATGTTGACTCATCATAATATCGTCAATAACGGATTTCAGATCGGTGAAAAAATGAAGTTAACGTCATGGGATCGCTTGTGTATTCCAGTACCTTTTTTTCATTGTTTCGGCTGTGTACTCGGTATTATGGCCTGTGTGACGCATGGGAGCACGATAGTAGCGCTTGATCATTTCAGCCCTAGGCGGACGCTAGAAGTAATTGAGCAGGAGCGTTGCACTGGCGTGCACGGCGTCCCGACTATGTTTA
>CAZAAT010000064.1:0-12076 GCA_964483175.1 uncultured Bacilli bacterium
TTTTCTATCTCATTACTTATCTTCCTTGTTCACCTACTAAAACTTTACACTAACTTTATGCCTTAACGACAACCTTTGAGGCGACCTGTTCATCCAGGGCGATGGTAGTACGGCCTACTTGTACGACAATAGCCGGGTAACGCTGTAAGACCTCCACGCTCTGGCCGGGCAAAAGTCCAAAGACCAACAACTTTTGCAGATCTTTGCCGGTTGAATCCGCTAACGAGCAGATCCGGGCTTTGGTTCGTACCGGCAGTTCGGCCAAGCTCAGATGCCCGCTAGGCCCATAGGTGTTGCTTAATACGTCAACAGCCATTATTGTTCCCTCCGTAATAAACGTAATTTTTTAACCAATCCTGATTCTAGCGGGTTTTCATAGCCGCAGTACGGACACTTAATCATCCCGCAGCCATTCTTGCCCTTGAGCTTGCTCAAGGGGCAGGAGGCACAGGAGTTGCTGCCGGCCTCTTCGCTAAAGTGACGTCCGCAGAACCCACAGGTAATCATAGAACCACCCCGAACGTAGTTAGAATTAGGTTAAGTAGAAAACCAACTGTAAAGGCAAAGGGGATGACGAAGGCGATAATGCCGACAGCGGTTTTCCAACCCCGTTCTTTCCACATCATCGCAAACTGAGCAATGCATGGGACAAAGAGGGTCAAAGTGATCGCTGCTACCAGCAGTTGGTTTGCGGTCAGACCTCCGGCTTGCTGGAGATCATAGAGTCCGGCTGCTCCGTAATCGCGGCGGAAAAAGCCAAACAAGAAGGCGATAGCGACCTCTGAGGGCAGTCCAAGCGCCTGCACCAAGGGGGTGATGGCCCTAATTGACCAGTCAAAGAGACCGATCAGGTCAGCTGCCCAGATGATGACGCTGGCCAGAACAAAGAGGGGCAATACCTCTAAAAAGTACCACTGCATCCTCGTGAAGGTCTTAGAGAGGATGTTGCTGAGTTTCGGCAGCCGGAGCGGGGGAACCTCTAGGCAGAACCCGGGCTGCTCGCCGGGGATGACTTTAGTGGCCAGAAAGCCGACCAACAATAGCACCCCAACCATCAAGACCGCCCAGAGAGCCAGGGCCCGTGGAACCCCAGAGAGCAAGGCCAGAATTACTCCCAGCTGTGCGGAACAGGGGATGGCTATAGCCAGTAGGATCGTGGCCAAGAGACGCTCGCGTCTGGTCTCCAGGGTCCGGGTGACCATGGTAGCCATGGTGCCGCAGCCAAAACCCAGGGTCATGGGGATTACCGCCCGACCGTTTAAGCCCATCCGTTTAAAGACCCGATCCAAGAGGAGCGCGATGCGCGGCAGATATCCCGAGTCTTCGATGATCGAAAAGGCTAGGAAGAAGGTTCCGACAATCGGTAAGATGATCGCTACCGCATACCGGATCCCCAGGGTAATAATGCCGTAGTCATGGACGAGCAGATTTTGCCAGACCGGCCACGGAATCAGGTTTTCAACAAAATTATTTACCCACGGGTTAATCCGGTTTTCGAACAAATTGGCCTCAATAAAATCAACTATGGTACCTGCCCCGAAAACTCCGACGAATTTATACAATCCGAAATAGAGGACGAGTAGTAGCAGTGGAATGCCGGTCCAGGGATTGATCGTCGCCTGATTGAGCAGGTCTAACCACCTGGAGCGGCCATTGCCGGATTCGCTAACCACCTGGTCCAAGATGTCCTGCACAGCAGATTGACGCTGCATCGCCAAGATGAAACTGAGGGGCTGTCCATAGTGTGCTGCAGTTTCGGCGATTAGCAGATTAATGGCTGCAGCATTGGCCTCAGTTTCGCCGACCAAGTGAGTGATCTCTTCATCACCGGAGAGCAGCAATCTGGCAATAGTCTCTTTGCTGACCATGTAGTCACGCTCAAGGAGTGCGGCGATTCGAGTGAGAGCCGTTTCGAGCTGTGAATCATAAACCGAGTGCTTAACCGATGTACCGTCACAAGCATGGTGACATTCCAAGATAGCCTGCTTAAGTTGGTCAATGCCGACATTTTGGGTCGAGATGGTGCCGATGACCGGGATGCCGAGTTTGGACTCGAGCAGCCCCAAGTTAATGCTCAAACCGTTGGCTTTGGCCTCGTCGAGCATATTGACGACGAGAATCAGCGGCAGATCCGCCTCGATAAGTTGAATGGTCAATGGCAACATGCGATCTAGATTTTTCGCATCGACTACGTGGACGACCACATCAGGCTGCTCATTGAGTAACAGGGTGCGGGTAACCCGCTCCTCCTCAGTAATCGGGATCAGGTCATACATCCCGGGGGTATCGATGACATCAAAGACCACGTTATTAACGGATAAATGGCCATGGGAGACCTCAACGGTGGTGCCGGGGTAATTTGAGACTGCCACATAGGCCCCGGTGAGCGCGTTGAAGATCACTGATTTGCCGACATTGGGGTTGCCTACTAAGATCAACTGGCGATGCTGATCAGAAAAATGTACCTGAGCGGGGGTGTTAGCGCCTCCCCGGTGACGGTGGCGACGCTGCTTGCGATTGCTTGAGCCGTGACAGTTTGACATCTCACAAGATCCTTTCTGCATGTGAATGAGAATCATTCTCAAATACTGGCCGAGTAAAAAGGCCTTTAGGCCTTTTACTCTTTCTATATTTGAAGTTTAACAAGTGGAGCTTTTAATGTCAAGTACTTTACTCGGAATTAACCGACGAATTTTGTGAGTCCGCACGTAAGCGCAACCCATAGTCAATACTATCGACCAAAGCTCGCCAACTGGCCTCAATGATGTCGGTCGATACCCCGACGGTACCCCAGGACCTGCCATTATCGCTTGTCTCAATCAAGACCCGCACTTTGGCGCCGGTTCCGGAACGTTCATCGAGTACCCTGACTTTGTAGTCGCTTAGCTTGATGTGGCTGATATGCGGATAGACTTCACCGAGAGCCTTGCGGAGGGCTGCATCTAGTGCATTGACCGGGCCATTGCCGTCAGCCACGGTGTGGATGATCTGATCGCCCACTCTTAGTTTAATACTGGCTTCGGCTACCGGTTCTTCATCGGGATTGTGTTTTTCGATTATCAACCGAAACCCGATCAACTCAAAGAGTTGTTGATGCAGTCCGAGTGCTTTTTTGAGTAAGATTTCAAAGGAGGCTTCGGCTCCTTCAAAATAGTAGCCTTGGTTTTCCATCTCTTTGATGATGTTGACCAGCCGGTGCGGGGAAAACGGCTCTTCGGGCTGAAGGTCGTATTCCTCTAGCTTATACTTGATGTTGGCGGTACCCGACAGCTCGGATACGAGAACCCGCCGAGCATTGCCCACCAGCTCCGGGGCCATATGTTCGTAGGTCTCCGGGTGGCGCCGGAGGGCGCTGACATGAACGCCTCCTTTGTGCGCAAAAACGCTCCGACCGACAAAAGGTTGGCTCGGGACGGGCTGCATATTGGCCAGCTCGGAGACGAAACGGGAGAGTTTGGTCAAGGTGGCCAGCTGTTCCGGGGAGACACAAGACTTGCCCATCTTTAGCTGCAGGTTCGGGATAACGCTGCAGAGATCGGCATTTCCGGCTCTTTCACCGATCCCGTTAATCGTCCCTTGCACTTGCACCGCCCCTGCTTCGACGCCCATCAGAGTGTTGGCCACAGCCAGCCCGGAGTCGTTATGGGCATGAACCCCTAATGGCACCCCAACCACCCCTTTGACCACCCTGACGATCTTGGCCAATTCGGAGGGGAGGGTTCCGCCGTTGGTATCGCATAAGATGACATAGGCTGCACCAGCCTGGGCGGCAGTGCTGACCGTCTGCAGAGCATACTCCGGGTTAGCCTTGTAACCATCAAAAAAGTGTTCGGCATCATAAAAGACCGTCAGACCATTAGCGCGCAGAAATTCGATACTCTCCTTGATCATGGCGAGATTCTCATCCAAGGTGGTCCGGAGGGCATCGGTGACATGGAAGTCCCAGCTTTTACCGAAGAGCGTCGCTACTCGGACCCCGGCATCCAGAATTGCTGCTAGGTTTTTATCCTCAGCCGCGGTGAGCCCTGGTCTTCTGGTGCTGCCAAATGCGGTAATGGTAGCATTTTTCCAAGTGAGCTTGGCAGCCTCTCGAAAAAAGGCGATATCTTTAGGGTTTGATCCAGGCCAACCGCCTTCAATATAATGTATACCAAAGGCATCTAGACGCCTGGCGATTTTGATCTTATCCTCAGAGGAAAAGGAGATTCCTTCGCCCTGAGACCCGTCTCGCAGCGTTGTATCATACAAAAACACTTGATTCGTCATGATCCGATCGTTCCTCGGCGGATATTATTGGCGACTAAGTCCCCCATCTCGGAGGTCGAAACCAGCTCGTTGCCGGGACGGAAAATATCTTTGGTCCGGTATCCGGCATCAAGTACTTGGGTGACCGCTGCTTCGACCGTTTCACCAGCTTCAGCAAGGTCAAGAGAGTACCGCAGCATCAAGGCGACCGAAAGAATCATCGCCAGTGGGTTGGCAATCCCTTGACCCGCGATATCCGGAGCGGAGCCATGCACGGGTTCGTACAGACCAACCGAACCACCTAGGCTGGCAGAGGGTAGCATGCCCAGCGAACCGGTGAGCATCGCCGCCTCATCGCTGAGGATATCGCCGAAGAGGTTAGAAGTTAATATGACATCAAATTGGCCAGGGTTATTAACCAATTGCATCGCACAGTTATCCACGTACATCTCGCGCAACTCGATCTCGGGGTATTCGGCATGCACTCGGCGGACGACTTCGCGCCACAGCCGCGAACTCTCCAGCACATTGGCCTTATCAACTGAAGTCACCAGTGACCGGCGTTTGCGGGCCAGATCAAAGGCAAGGCGGCTAATCCGTTCAACCTCTGCTTCGGTATAGGCCATGGTGTCGACTGCGCGACATTCCCCATTGAAGCATTCTCTACCTTTGGGTTGGCCGAAATAGGCATCACCGGTAAGCTCTCTGACGACCAAAAGGTCGATATCACCAATTAGCTCGGATTTGAGTGGCGAGGATGTAGCTAGAGCAGGAAATACCTTGGCCGGGCGCAAGTTAGCATAGAGTCCGAGTTCCTTGCGTATGCCCAATAGACCGGCTTCAGGTCGTTGGTTCCCGGGCAGCTCATCCCAGGCAGGACCGCCTACGGCACCCAAGAGGATCGCATCAGCCTGACGGCAAATATCGATAGTCTCCGCTGGGAGGGGGCTTCCGGTCTCGTCAATAGCTACCCCGCCGATTAGAGCGTTCTCAAAGGAAAACTGGATGGAGTATTTTTCACCGATGGCTAGAAGTACTTTCACGGCTTCATCGACTATATCTGTGCCGATGCCATCTCCGGGCAACAAGACAATTTTAGGCATTCTGACTCACCTTCTTTCGCGTATAGGCAATCAGTCCGCCGGCGGCCATGAGTTCCTGCATAAATGGGGGAAACGGTTTGGCTTGGAAGGGTTCTGGCGCATTTGGGCTAACAATGCGTCCCGAGGCCAGATCAACCGTGATGGTCTCCCCTTCGGCGATGGCCGCGGCTGCTTCCGGTGCTTCGAGGATGGGCAGACCGATATTGATGGCGTTGCGGTAGAAGATGCGAGCAAAACTCGGTGCGATGACACAAGCAACGCCTGCAGCCTTGATGGCCAGCGGTGCATGTTCACGCGAACTGCCGCAGCCAAAATTCTTTCCGGCCACGATGATGTCACCGGGTTGCACCTTACTTGGGAAAGACGGATCGGCATCTTCCATACAATGGGCAGCTAAATTGGCCGGATCTGCCGTATTCAGATAGCGGGCGGGAATGATCGCATCGGTATCGATGTTATCGCCAAATTTCCAAACGCGTCCGGTTATAGTCATTTTTAGTCAACCTCCTTTAACCCGAGCTCAGCAGGGCTGGCAATGCGGCCGAGAACAGCCGAGGCAGCAGCGATGGCCGGGTTACACAGATAAACCTCTGATCCGGGGTGTCCCATCCGGCCGACGAAGTTACGGTTGGTCGTCGATAAAGACCTTTCGCCTTTGGCCAAGATGCCCATGTGTCCGCCTAGGCATGGCCCGCAGGTTGGGGTGGAAACTGCTGCACCTGCCGAAATGAGGGTTTCAATAATCCCTTCGCGCAGAGCATCCAGATAAATCTGTTGTGTGCCGGGGAAGACGATTAGTCTAATTTCCGGATGAACTTGCCGGCCCCGCAAGATTTGAGCTGCGACTCGTAGGTCTTCTAGGCGTCCGTTGGTACAGGAGCCGATGACCACTTGATCGATTGTTAACCCTGCCGCCTCCGAAATGCCTTTGGTGTTCGAAGGCAGGTGCGGGAAGGCTACTTGGGGCTCGATCTTGTCCAGGTTGAACTCGTATTCTGCGATATATTCTGCATCCGGGTCGGCTGAGAAGATCCGGTAATCTCGTTTAAGGCGGCCCTTAATATATTGAAGGGTTATTTCATCCACCGGGAAAATGCCATTTTTCGCCCCGGCTTCGATGGCCATATTGGCCATGGTAAAACGGGAATCCATCGACAATGAGCTGATAGCTTCTCCGGTGAACTCCATGGACTGATAGAGTGCTCCGTCTACACCAATGGTGCCGATGGTGTGGAGGATCAAATCCTTGCCGGAGACCCAGGGCTGGCGGTTGCCGTAATAAGTAAACTTACTGGCGGCAGGCACCTTGAACCAGACCTCTCCAGTGGCCATCGCCGCGGCAAGGTCGGTACTGCCAACACCGGTGGAAAAGGCCCCCAAGGCCCCGTATGTGCACGTATGTGAATCGGCTCCGATGACTACGTCGCCGGGGCCAACTAAACCTTGCTCCGGGAGCAGGCAGTGTTCGATGCCCATTGTGCCGACATCAAAGCGGTTGGTCAAGCAATAGTTACGGCCAAAATCACGCAGCATTTTGGCTTGTTCGGCCGATTTAATGTCTTTGTTGGGCACAAAATGATCAGGTACCAAAACTACGCGGTCCGGGTCAAAGACTTCTTCTACTCCGATTTTGGCAAATTCCTGAATCGCTACCGGCCCGGTGATATCATTGGCCAGGGCCAGATCAACTGAACAGTTAATGAGTTCTCCGGGTTCGACAGATTCTTTTCCGGCATGGGCCGCGAGAATCTTTTGTGATAAGGTTAATCCCACATTACTCACTCCTTTATCTGCTTGCTCTGCTCTTGGGATTGTACGGACCGATTAAGCGCCCGCAAGAAGGCTTTGGCGCTAGCTACGATAATGTCGGTACTGCTACCACGACCGGTAAACTGTTGACCATCTTTGATAATGCGGGCCGTAACTTCACCCAAAGCGTCCTTGCCGCCAGTGGCGGCCTCGATTGCCCAGGAATCCAGATAAACGTGGATGCCGGTGGCGCGTTCGATGGCATGGTAGACCGCGTCTACCGGGCCATCTCCACAGGAGGCCTCCTGAATTAGTTGGTCGCCGTGTCTAATAATCACCGTAGCTGTGGGAACGGTGCTGTTGCCGCTAGAAATATGCAGGTATTCGAGGGAGTAAGTTTCCTCGACTTTTTGCGTCTCGTCCTCGATCAGAGCTTGGATATCGCGGTCGGTAACTTCCTTTTTCTTATCCGCTAACTCGATAAAGCGTTCATAAGCTCGCTGCAGCTCTTCTGCGCTCAAATTATATCCCATCTCCTCTAGATGAGCCTTGAAAGCATGGCGACCGGAGTGTTTGCCCAAAACTAACTGGCTTTTGGTCAACCCCACCGATTCGGGGGTCATAATCTCATAGGTGCTCCGATTTTTCAGCATCCCATCTTGATGGATGCCAGACTCGTGAGCAAAGGCATTTTTCCCAACAATAGCTTTATTGGGTTGAACGTTGATACCGGTCAATGAAGAAACCAAGCGGCTGGTGAAGGCGATTTGCCTGGTGTTTACTTTTGTTTCAGCCTGATAATACTGTTTCCTGGTATGTAGAGCCATCACGATCTCTTCGAGGGCGGCATTACCGGCCCGCTCCCCTAGACCATTAATGGTGCATTCCAACTGGGTGGCACCGGCTTCGAGAGCCGCCAAGGAATTGGCGACAGCCAGGCCGAGATCGTTATGGCAGTGAACACTGATGACGACCTGATCCATCCCGGGGGTATTTTCTCTGAGATAGGTAATTAACTGGGCGAACTCCCCAGGGGTGGTATAGCCTACAGTATCAGGGATGTTAATTGTGGTAGCTCCGGCGGCGATCACGGCTGCGAAGATCTGGCGCAAGAATTCAGGGTCACTGCGGGTGGCGTCTTCGGCAGAAAACTCCACCTGATCCGTGTGATTTCTGGCCAGTTTCACAGCTGCAACAGCTTGCTCCAGAACTTTTTCTTTGGTACTGCGTAGCTTGTATTGAATGTGGATATCGCTGGTAGCAATAAAGGTATGGATAACCGGACTAACAGCCTCGCTTAAAGCGGCGGCAGCTTCGGCAATATCTTTGGGGACGGCCCTGGCTAAAGCAACCACGGAGCTGTCTTTCACCGCGCGGGCAACCGCAGATACTGCTGCAAAGTCACCGGGAGATGCTATTGGGAAACCTGCTTCGATCAGGTCTACCCCGAGACGTTCTAAGCTCCTGGCGATCTCTACCTTCTCGGCTGCGTTTAAACTCACGCCAGGGGTCTGTTCGCCGTCTCTAAGCGTGGTGTCGAACAGAATAATCTTCCGCACACTAATCCCTCCTAATCCTCTTCGCTCCTAACATAGGTGCGGCACGATATTATTTTAAATACTATATTATACAGCATGGTTTGTGTCAATTGCCAATGGGACCGATGAGGGGGAGAGATAATGAACTGTCGCCTACAAACCCTGCTCCGGTGGCTCGGGGTATTATGTATAGTCTGTATCTGTATTGCTGTCGCTTATGGTGTGATGTCGATTCTCGGCAGTTCGCTGACCGGGTACGCGAAAACGCTCTTGGTCAATTACGGCACGGTATTGGGTTCGCTCGGGTTGTTGCTGCTTTTGGGCAATTATTACGTTTACCACGGATTTGGCCGCCAGGCCGACATCTACCGGCGCGGCAGCGCTCAACACCGCCGAGTAGCTTTAACTTTTGATGATGGCCCGCATCCAGAGTATACGCCGCAGGTATTAGCGATCTTACGCAGGTTTAGGGTTCCGGCCGCTTTTTTCTTGCTAGGTTCACAGGTGGACCAGTTTCCAGAGCTCCAAGAGGAGATCATCGCCGACGGACATGAGGTCGGGGTTCACGCGTACTATCATCAAAATCTGCCGACCTTGTCGACGGCGGCGCTCTCTAAAGAACTTTTCCAGACAATTATCGCCATCATCAACGCAGGTGGTGGTTATCCCCGTTATCTCAGGCCGCCGCGTGGTTTGTATAATTCCGAACTTCGTCAGTTTGCCCAGCTATTGGGTTTGCGGATTGTCTTATGGAGCCTATCTGGGGAAGATTGGCTGCCAGGGCGCACAGCGGAGCTGATCGCCAACAGGATTCTCTACCGAGTTCAACCGGGTGATGTGATTCTTTTGCATGATGGCGGTGGCCTCGTGGACGGCCAAGAGTCCTCGCGGGCGGGGACGGTCGAGGCGTTGCCGATCATAATTGAAGGCTTATTATCCAAAGGGTATGAGATTGTCCCGCTTTCTGAGCTATTAGCTGATGCCAGTCCGGAAGTGGCCGATGAACCATTGGAGGCAGTGCCGGAACATCCTTAAGGGTGTACACGTCTTAAGGAACATAGTGGGACTGGCTATTCCGGACTATTAATTTTCGGAGGTTGTTTTAGATAGAAAAGATAAAATGGTACCTTTGGATCGTGAAAGTAATATAATTCTTTCTCATCAACAGTAAAGCCGAGCCACTTAAGCCAAATGATGGACGTGGTATTACGCGAGTCGACATAATTAAATAGATACGAGTAGCGCTCAGCCAAGCTGTTGAGGTGTCTTTTGGCCTCTTTGGCCAAGCTAATCCGAAATTCGGTGAATTTGTCGGTTGCTAACAGCCAAGGGATTCCAGCAGGTCTTTTGCACAGATTTCTGCGGTATTCAGTAACCCCGGCAACCCCTTCGATCGCACCGTCGAACAAGATAGCCCAAGCCTGTTTTGATTCGGCTACACTTATCAGCAAGGCCTCCACGGGGCTTAGCCCATAGGCGGCGATTAATTCAGCTTGGTCGGATTGGCGCAAAATGAGGGCGGCGAGTTTTTCGTAATCGTCAGTAGTAAGCATCCGCAGCTGAAATCGTGGGCGATCGGGCATTTTGATCACGCTCCTAAAAAGACTTGTCCACTGCTAGTATATGCGGCTCAATAATTAGTGCTAAAAATAACTGCATTTTATTGATTTTCGTCATAATATTGACAGTCGCGGAAACCGACCAATATAATTGGAGTACCTGCTAGCGATTTTCGCATCATTCCAAATAAGGAGTTGTCAGGAATGGAGACCTATTTTGAGGTTCTTTTTTTTATCTGCGCAGGACTCTTGTTCTACCCCTTCACTATGCAGGCCGCTAGGCTTTTTCGGCCGACCAGATCAAGTGCGCGCAAACTAGTTAACTACGAATGTGGTGTTGGGCCTGTGGGCCAAGCCCAAGTTCAGTTTCACCCTAATTATTATCTATTGGCGCTGCTGTTTGTGGTCCTTGACGTAGAGGCGGTCTTTCTTTTTCCGTGGGCGGTTCAACTCAAAGAGTTAGGCTTGTTTGGGTTGGCTGAGATGTTCGTTTTCCTCGGTATCATCGTGGTAGGTCTGTTATACGCTTGGAAAAAGAAGGTGATCCAATGGCAATAACCGAGCCATCTCAGAAAAAAATCTTCCTGCCTTCGGAGGCAGTGACCGACCCTGAAATTCCTTTAGCAAATGCTTTGCCTGATGGAATCGGTGTTCAACTTAAACGGTTGGTTCAATGGGGTCGCAAGTCATCGGTCTGGTACCTTTCTTTTGGTATCGCCTGTTGTGCGATTGAGGGACTGATGGCGGCCGGCGGGCCACGCTTTGACCTGGATCGACTCGGCTCGTTTTTCCGGGCTACCCCACGCCAAGCCGATTTAATGATCGTTGCCGGCAACGTAAATCTCAAGATGGCCGACGTAGTCAAGACCCTCTATGAGCAAATGCCGGAACCCAAATATGTTCTGGCTATCGGTAGCTGTGCTTGTAGCGGGGGAGCATTTCGGGGCTCCTATAATATGATCGATGGAGTTGACCAGATTATTCCGGTCGACGTGTATGTTCCAGGTTGTCCACCGCGCCCGGAGGCGGTTTTTCAGGGAATCCTGCAAATCCAAGCCAAAATCATGGCTCAAGCAGACAAGGGGGCCCAGAAATGACTGTACTAGAGCGGGTGCAGCACAATCCGTTAGTGGACAAAACGGAGTATCATGAGATCTGCAAACAGCTACATGATGAAGCAGGTTTTGATCTTTTGATTTCGTTAACCGCGGTCGATCGAGGGGAGGCTCTCGAGGTCGTTGTGCACCTGGCCCGATCGAATGATCTGCAACGCGCGGTGGTTAAAGCGCTAGTTGATTTAAACGAACCGTCCCTACCAAGCCTGTGTTCACTATGGCCGGCGGCCAATTGGCATGAACGCGAATGTTTCGATCTCTTCGGGATCACTTTTACCGGTCATCCGAATTTGAAAAGAATTCTTCTGCGGGAGGACTTTTCCGGTCATCCCTTGCGCAAAAACTTTCAGGCTGTTGTAGATAGCGTACAGAAGGGGGTGCAATAGCCGTGATTGCAGAGGTACCAGGCCTAAATGGACACCAACTTGCTGATGGTCGCTTACTGGTGAATTTCGGACCACAGCATCCAAGTACGCACGGGGTATTACAGGTAGTGGTCGAGCTCGAAGGGGAGACCGTAATCTCCGCCGAACCGGAGCTCGGCTATTTGCATCGCTGCTTCGAAAAGATTTGCGAGGGATGGACCTATCCGCAGATTATCCCGCTGACTGATCGTTTGGATTATATCAGCGCCATCTTTAACGAGTGGGCGTATTGCCGGGCTGTGGAAAGCCTGCTGGAGCTTGAGATCCCCGAGCGCGCCGAGTATTTGCGGGTAATTATGGCCGAGTTGAATCGGATTGCCAGTCATCTCATTGCCATAGGCA
>CAZAAT010000065.1:0-11911 GCA_964483175.1 uncultured Bacilli bacterium
CCCGAATCACCGAACAGCATCAGCTGCAAGCTGCGCAGGCGCTGTTGCATGAGGGCCGGATCCTGGGTGACCCCCTCGTGCGGCAGGATTTCCAAGGCCGGAAAAATCTCAACCGGCAACCCGGGCACAAGGAACTCCAAATCATCAGCCAAGGCTGCCGCGCTATAGGGATCAGGGGTCAGAATAATAGTGATCCCCGGCTCACCCAGTGATTTTTGGCGTTTTACTTCCAAATCCCTAGCCTCGACCAGCGCACCAAGAAACAACGAACGACCGGCTGAATCAAGGCCGGAGACCAATATTTCCGAGACATTAGCCTCTATCGATCGGCGGATTTCACGAAAACCTTGAGAATATCGTAATTGGCGTAATACGCTTTGCAAACGGTACCTCCTAAAATAGTCATGGCAAATAGGGCTCTGGGAGAAACCACAGCCCTGTGGGAATTATACTCTTTCAATCAAACAATATTCAAGGGTGTCGGCGGAAGACAAGCTTATTCCATTGGAAATGAACAAGGATGCCAGCGGCCAAGCCTACCCACCACCAACCGCTATAGTACCAAACCCAAAAGGTTACAAAGCCAACGGTCATATGAAGCAGCAAGCTGCTTAAAGACGATAATATCTTACCACCAGCACCTAGATCCCAAAAAACCTCGGCGACTCCGAATAAAAGGTGAACAGTCATTAGCGGTGCGCCAAGGGTAATCGCTGAAATAGTTTTGGCCGCTTCTTCGACGATTGGAGCCCCATAGACAGGATAATACTCCCGGAAAAAGCGACCTCCTGCTAAATTTAGTGCCGCCGCTATCAAGAGAGCTGCGATCGTCGCCACTAATGCCACAGATTATCCTTCCTAGCCTAAAGGGACTTGCGCTCCGATCCCATTGGTAAACCTGGTGATAGTAGTATACCCGATATCCTTAAGAAGCTGCACCGCCGCCGGGTAGTCTTTACCGACATCTTCGGGATAATGCGCATCGGACGCCATGGTAATCTTAATCCCATGCTGCTTTGCCAGTTTGAGCAGCTCTGGTTCGGGATAAAGCCGACCAACAGGTTTACGCAATCCAGCGGTACTAACCTCAATACACAAATCTTGCGCCCCAGCGATCGTTTCCACCAGCGGTTTATACAATCTCGTCAAATCCCCGGCGGGTTGGTGTCCGAAAACTTTAATTACATCAGGATGACTGAGGCTGTGAAATAACTTGGAGGCGGCCGCCTGACCAAGGATTTGAAAGTATTCTGCATAAACCTCGTCCAAATCACGGCGGTTCCATTCATCAGCCCAATCCGGGTTGTCAAAGCCCCAAGCCCCCAACCAGTGAATTGACCCCAACACATAGTCGAAGGGGTAAGCTTTGATGAGCTCGCGGATGAAATCCTCTTTATCGGGCGAGTAATCCACTTCGAGGCTAAGCTTAACAGGCAACCCCTCTTGTTTGAGGGAAAGGATGAGATCCACATACTCATCCAAATCCTCGGTGCAGCGCTCGATTGCCCAAGGGTGGTCGACTATCCCCAATGCTTGCTTGAAGCGATAGACGTGCTCGCTAAAACCAATTTCACTGATGCCCCTTGCCGAAGCTGTTTCCCAAAATTTAAGGGCCCACTCACGACTAAACGGGCCATTTTCCAGATGCATATGGTAATCAAGCAGCATTTGGCTACCCCCTGTACAAAGTGAGAATGATTGCGCCTAAAGCCAAATACGGACCAAAGGGGATAGCGTCTTTGCGCCCCTTCTTACCGGTTACTAGCAAAACGATTCCTACTGCAGAGCCTAATAAAGCTGCCACAAATAGATTATACAAAGCCGCTTGCCAGCCTAAAAAGGCTCCAATCATCGCATTAAGTTTGACATCGCCCAGCCCCATACCTCCCCGGGAGATGATAACAACTAACAGAACGATTGCGCCCCCAACAAGTGCCCCTAGTAAAGCAGCCTGCAAAGAAAATTCGGAGACATAGGTGCCTAAATTAAAAGTGAGTGAGACCGGATAGCGCCCCCAAGCTCGCCACAGGTCGGTGCTACCACCCCAGAGCAAACCCGCCGCAATTCCAGGTATGGTAATGCGGTTCGGTAAGATCCCGTGGTGTAAATCGATGAAACTCAAGGCTAATAGACTCGAAAAGAAAGCCCCGAAGAGCCAGAACTGAAGAGTAAAACCATATTGGGCAAAGAGCAGTGAGTAGAGGGTTAAATTAATGACCTCAACTACCGGATATTGCCACGAAATGGGCTCGTGGCAATATCTACACCTACCTTTAGCAGCGAAATAACTCAAAACCGGGACTAGATCCTGAGGGGATAACCTCGTCCCGCATTTAGGGCAATAGGAGCCGGGTAGCGCGACTGACTCATTGCGCGGCACCCGCCAGATTACAACATTGACAAAACTACCGACAACCAAGCCTAAAACAACTGCAACGATCCAAGCTATCATCTACAGAAAACCTCTCCTTACCTGGCTGGAACCGGAATAATTGTCGGAGTCAAGAAAATAACAATCTCTGTTTGTACCGTATCTTTTGTGGTGGTCTTGAAGAGATTGCCGAAGATCGGCAACTCACCAAGCACCGGAACATTTTTGATCTTGTCGATCTCTTCTTCTTGGATCAAACCGCCCAGCACCATCGTCTCACCATTGGTGAGAGTCATCTGGGTATCTGCCTTACGAGTCCGGATCTGCGGATAACCCTGGGGTGTCTGGCCGACGATTGTGCTAACCTCCGGCTTAACAGTGGCGGTAATAAATCCTTCACTGGTTATCCGCGGTAAGACATCAAGCATAATGCCAACATCGATATATTCTACCGAGGTTGTGATAACCACGTTTCCATTAGCATCCGTGTCTTTTTTGTCAATGACAATGGGAACCCGATCCCCGATATGAATGGTAGCTTGTTGACCGTCGATAACAGCAACCCGTGGGTTCGCAAGCACCCGGGAATCGCCGCTCTCCTCAAGTATCTTCAGGGTTGCCTCTATATCAGGTCCTATCTTGGCCAAGCTGAAATTGGGTTTTTCGATTCCCGTGATTTGGTTGAAAATAAGGCCGCTATTTCCGGTAACATCCCAATCAATCCCCAAGTTTTTCAACGCTGTTACCGAAATCTCCTCGACCCTTGCCTCTATCAGAACCTGGTAAGCCGGCTGATCGATCTGCTTCATAATCTCCAGGGCCTCGGAAACCTCTTGTTCTGTACCGCGGATGGCTACCATTCTATTTTCCTGAACTACCTTAATACCTTCCGGAGGTATTACCAGGCTGAGCGCCTGAGTTGCTGCTTCGCTTGAAATATGGTTAAGTCTGATTACTTGGGAAATATTCACCACAGAAGGAGGCTCTTCCTCTGTAACGGGAATTGGGGCCGCCTCTTCCGGCTCGGCTAACTCAGGTTGATCTATTGCTTTTAATACCTCAGCCACCATATCCAACTGAGCCTGGGTTCCGCGGAAGACGATAGCCTTGTTTCGGGGGACCAGTAATACGGAAGAATCCAAGCTACTCTTGAGGGCGGAAATTATCAGCTCCGAATCGACGTAATTTAAATTAAACACCTTTGTAATGGGCTCAGTTTTGGCCACGTCTTTCCCTACATCTAAGGTTTCAATTAACTTGGCAACGGCAGTTAACTGTGAAGGAATCGCTTTAACAATTAAGGTCCGCGAGCTCGAATCCGCTACAATGTTGTTTTTATCGACAATCAAGGATACCGCTGCAACCGCCTCGGCTGGATGCAGGTACTGAAGGTTGAAGGTACGCAAGACAGGTTCTTCGAGTGCCTGAACCATCCGTTCTTCGCTGGCAACTAACAAGACATCGCCTACCCAGCGGTAAATAAATCCGTTGGCTTTGACCACCATATCCAGAGCCTGGTTGAACGGGACCTCGTTTAGGCTAACCGAGACTTCTCCAATTACACTTTGGTCGGCCACTACGTTAATCCCGCTTAGCTTGGCCAACAATTGCAAGACATCCCGAATATCGGCGGACTTTAGCTCAAGGGTAATCGGCGTCGTCTTCTGTGAATAGGTACTGGCAGCGATCTTGACCTCGTTTGCTGCTTGCACAGGTTGCACCAGAATCAGCGAGGTCAGTAAAATAATCCATAAAAGATAAGACCTTTTATCGGGTTTCATAACTAAATTCCCTCCCATGCCAACAACATGCTTCGCTTACCTTTAGTTAGCTGCACCTTGTCGGCCTTGAGCATCTTAACTTTCCATCCATTGAAGACGGCACCTTCGTAAATAACCTGACTATTGCCATTGGCATCAGCAATGATCCCCATATACTTGCTTCCAATCTTGGCCAGGCCACGTAAAGCCAATCTATCTTCCGCTGGCGGTTCGGGGGGTGCGGTCTTAATAGTCGATTTCTCCACCTGTGGTTGGACCACAGGCCGAAACGGATTTTCGGCTAAAACAGTTTGAACCTGTACTTCCTCCCCAAAAGAGGCCGAAATCGCCCCAGCTTTACCAGCAGTTACAGCAAGTTGCAGCGTCTGGTCAACCACAGCGTGGGTCCGAGCTAGGATTTCGGAGTCTATCGGACTGGCCACCGGTTCTGGTTGGTACAGGCTCGTAAAAAATTGCTCGGCTACATAGGACCAGGCAATGAGGGCCAAGATAGTGATTAACAGAAGAACAACGACTCTTTTTACCAGGTGCATTTTTAAGGGGTCACTGCCCAATTTATTCCGCAGGCCTTCCAGCGACAAACCGAACTCCATCACATCTCACCACCCTGTAACGAAAACATAATCACGGTCAGGTTGGTTCTCAGCTCTCCACTAGATCCAGGTTCCGGGGCTTCAAACTGGGCCTGCCTGACCTCACTCGGGTAGGAGAGCTCTTCGATAATCTGAATGAACCGTTGGGTGCTAGCCAGTGATCCGCCAAAAACAACTTCGATCGGCTGTTCAACCGTTTCACCTACAGTAATCGCTTTATACGGACGCAAATCAACCAGTTTTACGCCGGCTTGTCGAGAACCATTCTCCAAAGCCTGCAGAAAAAGCAAAATACGGTTGCCTCCCGCCAATCTGCTTTCGACCTGGTCAACTTCTGCCTTAAGATCGCTCACCTGCTCGGCATATTGTTGCAGGTTCGTTGCGCGCTGGCGACCATAAGTAATCTCCTGTTTCACCAACTCATACTGTTGCTTCGCCAAATCTCTGGCTGCTGTTGCCGGCTCGTAGGACCAGAAATAGAAGCCTACTACCAACAGTAGCACGATCAAGACCAATAATTGGATTCGGCTTTTCGAATTACTCAGCGAAAAATTCATCCCCGCTCACCACCTTTGGGATAAGCGGTTGCCGTGAGAGAAAAGCTAATCAGCTCCTCTCCACGCTCGGTATCGCCCAAGGTAACCGCCAGATTACGGTCTTCTTCGAGCCATTTAATAAAAGCTGCGACATCTGAATATGCCAATGCTTTACCCTCAACATAGACCTCACCGTTAAGGCGTAAATCCAACCAGGTTAACCAGATCTGCCGCGGAAATTCGCCTTGAAAATAGTTTAGATACGGTAAGATGGAGCCATCTTTGGCTATTAATGGCCGGGCCAGCTCCAGCCGGTGCGTCAATTCGGCCTCTACACTCTTTAAATCCTCATAACGCTTGTTCACCATCTGGTACTGGTTGGCCAACTCTTTGAGAGCTTTGGTCTCCTGTTGCAACAAAGTAGTCTGAACCTTCAAACTCAAATTAATCGTTAATAACACCAAAAGGCAAATGGCTAAGACGACGATGCCGACAATTAAAAACCGCTCAATAGCTTTGGCATCACGATATCTTTTCGGTAACAGGTTCACACTGATCATTCGGTATTCACCTTCCAGAGGGCCAATCCAATGGCACCTGAATAGGCCTCAACATCTGACGGAAAGTTGTCAGCCCTGACTAGATTCTGCAACGGATCTGCCAGCTCAATTTGGACACCTAGGATGTTATGGAGATACTCAACCATACCCGGCATCCTTACACCGGCACCGGTGACAACAATACGGTCGATCGGTATCCAGCCATTTTGGGCACGGTAATAATCTAAAGAGCGTTGCATTTCTTCGACCATTTCTTCGGCTACCTCTTGGACGGCTTGTCCGATCTTGGTTTCTTCATCATCGCCCAGCGGAACGATGCCATCGACATTAATGCTAGCCTTGGTCAACTTAATTTGGTGCGCCTCACCAAGTTCAAGACCTAACCGCTCGGCGATTCGCTCCTCAAACTGGCACCCTCCAATGGTAAAACTGCGACTAATCCTAATATAGGCATCCCGAAAAATGGCGACATCAGTTGTGCCGGAGCCAAGGTCGATAATGGCCTCAGAAATCCCTCCATCGATCCCATAACCTGTAGCAGCCGCTTCACCCAAAGGATCATCGATTATTTGGCGCGGCGGAAGATTCTGAGGATCAACTTTACCGATACCAAGTGCTCTCGCAAGCGCCAACGGACCGGCATCAATACCAACAACCTCCAGCTTGGCCTGGTGAAATGCCTGCATTAATCGCTCAACCTCTGGAGAGTGAGCAGCAATTAAAATCACTTCAGCATCAGAGCTTTGCTCTGGGTTTTGATAATAGATGGGAATAATGTCGTACGTGGTCTCTTCTACTGGATAGGGCAAATACTGTGAACCTTCCCAGATCGCCGCCTCCCGTAACTCGACCACATCCATAAATGGCATAATAAAATTGCGAATAACCAGCCCGGCCGCGGGAATCATGGTGACCACTTTTTTGGTAGTGATCCCGGATTCCCTCAGCACTTCCTTGAGTCCAGCAGCCAACCGGGCCGGATCCAAAACTTTTCCTTCGTTGTCTAGCGCACCCTCTGGGGTCGGCACCGTGCCCCATTTAAGCAAACGATATGACCCATCCGCAGCCAACTCTACTTCGGCTGCCCTAATTGTTGCGTACCCATAGTCTAGGCCAACGATGCGTTTTGTGCGTTTGAACATGGGGTTGCCCCCTTATATTTAATAATTAATGCGAATGAGTTTCTACTTCGCCAGTATTTTTGTCGTAAACGTAATCCTGTCCTAACGGGCAGGTGGGAACAGACCTTAGGTAATGAGGTACCAATGATAAAAGATTATCAGGTTGTTTTGATTCCTTGAAAGTGTATAGCATTATTGCATTGTTTAATGTTGTAATGTTAGCTTTGCACGCAGTTCTAGCAGCCTCATCACGTTTATTACTAAGTAAGACAAATCCCATACTGGATAAAATCCCGAGTAGCGCAACAACCACAAGAACTTCAATTAATGTAAAACCCTTAGACTCCTTCATTAATCCTAGCTCCTTTCAGACCATGGAGCAGCAAAGCTGCCCCATGGTCCGTTGGGAAAACGGTGAAACTTAATTATGCTTAGCAGCATTCACTAAACATGTTACTACACCATTGGTGTCAATGTCGTAATCTCTAGCAGAATGGTCCGCAGCAGCGTCAGGACAAGTTGGTTCCTCCCTTAAATAACCACCTTCAACCAACGCTCCGATCCAGCTTTCTCCACTAGGATAAGAACCATTCTCAAAGCGATACAATTCGGCTGCTGATTCAAGAGCATCCTGATTAGCTTTACACGCACTCACTTTCGCACTATCTAGGCTCTGACTAATCCTCGGCACGGCAATTCCAGCCAAGATACCAATGATTGCCACCACAATCAACAGCTCGATCAAGGTAAAACCCTTCTCTTGCCGCCAAATAGCTTTCATCATTAAAGTCACCTCCCTTCAGGACTAGCTCAATGACTATCACAGTCGTTTGACCGTGAAAGCTATCTTATCCCCATACCGCCCATCATCTCGAACATCGGCAGATACACCGACATGACCACCAAGGCCACGACGCCGCCAAGAAACAGGATGACCAGCGGCTCAATCAGGGAAGTTAATGCTTTGACCTGAGTATCAACCTCACCGTCGTAAAACTCAGCAATATTTTCGAGCATCATATCGATTGAACCGGTGTTTTCACCGATCTCAAGCATCTGGATAACCATCGCCGGAAAGACTCTGGCTTTTTCCAACGCCCCCGACAAACTACCACCACGCCGCACCTCATCAGTGGCTGCGGTAAAAGCATCTTTAATTGTGGTGTTGCTGACGAGCCTGGCGATCATATTCATCGCCTGCACGATAGGGATGCCGCCGGCGATCATCACCCCAAGAGTCCTGCTAAACCTAGTAACCTCTGTCATCATCAGCAACTTGCCAATAACCGGCAGCCCGAGTACTATCCGGTCTTTTCTCTGCCGACCGGCCTCCGTTTTGACATATGCACCCAGGCCCACAACCAAGGCAGCAAATACCCCGCAGACCAGCCACCAGTACTGCTTAGAAAAATCGCCTACCGACATCATGATTCGGGTTGGCAACGGTAGGGCAACACCCATACCAACAAACATATCCATAAATTTAGGCAGTACCACCGTAAAGAGCAGGATCACCACGAGGATCGCTATCGACATAATCACAATCGGATAGGTTAGGGCTCCTTTAATTTTCGCTTGCAATTCATATTCGCGTTTAAAGTGTTCTGCTAAGTTGTCAAAGGTCAAATCCAAGGTGCCACTGGTCTCCCCAGCCTCAATCATCCGGGTCAGAATCTGCGGGAAAACTTTGGGGTGCTTGTCCAAAGCAGTAGAAAGACTATCACCTGTCTGGACATCCTTAGATACTTTGTCTAAGGCCTCATTAAGCGTAATATTAGCTGTCTGGCCTTTGGTCACATTTAAGGCCTCGGTGATGGGAACTCCGGCTTTGAGCAATGTCCCTAACTGACGGCACATCACAGCAATATCTTTTGTAGTAACCTTTTTCTTGAAAAGATCTTGCGATACTGCAGATCTACTGGTTGCCGGTTTAATTGAGGTAACGATGTAGCCCTCTGCACGAAGTCTCGCTGCTAAGGCCGTAGGAGAGGCAGCATCTACCACACCGCGGTAGACCTTCGCCTTTGTATCGCGAGCGGTATATTCAAAGCGTGGCATCCCCCTATCCCCCTATAAAACCCTGTGTTCTTCGTTTGCTGGAAATTTCCTGCAGTTATTACAAGAAATCCCATCAAATTTTGATTTCAGTTCGCGCTGCGATAACTTCCCGGGATACCAAGCCTTTAGCCAACAGTTCTTTGTACGCCATATCGAATGATTTCATGCCGATGCGTGCACCGGTTTGGATTAGACTCATTATCTGGTGAGTTTTTCCTTCCCGGATCAGGTTACGAATAGCTGGAGTTGCCAGCAAGATCTCAAAAGCAGCCACCCGCCCCTTTCCGTCAACTCTCGGCAACAGTTGCTGGGCGATAACCGCCTCTAAGACCGTAGCTAACTGCAGCCTAATCTGGGCCTGCTGGTGAGGCGGAAAAACATCAACGATGCGGTCAACCGTGCCGACCGCATTATTGGTATGCAACGTGGCTAGAACCAGGTGCCCGGTTTCCGCTGCAGTTAAAGCAGTACTAATCGTTTCAAGATCCCGCAGCTCACCGACGAGAATAACATCAGGATCCTGGCGCAAAGATGCTTTCAAGGCACTGGCGAAAGATCGGCTATCTAAGCCTATTTCACGCTGATTAATGATGCTTTGGCAATGTCGATGTAGATACTCGATCGGATCTTCAAGGGTGATGATATGACAATCCCGTTCCCGGTTGATCGTGTCAATCATACTAGCTAAAGTGGTGGATTTACCGCTGCCGGTCGGGCCGGTTACTAAAATCATCCCCTGGTGTTTCTTGGTCAATTGCGAAATTGTTTCGGGTAAACCCAATGTTTTGGCGTCCGGTACTTGTGTTGGAATTACCCGCAACGCCGCACAGATCGAGCCGCGTTGTTTATACGCATTAACCCTAAACCGGCCCAGGGAAGCAACTCCGTATGAAAAATCAAGCTCGCCGCGCTCTTCAAAAGGCTCTTTTTGGCGCTCAGTAAACATCTGATATACTAAACGTTTAGTATCATCGGGACCGAGCTTCTCAGCGCCGTCCATCGCTACCAAGACACCGTTAATTCGAAACATCGGAGGCAAGGCGACTGTAATATGAATGTCCGAAGCCTTTTCTTCAACAGCTGCTGCTAAAATTTGGTCGATATGCATGCTCTAACCTCCATCTTTAGTTGTCTGTATATGCTACCCGCAATACCTCTTCGAGTGTGGTCTCTCCTAGCAGAGCCTTTCTGATCCCATCTTCTTTTAAGGTAATCATACCCTCCTCGACAGCGGCCGCCTTTATTTGATCAGAATTGGCATCTTCAGCGATTAAGGCGCGAATTGCCGGTGTCATCCGCATAATTTCCTGAATCGCTCGGCGCCCTTTATAACCGGTATGGTTACAGCGCGGACAACCCGTGCCCCTGTAAAGCGTGGCTTTGGGCTGGCCCTTAAGAACATCCTCCGGGGTCGGTAGGCCCATCGCCAATAGCTCTTCACTGCCAACCTCGATTTCTTCTCGACAAGCAGAGCAGATGGCACGCACAAGTCGCTGAGCTTCAGCAACTATAACCGAGGAAGCGACTAGAAATGGCTCGATCCCCATCTCGACCAAACGGGTTAAAGTGCCGGCGGCATCGTTAGTATGCAGTGTGCTTAGCACCAAATGCCCGGTCAATGCTGCTTGAACAGCGATTGACGCGGTTTCTTGGTCACGAATCTCGCCGACCATTACAATATCAGGATCCTGGCGAACAATAGCCCGTAAAGCATTGGCAAAGGTCAAACCAGCCTTATTGTTAATCCCAACTTGATTAATTCCTGGTAGCATCAACTCGACCGGATCTTCAACTGTGACAATATTGCGCTCCGTCTTATTTAGAGCGGCTAACGTTGCGTACAAGGTCGTAGTTTTCCCGCTCCCGGTAGGGCCGGTCACCAAAATCATCCCGTACGGACGCCGCATCGCATCCTTCCAGAGGGCTTTGTTTACGGGGCAAAAGCCTAACTTGTCCACATCTAATAGGAAATTACTCTTATCTAGAATCCGCAAGACTACCTTTTCCCCGTAAATTGTCGGCATCGTCGAAACGCGCAGTTCGACCTCGCGGTTATCCACAGTCATCTTGATCTGCCCGTCTTGGGGCAGGCGCCGTTCGGAAATATCGAGCTTGGCTAGGATTTTTAGACGCGATACCAAAGCCATCTGAGAGCGCCGCGGTGTGCGCATGACCTCGCGGAGAAAGCCGTCGATCCGATAACGGATTCGTACATCCTTCTCCTGCGGTTCGATATGGATATCCGAGGCCTTCTCCCTAATGCCTTGGCTCAGAATGAGGTTAGCTAACCGCACAATCGGAGCTTCATCACCCATCTGCCTAAGCTCGGCTTCACTTTCAAACTCCTCCTCATCATCCTCTTCGAGGGTTTGAATCACCGTCTCGGCAACCCCTTGCACCCCGTAGTGCCGGGTAATAGACTCCTCGATATCCCGCTCGGTGGCCAGAAGCAACTCTACGTTTAGTCCGGTAATCTCTCTAATTTCATCGATCGCAAAAACGTTAAAAGGGTCAGCAGTTGCGATTACCAACCGTTCCCCACGTTTATCAACAGGTATGACCTTGTGTTTATACGCTATTTCACGGGGTATGAGGTCGATAATATCAGGATTGAGCAGGTTATCGCCCAAATTGATGTGCGGAATACCCAACTGATACTCCAAAACCTCTAAAAGCTGTTGCTCATCTAAATATTTTAACTCAATCAGAGCCTGTCCAAGCCTAATCCCTTTTTTGCTCTGGAGAGAGATGGCCTCCTCTAACTGCTCTTGGGTAATCAGGCCGACTTCAATTAGGAGATCTCCTAACCTTCTGCGTCTCTTAGGAGCCAACGCCATTCTTATTCCTCCGCCAAACCATACTCTACTATAGTTTTTCGGCATTTTTTGACA
>CAZAAT010000066.1:0-11422 GCA_964483175.1 uncultured Bacilli bacterium
GGTCTGGCCGCCGGATCTGATCCACGGCGTGAAGGATACAGCATGGGTTGGTAGTACAGATAGCCCCTGCCAAAACGGTAGGGGCTTTTTTAAGCAAAAAAAGGAGGTTGAATGTCGATGAAAAGGTCAGTAGCTGTCTTTGCTGTAGTCTGTCTGCTGGCGCTGATGTTGGTCGTTCTCCCGGTCACAGCGAACCCTCTAACTCGGCCCACGATTATGGGAACCAATGGCATGGTAGCGGTAGGTCACTATCTTGCGGCCCATACGGGCAACAGGATCTTAATGGAGGGTGGCAATGCCTTTGATGCTGGTGTGTCAATGGTGTTGGCCCAGGCGGTCCTGGAGTTCAATCTGTTCGGTTTGGCCGGCGAGTTTCCAACTCTGATCTATTCGGCCGAAGAAGGAAAAGTCTATTCAATTGATGGTAGTACTGCAGCTCCAAAGGGTGTGGATTTTGACTGGTTCGCAGAGAACAATATTCTTGCTATTCCTGGTGATGGATTTTTAGCCGCAGGTGTTCCAGCTGTAATTGATGGGGTCTGCTTAATCCTCGATAAGTGGGGAACCATCAGCTTCGCCGAGGCAGCGGCTGATGCGATCCGCTATGCAGAGGAAGGTTTCCCGCTAGATCCTTCCTTCCAAGGTTCAATTAGAAGTATGGAGCAAAGGTTCAGAACTGAGTGGCCGACTTCCGCAGAGGTCTTTTTACCTGGTGGCCGCGTGCCCGAGGTCGGAGAAATCTTTGTGCAGAAAGATTTGGCCAACACTCTGAAAAAGTTGGTGGAAGCTGAAGCCGAGGCTCTGGCAGCCGGCAAGGATCGTGCTCAAGCATTGCGGGCTGTTCGCGATCGTTTCTATAAAGGCGATATTGCTGAGGCGATGATCAAGTTCCAGCAAGAGAATAAGTTCTTAGATGCTACTGGTGAAGCGCACTCTGGAAATCTGACCATGGAGGACTTTGCCAGCTATTCAGCACAGCTTCGCGAGCCGTGGAGCGTTAACTACAAAGGTTACGAAGTCTACAAATGCGGCCCGTGGACCCAGGGTCCGGTATTTTTGCAACAACTGAACATGCTCGAGCAGTTTGATCTGCAAAAGATCGGGTACAACACCGCTGATTATTGGCACATCTGGCTAGAGACCGCCAAGCTGGCACATGCGGACAAAGACAAGTGGTATGCGGATGAGTTCTTTGTCGATGTTCCCAAGCAGGGCCTCCTCTCAAAAGAGTATGCAGCCGAAAGAGTTAAATTGATCAGTCTGGATAAGGCCTTAAATGAACATGTGCCTGGTGATCCGTGGAAATATAATGACAGTAAAGCGTCTGCCAGGGAGTTCACCTCTAGTACCCCTAGCGCAATGCCTTTTGATCTGCCTGATTTGGACCAGTATATCGCCTTAAACGTTCATGACACTACAGGCACTAGGGTAATTGATAAAGATGGAAATATGTTTTCTGCTACTCCTAGCGGTGGCTGGTTCACTTCCTCACCAATTATTCCGGGTCTAGGAATCGTCTTTAATAGCCGAATTCAGATGTTCAACGTCCAAGACCGTGACGCTGCCAAGGCTTATATTCCCGGAGCGCGTCCATGCACCTCACTAACACCAACCCTAGTGCTAAAAGAGGGCAAGCCCTGCATGGTCTTTGGTACTCCTGGTGGTGATACCCAGGATCAATACACCCTACAGACCTTCCTGAACATCGCCGAGTTTGGTTTTAGGGTGCAAGAAGCCATTGATGAACCCAAAGCGGTGACCTATAATTTCCCAAGCTTATTCTTCCCGTACAACCAACAGCTTGGAGTGGTTCGGGTCAATCCGGGCTTCCCGGAGGATGTATTCAAAGAGCTGGAGGCTAGAGGCCATATAATGGGTTGGTTAGGCGGTCAGTTTACCGATGCAACCCAGCTTATTCTGTATGAATCCGATACCGGTGTGCTCAAAGGTGGTGCAAGTCCGGCCAGAGATAAGCAATATGTGATTGGCTGGTGAATCGCATTACAGCGGTCAACAGAGGAGAGGCGAGCTGTGGCTCGCCTCTCAATTATGATATTTGCACCTGAAAATCAGATGATCAACAGCCCTAATAATCCTACAACCAAACAGGCGATGATTCCTGGAAACAAGGTGCGCCCCAGTATTTGGCCTTCTGCACCAATTGAGTTGGTCACACTTGTCCCTAAGGCGATATTGAGTGGTGAAAACATATTTCCGATCGCGCCACCGGTGGTCTGTAAACCGAGTATAACCAACGCATTCATACCGATGATTTCAGCTACATTCATTTGAAAGACACTGAAGAGGATATTTGACGAAGTATTACTGCCAGTCATAAATGCACCAAGGCCACCGACTAACGAAGCGAAGAGAGGATAGGAGTGTGCCGAGAAAGAAGCAATCCCTTCAGCTATTAGCGCCATCATTCCAGTCTCAACCATCACAACCGAAAGCATGCTCATGGAGATTACCGTCAGACTCGCCGGTAGCGCATCCCGGACTACATTGGCGGCTATGGCACGCAGCATGCCTCGTTTCCACAGGTTGTACCTTTGATAAACTTTTACCGCTATGCTTGCCGAGAGAAAGATCAAAGTACCCGGAGCGGTAAAGTATTTGATCGGTGAGTACATATCAACTGCGGGGTTAACAAACCCAAATTTGGTCGTCGTTGCTGGAAAAGGCGGTCCAAATTGAAAAGTGTCGAGCCAACCTTTGAGTGGGGTCAGGTAAATGAGAAAGACAATGGCAATTAAGATGTAGTATGCGCTAAAGGCGACATGAAAGCTTTGGCTAGGAG
Source organism: uncultured Bacilli bacterium (assembly GCA_964483175.1). Taxonomy (GTDB): domain Bacteria; phylum Bacillota; class UBA5301; order UBA5301; family UBA5301; genus JAAYHC01. The sequence goes on from CAZAAT010000066.1 coordinate 2,801, forward strand.
TTTCATAGTTATTTGGGCCTGACTTGCTGTACCAAGGGGCTTGTGGGAGGATGAAACAGCCAACGGTCAAACCCAGCATACCGGCTACTAGCGAGGCAATAAACGGGCTGACTAGATTTGCTGTGACTAGGGTTCCCGCGATCATAGTTATAGCAAGCAACAGTACCGAAGGTAAACCCTCCGAGAATATTCGTCTTTCCGATGAGAGTTTGCGGTAGTTCCAGAGGATTATTAGTCCAGCCAAAAGGCAGGAAACGCTGATGAATATCGAGGAATATAAAGCCAGTTGAGCAGCGTCTAATGCGGTGAGCTTGAGCATTACAGCGTATGAAGAACCTAGGGTACCAAAGGTTACCGCCCACGAATGACCGATTAATGCGGTGGTTGTGGCTAGGATAGGCGGAAAACCAAGGCCGACAAGTAACGGGGCGGCTACCGCGACCGGAGTGCCAAATCCACAGACACCCTGGATCAGGCTAGGAAAAGTCCAGCCGACTACTAGGAGTTGGATCAGCTTGCTGCCACCGGTCCATTTGGCAATATGTCCGGCGATGGTCTTAAATCCGGAGACTTGGTTAACGATGTGGTAGAGGGTGAGAGCACCCCAAATGATGTATAGGACAAAAACGGTGGTCCAAGCTCCCTTGACCGAGCCATAGAAAAGCACACGAAAGTCTGCACCGAAAAATAATGCTGCTAAAATCAGGGCGCTAACCCATGCTGCCAAGCCAGCATAGCTTCCCTGCCAACGCAATTTCATCATCAAAATCAAGACTAGAGCAATCGGGGCTACACCAATTAACCAGTTTGCCAGGGACAATTCCATTCGCAGATCACTCCTAAGATTAGTGGATTGCAATGGCATACCAAAAATGTCGCGCGAGATGGTTTATTGTAGTTCTGTTTTTAAAAAAAGCAGATAAAATAAGGTACTAAATAAAGGTATACCGGTATACCATGTAGAACAAATATATTAATTTCGTTCAAATTTAGACCCGGATGCCCGCCTAATTAAGTTCAGCTGCAGGAAAACTTCGGAGTAATTAGTAATATATGAGAAAAAGGAGCGATGAATCGTGGCATATTCAGCTTTGAATTCTGTTAAAGCCGCTGAGGCCGAGGCCCAAGAGTTGGTCGCCCAGGCTCGCCGAGATGCGGCCAGAATGGTTCGTGAAGCAACTGAGCAGTCGAAAGAAATCATCACGAAGTTTCAGACCGAGGCTAACGCGGCCGCTGCTGAATACCGTAAGTCCATTCGTCAGCAGGCTGAGGTAGAGGCGGAGCAGATGCGGGCCGAAGCTGTAGCCAATGTCCAACAACTCAGGATGGTTGACAAGCAACGTAAGGATGCAGTATTACGATTTGTGGCAGAGGGGATCGTGAAGCGGTATGTCCTTAGCTCCAATGGCTAAGATCGCAATTCTTATTCCTGACAATCTGAAAAATGAATTATTAGGTTTGTTGCAAAAGCTAGAGACAGTTGAGATAACTGAGTGTTCAGAGGCTGACTTGTCTCCGTATTATGTACAATCTTCAGAAACTGTTGCCGACCGGATTTCCGAGCTGGAAGCTGATTTGAAGAAGGTTGGCGGCAGTATCAAGCTGCTGCAGGAAAAATTCCGTCCCAAACAAGGTATAATCGAACAATTTGCCAGTTTACGCACTCCCGTCTCTGAAGAACTCTTTGTATCCGTGGCCAACGAACCAGGTTCTGTCATGGCTTTGTGTGACGAGATCCAGGATTTGGAGCGCCGGTGGTCCGAACTCCAGAAGACCGCAGGCGACTACCAGCGGATCCTGGATGAGCTGACCCCTTGGCTTAACTTCGATGCTCCGCTGGCTGAGGTGGGTAATACGGCTACAACGGTTAGTAAATTGGGCAGCATTGAAAGCCGAGAACTAGCTGAATTGACCGCTGAGCTCGCTACCATGCCCGATGCTCCGGTGCACCTTGAGGTAATCAGTCAGCAGGGACAAAGAACGTTTCTCTTTTGTTTATATCAACGTCAGGATCAGGAACTGGTTCAGACAGTCTTGTCAAAGTATGGGTTTAGTGAAGCCAAATTGCCTCAGAGTGACGCTGATCCGAAAACAGAGCATCAGCGCCTCCAGGATAAACTTACGCAAATCACCGAGAAAGCCAACGCAGTACACGCTGAGTTAGCCCGCTTAAACGAAGCTATCACTAAATTACTCTCACTCAATGATATCTTGAGTTTCGAACTGAAAAAAGCTACCGTTGCCCAGTTGTTCGGGGATACAGGTCATGTCTTGCTAATTAGCGGCTGGTGCCGCCAAGTTGATTTTGCTCGGACCAAAGAGGCTATTGAATCGACATTCCCGGTCGCCGTCGTCGAAGAACAAAAACCGGCTGAGGATGAAATTCCTCCGGTAGCGTTGTACAACCCTAAACTGGTAGAACCCTATGAGAATGTGACTACCACAGCAGGGGTTCCCGTACCTGGTAGCGCTGATCCAACCCCAGCATTTGCACCGTTTTTCTTTATCTTTTTTGGCATGGCTTTGGGTGATGCAGGTTATGGCGTGTTACTAACAGCTATGGCGTTGTGGCTCACTAAACGCACGCGGGCTGTTGGCGATGGTCTGAAGTTTCTTCGTGTATTATTAATGGGAGGTATCTCTTCCTTTATCTTTGGTGTCTTGACCGGTTCATGGTTTGGAGACCTCTTGCCGATCAAAACAATTTGGTTCAACCCTGCTGAAGATCCACTCAAGATGTTAATCGTCAGCCTTGCCTTAGGGGTAGTTCACCTCTTTGTTGGCTTGGGTGTGACTTTTGTCCATAATCTTAGACAGGGCCGGGTATGGGATGCCATATTCGACCAAGGTTTGTGGTGGGTTTTTATTGGCGGTATATGCTTAATCTTGATCGGTTTCTCCACGGTAGGTAAAGTAATTGCAATTGCCGGCGGAATTGGTCTGATTTTCACCCAAGGACGGCACGAGAAATCATGGCTCAAAAAGTTCTTTAAAGGATTAATGAGTCTGACGGATGTTAGCAGCTGGCTAAGTGATGTCTTGTCATATTCTCGCTTACTTGCCCTTGGTCTGGCCTCGGGAGTAATCGGAGTCGTTATTAATGACGTCTCCCAGATGGTCAGCGGAGTTCCGGTAGTAGGACTGGTATTTATGGCGCTAATTCTCGGTGTAGGTCATGTATTTAACCTGCTAATCAATGTCATTTCAGCCTATGTCCACTCCAGTAGACTGCAGTATGTTGAGTTTTTCGGCAAGTGTTTTGAAAGCGGAGGGCGACTTTTCGAACCCTTTGCATTGCGAACCAAGCTGGTCCAGGTCATACCGGACCAAGAAAAAGTTAATTAGGTGATTAAAGGAGGAGCATTATCATGGAAATCGCATGGGGGTCAGTACTAGCATTCTTAGGCATAGCCATCGCCGTAGTTTTTCCGGGAATCGGATCGGCCCGCGCATTGGGGCGCTTAGGCGAACATGCGGCCGGTGTTGTTACGGAGATGTCGGATCGATTTGGCGCCACCTTGATCTTGCAGGCTTTACCTGGAACGCAGGGTATTTACGGCCTGCTGATCGGGTTTATGATTATGACCAAAATCGGCGTTTTTGATCTGGCCAACTTTGTTCCTTTGACTTTGTACCAGGGCAGCATGTTCTTTTTGGCCGCGGTGCCGATAGCTGTGGTAGGTTTACTATCTGCGATAGCCCAGGGCAAGGCATGTGCCGGCGGCATGGGGATTATTGCTAAACGTCCGGAAGATTTGGCTAAGGCTATTACTTATCCGGCGATGGTTGAAACCTATGCTGTATTGGCCTTCTTAGCTAGTCTGCTGATGTTGAACGGAATTCCGCTATAAGGTGGTTTAAAGATGAGCGAAGTAGCAAAAGAGGTAACGACTGCCGTGGAGCCCGGTTCAAACCTGGACCGGTTAATCAACAACATTCATGAGCGGGCCCAGGCGGAAGTTGCGGAGATTTTAGCAGCGGCCCAGCAACAAGTAGGTGAGATCTTGGCTGCAGCAGAACCTAAAGGCAAGAGCTTAGCCGACCAGGTTCAAGCTGAGGCTGAAAGGTTAGCTGCTGAGGATCGGGCAAGGATTCTCGGCACGGCCAGGCGTGATGCGGTAGAGGCCAAACTTGGTGCACAGGCTGAGGTACTGGCGGAAACTGCTGCCTATGTCTCTGACCGGTTAATCCAAGTTAACCCGGAGGCCTACGAACGCTTATTAAAGACTCTGCTATTAGCTGCAGTTCAAACCGGGGATGAAGTTGTGCGCTGGTCGCAGGTCGACCACAAAGAGCGAGCTGCCAAGATAATGGCTACCGTTAATACAGCCCTCAAAGCCCAGGGGCGTACGGGGCAGCTTGTGTTGGGTGAGGCGCTCGGCAGTGAGTGTAAGGGCGGGTTTATTTTGGTCGGTGAAGATTATACCGTCAACGCAACCGTAAATGTGTTGACAGAACTTTATTTTGATCAACATGAGCCGGAAATTGCCAAAATGCTTTTTGGTGAGCTGTAGGAGGTGTTCCGGTGGGAAAGCCTGAGTTGGAGCGAGCATACAGACCGGACGATTATGCCTATGCAGTAGGTATGGTTCAGGCTTTGCAAAATCAGATTCTTAGCACGGATACTTTTCGGCAAATTGCAGAAGCTCCCTCCGTTGAGGTGGCGATCCGCTTTTTATCAGAAAGCCGCTTTGGCGAGTATCTAGCTGAAGGCTTAACCTACCAAGAGTTGGAGAAGGCGCAACTTGAAGAGCTGAAAGCGCTGCATGATGAGTTAGTGCCCGGCGATTTGCTCACCGGTATTGCTTTTGTTTTTGCTGATTTTTCCAATCTAAAATACTTGGTGAAGTCGTTTATCAAAAGAACCGAGCCAGACCTGACTCGATTACAGATTGGTTGGTACGGCTCGCAAAAGATGGTAGATCTGGTCTTTGAGCAGCCTGATGAGGCTAGTCCAGAGGTTGCTTTTCATTATTCCGCAGTGATGGAGGCCTTCGCCGGTTATGAGCGGACAGAGGATCCGGCGATGATCGATCTCATCCTTGATCAGCGTTGCTATGATTATCTTCATAGTCTTTTTCGTTTCCGCAAAGCTGATTTCGCCTTAGGATACCTGGCAACATTAGCAGATCTAACCAATCTGCAGACTTTAATCAGACTGATAATCAGGCGCGAACAACAGGGCTTAACCCCTACTAGAGAACAGATAGAGCTCAGCTTTTTGCCTGCTGGTACCATCTCTAGGGAGACGTTGGTCGATTGGACCAACCTCAGCTCATTAGAAGTGAGCGCAGCGGTTAGCGCGACTAAGTATGGCCGTTATTTGAGCGAAGCGCTAGATGCAGTGGTAAAAGCCAACAACTGGTTGCCGCTAGAAAGAGAGTCTGATGAGCTCAAAGTGGCTTATCTGCGGCGGGCTAAGTTAATAGCTACCGGATACGAACCGGTCTTTGCATATTTTTTGGCCAAGGAGAACGAGGTCAGAATGGTTCGGGTTGCTTTGCAAGGCAAGGCTTTTGGTCTGCCGGCTGCGACGATCCGAGAAAGGTTGTGGGGTTCTTATGTATAAAGCTGCCGTTATAGGCAGACCTGGTACCGTTGAAGCTTTTCGGGCTCTTGGGGCAGAGGTCTTCGCGGCCAATAATCCAGCGGAAGTTGAAGAACTCTTAGCCACGTTTACTACTGATTATGCAATAGTTATGATCAGTGAGGATTTGGCTCCAGCTAAAGAAGTCCTGGTGAGTCTGAATGCTAAACAAGTATTGCCAGCTATTACCTTGCTGCCTGTGGCGGTTTCGTCAGAGCGAGCCCTGGAAAAACTCAGGTTTTCAGTGGAAAAAGCCGTGGGAGCAGATATTCTTGGCTTAGGAGGAGAATAACCGTGACAAGTGGTGAAATAATCCGAGTGGCCGGTCCATTGGTCGTTGCCAGAGGAATGCAGGGAATAAAAATGTATGACGTTGTTCTGGTGGGACACGAGCGACTCGTGGGGGAGATTGTGGAAGTTCGCGGTGACCGTGTTTTTATTCAGGTCTATGAGGAAACCACCGGACTCGGACCTGGTGAGCCTGTAGAAAGCACCGGTATGCCGCTGAGTGTTGAGTTGGCACCCGGTATCGTCGGCGGGTTTTACGACGGAATTCAGCGTCCACTCAATCGGTTATACGATGAATCCGGTGACCGCATTAGCCGAGGCATCAGTGTTAGAGCTGTTGATGTCGAACGCAAGTGGGATTTTACCCCGCTGGCAGTGGTTGGCCAACAAGTTGCTGAAGGCGATATCCTCGGTGTAGTAGAGGAGACGGCTCTGGTGAAGCACCGGATAATGGTGCCGCCGGGTATCTCCGGTAAGCTGCTCCGGATCGAACAGGGCTCTTTTCGCGTAGAGGAGACGATTGCTGAAGTTGAAACTGCCGAGGGAGTCAAGCAACTATCGATGCTGCAAAAATGGCCGGTCCGCAAGATCAGGCCATATCGAGAAAAACTCAATCCGAAAAGTCCGCTGGTTACCGGGCAAAGAGTTATTGATACTTTGTTTCCTGTAACCAAGGGCGGCATGGCCTGTATCCCCGGGCCTTTTGGTAGTGGCAAAACCGTTGTTCAACACCAGTTGGCCAAGTGGGCGGATGCCGATATCATCGTTTATATCGGCTGTGGTGAGCGCGGCAATGAGATGACCGACGTTCTCCTGTCTTTCCCAGAACTAAAAGACCCCAAAAGCGGTCTGCCCTTGATGGAACGGACAATTTTGATTGCTAATACTTCCGATATGCCGGTTGCGGCCCGTGAGTCTTCTGTTTACACCGGCATTACTATTGCAGAGTATTTTCGGGATATGGGGTATGATGTTGCTCTAATGGCTGACTCTACATCCCGTTGGGCGGAGGCTTTACGCGAAATGTCCGGACGCCTCGAGGAAATGCCGGGCGAAGAAGGTTATCCGGCTTACCTTGGTTCGCGCATCGCCGAGTTCTACGAACGGGCCGGGCGGGTAGTCTGCCTTGGCTCCAACCCTGATGGAGGTGCGCGTGAAGGCACCATTACGGCAATTGGTGCGGTTTCACCTCCTGGTGGTGACCTTTCAGAGCCGGTAACCCAAAACACGCTACGGGTTGTCAAGGTCTTCTGGGGACTAGATGCCAATTTGGCTTACCGCAGACACTTTCCGGCCATTAACTGGCTGCAAAGTTATTCGCTTTACCTAGGAGCAATCGATGAAGACCTCCAAGAGCAGGGGATGGAAGAATTTAGCCAACATCGGCGGGAGGTCATGGCTTTGTTGCAGGCCGAATCTGAGTTGCAAGAAATCGTGCAGCTCGTCGGGGTGGACGCTCTTTCGACCAGAGATCGCTTGAAGCTGGAGATTGCCCGGTTGATCCGGGAGGACTTCTTGCACCAGAATGCGTTTGATGAGATCGACACCTATACCTCCTTGACGAAACAAGCCCGGATGATTCGAATGATTCTTCTGTTCTATCGCGAAGCTCAGGTAGCGTTAGAACACGGCGCGAAGCTAGAAGAGGTGCTTGGGGCCAAGGTCTTGGAGCGGATGGCCCGGGCGAAATTCATCCCGGAAACCAACCTGGACGAATTCGCTCAGATCGAAGCCGAGATTGCGCAGAGTTTCGCTGGGGGTGAAGAGGTTGCGTAGAGAATATAAAACGATTACCGAAGTTGCGGGACCATTATTGTTGGTCGAAAAGGTCAGAGGCATTAAATATGGGGAAGTTGTTACAGTAGAAATGCCAGGTGGTGAATTACGCCAGGCTAAAGTGTTGGAAGCTGAGTCGGAGAGAGCATTGCTGCAGGTCTTTGAGGGATCCTGGGGTCTGGACGTACGGGGAACCAAGATCAGTTTCCAAGAAAAGGCTCAGACTTTAGATGTTTCTAGAGACATTCTGGGTGGAGTATTCAACGGAGTGGGTAAGGTTAAGGGTGATGCGCCTCGGATTATTCCAGATCAGAAACTTGATATTAACGGATTGCCGATCAACCCCTATGCCCGGGATTACCCCTCCGAGTTTATTCAAACCGGAATATCGGCGATCGATGGTCTTAATGCGTTGGTCCGTGGCCAGAAACTACCGATCTTTTCCGGTTCCGGCTTGCCACATGCGGAGTTGGCGGCGCAGATCGCCCGTCAGGCCAGGGTGTTAGGTGATGAAGCCGCGAATTTTGCTGTTGTCTTCGGAGCGATGGGCATTACCTTTGAAGAGGCTAATTACTTCGTCTCGAGCTTCGAAAAGGCGGGAGCCCTAGGAAGAACCGTACTCTACCTCAACTTGGCCAACGACCCGGTTATCGAGCGGATCTCTACGCCCCGAGTAGCTCTAACAGCCGCTGAGTATTTGGCTTTTCACCTCGGGATGCATGTGCTGGTCATCTTGACAGATATGACCAACTACTGTGAGGCCCTGCGGGAGGTTTCTGCAGCCAGACGGGAAATCCCCGGACGGCGTGGCTATCCGGGTTACATGTATACTGACTTGGCGTCGATTTATGAGCGAGCAGGCCGAATTAAAGGCAAACCAGGCTCAATTACGCTGATTCCGATTCTAACCATGCCCGAGGATGATAAAACCCACCCGATCCCCGACCTCACCGGATACATCACCGAAGGCC
>CAZAAT010000067.1:0-10990 GCA_964483175.1 uncultured Bacilli bacterium
CGAAAAGCTAAACGATATTCATCAAGGATTTCTACTTGGGAGATGTAGGCGGCGAAAAATCCTCTCCGAGCCAGCCTCCTTTCCGGGTCTAGGAGGCGGGAAAAACTATGGTAAACTTCGCGAGCAGTTAATGCTGTTCCGTCTTGGAAGAAGACTCCGGTACGTAATTGCACCTCCCAGATCAGCCCGCCTTCGTGCGGAATGGCGGCCAGGGCTAAGGATGGGATAAGCTCACCAGACGGGGTTAGCTCAAAAAGGGTATCAAAAATGTGCATGTTGACAATTGCGGAGGGATTATCGCTGGTATCGTGGGGGTCTAGGCGGACTACATCGGTGGCCATTGCCACGGTCAATATTTTTCCGTTTATCTGCCGCCACCAAGTGGGGATGGTCTGGTTCGGATCCTTGCGAATGATTACATAGGTTCCGGTGGGAAGGTTTTCAAAAACCCAACGGGCATCGGGAAGATCCAATCGGATACAGCCGTGGCTGGCCGGTGTGCCGAGCCGAGCACGTTCGCCGATCTTGATCTGCCGATTGTGGTCAAAAGGAACCGAATGGAAAAGATAATTCCCCTTGAGCCGAACCCAGTAATAAGCACCTTCTTGATATTTGGCCGACCAGAAAGAGTACCCACGATCCTTGATCTGAAAGACACCTGCCGGAGTCGGGGTTTCGGCTCGGCCGGCGGAACAAGTCATCGTTCGGATGAGCTGATCACCAAGCCAAACTCGGACGACTTGCGGATTCTCCGCTTCGGCAACTTCAACCCACAATTTGTTAGTGTAATCAGCCGTATTCAAGGTGTATTCTTCGGTTAAGCGGGTGCCGTTGATCATTTCGATTTCAACACGCAAGTTCAGCTCTGTACCGAAGGGATAGGGCTGTTTGGGGTAATAGGTGAGGGTATGGCCTTCAACAACGGTCTGACCTTGTAGCCCATGCACCATTATTTGGCCGCTGACAGCAGGTTGGGCGGAGACGAATACTAAAGGTTGGTATGGGCCGACCTCCTGGTTCGCCTGCCGAAAAATTAGCGGAGCTCCGGGTAACCTTCGACCCATCTCTGAGAAGCCAACCGGAGGCCGGCACAGTAGCACTAGCAGCCAAATGCCAATCAACACGAGCAAATGGCTCCCGTGAGAAATCGTGCTAAATCTTGGCGACCTCAACGCCCGCCCCCCTCATTACCAGGTTATTTTATACTCTGGAATTAAATGACCGGAAGGCCAATTTTCCGTTTATTGCAGGAACTACTACTATAAGGTAGAAATACGTATAGTTAATATTTTGTAAAGGAGTGTCGGAGATCAAATGGAGCAATTCGTTCTGTTCCTCGCTCCCCTGGCAGCAGTAGCGGCCTTATTGTTTACCAAGTATTTAGCTGCCCAAATCAATAAATATGATGAGGGGCCGCCGAAGGTGGTTGAGATTGCCACGGCCGTTCGCGAGGGTGCTCGCGCTTATCTCAATCGGCAATACCGAGCCGTAGCTGTATTTTTTGCTATTGTTTTTGTGGTTCTTCTTCTGTTAAGCTGGACCGGGTTATTGGGCACGTATGTCCCCTACGCGTTTTTATCTGGTGGCTTGTTATCAGCTTTGTCCGGTTATATCGGAATGACTACTGCTACCAATGCTAGCGGACGGACGGCGATGGCTGCCAAAAACAGCCTCAACCAAGGTTTAAGGGTTGCCTTTTCTAGCGGTGCAGTTATGGGCCTGACAGTTGTTGGCCTGGGTATGGTGCACATCAGTCTCTGGTATTACTTGCTCAATGCGATTTATGGTGGGGTTGAACTTTCACAGCGGATTGGGATTATTACCAGCACTCTCGTTACCGCTGGAATGGGTGCTAGCTTCATGGCTCTTTTTGCTAGGGTCGGCGGTGGTATCTTTACCAAAGCTGCTGACGTGGGGGCTGACCTGGTTGGCAAGGTCGAAGCCGGTATCCCCGAAGATGATCCGCGCAATCCGGCAGTAATTGCTGACAATGTCGGCGATAACGTGGGTGATGTCGCTGGTATGGGAGCAGACCTCTACGAATCCTACATCGGTGCTATCGTAGCTACCGCTGCTTTAGCTGTTGGTGCTGGTCTGGGACTAGCCGGGGTGGCCCTGCCGATTGGTCTGGCCGCGGTTGGCGTATTTGCCGCGATTGTTGGTACCTTCTTCGTCAAAACTGAAGAAGATGCCAGTCAGGCTGTGCTCTTAGCCGCCTTGCGCAAGGGTACTAACGCATCAGCTATCATCATCGTTTTTGCGGCCTTCTTGTTGACCAAGGCACTTATTCCGGAGACCGTACAGATTGCTGGTAATACTATTTCGGTTAGCTCTTGGGGTATTTATCTTTCCATCCTGGCCGGCTTGGTATCTGGTATTCTAATTGGCCGAATTACTGAGTATTACACCTCAGCTGAGTATAAGCCGACTCAGGAGATCGCCTCATCAGGTAAAACCGGACCGGCTACCGTAATCATCAGCGGACTCTCAGTTGGCATGATGTCGACGTTGGCACCGGTTTTGGTAGTTGCAGCCACAATCTTGCTCAGTTTCTATCTCTCCGGCGGGACTGCTCACTTTGCTTTGGGATTGTTCGGGATCGGACTGTCTGCAGTTGGTATGCTGAGTACGCTTGGAATTACTTTGGCAACAGATGCCTACGGACCGGTCGCAGATAATGCTGGCGGAATTGCTGAGATGGCTCAATTGGGACCTGAGGTTCGGGTGCGAACCGACGCCTTGGACTCTCTCGGCAATACTACTGCAGCAACCGGAAAAGGCTTTGCTATTGGGTCTGCTGCTTTAACGGCATTGGCTCTTCTAGCCTCCTATAGTGATCAGGTTCGGACGATTGCTGCGGATGCAGGGATCACTCTAAATCTTGACTATAGTATTATGAACCCGCCGGTGCTGATCGGATTGTTTATCGGTGGTGTCTTGCCCTTTGTCTTCAGCTCTCTGACCATGCAGGCGGTTGGCCGGGCAGCTCAGTCCATCGTAGTTGAGGTTAGACGTCAGTTCCGTGAGATTAAGGGCTTGATGGAAGGTACAGCTAAACCCGACTATGCGAGCTGTGTCGATATTTGTACTAAGTCAGCATTGTCGGAGATGGTTTTACCGTCTCTGTTAGCAGTTATCGCTCCATTGGTTGTTGGCTTGATTCTCGGAGTCAATGGTGTTCAGGGTTTGTTGGCCGGTTCTACTGTCAGCGGCTTTCTCTTGGCGCTCATGATGTCTAACTCCGGTGGGGCCTGGGATAATGCGAAAAAATATGTTGAAGAGGGCAATCATGGTGGTAAGGGATCGGAAGCCCACAAGGCTACCGTTGTTGGTGACACGGTTGGCGATCCGTTTAAGGATACTTCCGGACCTTCACTTAACATTCTCATCAAGCTGTTAAGCATGGTTTCGCTAGTCTTCGCGGCGCTGGTAATTAAATTCAGCATCCTAGGTTAAAACACCAACTCTTAATTACGCTTTGCAAGGGGGATCGGATTATCCGACCCCCTTATTGTTTGGCGCAGGAAATATTTTTCGAACTGTTGAAGTATCCAACTGGTGAGATGATGCAACAAACCAAGGCTACAATCTGTGCACGGGATTGTTATGCGAACTGTGGACTGCTGGTGTCAATTGAAGATGGCAGGGCAGTAGCTTTGCGGGGTGACCCTAATCATCCCTATAATCAGGGGATGTGCTGCGGAAAAAGCAGGCAGTTTATTGATTTGCTTTATAGCCCGTTCCGGGTCAGAACGCCTCTATGGAAACGGGATGGTGAGTTTGTGCCACTCTCCTGGGATCTGGCGCTGGATCTGATCTGTGAGCGATTGACCGAGGCGAAAAACGACTCCGGGGTTACCGCGATTTTACATTACAGTGATTATGCACATAGCGGCTGTTTGCATAACAACGTGAGTAAACGTTTCTTTCGAGCCTTCGGTGGTTGTACCCGCCCGGTTGGCAGCCTGTGCATGTCGGCTGGAGTTGCCGCGCTCAAGGCAGCCTGTGGCGTGTTGGTTAGCAAAGATTTTGCCGATCTGGCCAAGGCGGGCTCCATTATTATCTGGGGAGCTAACCCGGCGGTGACCAATCTACCGTTTCTCCAGTACTTGCGGGCAGCCAAACGAGCAGGAGCTAGGATTTATCTAATTGATCCGATCCGCACTGAAACCGCAGCCATAGCCGATGAATGTATTCAGGTGCGGCCGGGTGCCGATATTGAGTTAGCCTTAGCGTTAGCCCGGGTATTGCTCGAAACCGGGGCGGTTGATCCGGAGTATATTGGTGAAAATACAGATGGCTTTGAGGGCTTCAAAGAGCTGGCATTTAGCGTTGAAAAGAAGGCTGTCGAAAGAGTTACCGGGCTAGCGTGGGATACTATCACGAACTTGGCTTTGACTATGGCTGATCGTGGGCCGATTTCGGCAGTTCTCGGCTTTGGCCTGCAGCGGCGCACGAGTGGAGCGCAAGCAATCTGGGCCATTGCCAGTTTATGTGCTCTCTTGGGTAACTTGGACGGACCCGGCGCTGGTTTGTATTACGCCCATGAAAATTGGCGGGTACTGGGAGATATTAGCGGAACTGACGAGTTTTCGTTTGTTGAAAGAACTATCCAACGCGGTGCTGCTGGTTCCGAGTTATTACGGCTCGGATCGCAAATCAAGGTGGCGGTGATCAATCAGGCCAATCCGTTGGTGCAAAACCCAGCCCCGGATTTAATAGCCAAAGCGTTGGCTGAGATACCTTTCGTCGTGGTCATCGATCAGTTTATGACCCCGACCGCCCAGGCCGCCGATCTGGTATTACCCACCACGAGTTTTTTCGAAGATGGTGATTTAATTTATAATTCTTGGCATCGCTATCTAACTCTTTCACAACCGGTTGTTGAACCGGTCGGCCAGAGCCGGCCCGATCCGGATATTTTTCTCGACCTAGCAGCCAGGTTAGGTTTATTTTCCACCACCCGCGAGGAGCTTTTAAGTCAGGTAATCGCGCCGCTAGCTCCGCTAGGTGTAACTTTAGAAAACCTGAGCCGTCCGTGGTATTACGATCCTGCAACCAGGATTGATAAATTTCACTTTTGGACCGGGCAGGAGCGGGAATTCAGTTATCGGCCACCTGAACCAGCTGCCCCGGCGGAATATCCATATGTGCTGTTAACCCCTCAGCCGAGCCAAGCAACGCACTCACAAGGCCTGGCTGCGCAATCTGGCGAACCTTTGATCTTCTACCTTCATCCTCAAACAGCCAGAGCGTGCCGTGTCGAGCCTGGCCAGGAGATACACGTCCGGACCGCCAGGGCGGAGATACCCGGCAGATGTGTAATCGATGAACGGGTGCATCCGGAAGTCGTGTTGTCTTATAACGGATTGTGGCCTTCCAACCCTGGTTCGGGGTTAAACGTATTGATCTCTGAGAAGATTTCGTCAGCTGGCGAGCAAGCAGCGATGTATGATTGTTATTGCGCGATTAGAGGGGGTAAGTCTGGTGTATGATGCGCAGAATACTATCTTTGCCTTGGACATTGGGACGCGGACTGTAGCGGGTTTGGTAGTGACCGATGAACCAAATCCTCGCGTCCTCGCTGCATCAATGCATGAACATGCTAGTCGATCTATGGAGGATGGGCAGATTCATGATGTTGAGGCGGTGGCCAAAGTTGTTAGATGTATAGCGGATGAACTATGCGAACAAGTGGGGTTTCCCCTTGAGTCAGTAGCAATCGCGGCAGCTGGGCGCAGCCTCTTGACCCGGACAGCTGAAGTAGTTAAGGACATCCGAGCATGGGGGAGTATTTCCGCTGATGATGTGGCCGCCTTAGAGCTCGAAGCTATTCGGCAGGCTCAGCAGGAAATCCGGCGCAGCCAGTCCCAGGAGAGTGTGAATAGTCGCTATCATTGCGTCGGTTATAGTGTCAATGAATATCTTCTGGACAACAGCCCGATCAAAAAACTGGTCGGCCACCGTGGAAACGAAGTAATCATTAGGGTCACGGCCACCTTTCTGCCGGAAATCGTCGTGGATGCTTTGTGCACAGTCATCCGAATTGCTGGGTTGAGCGTGCGAAGTATAACCTTAGAGCCAATCGCTGCCAGTCAGGTGGTAATTCCGCCAGATTTACGACTGCTAAACCTAGCGTTGATCGATATGGGCGCCGGCACCAGCGATATTGCCATCGCCAAAGATGGGATGATCACCGGCTATGGGATGGTTGCGCTGGCCGGCGATGAGGTCAGTGAATTTCTTGAAGAACAGTTCCTGCTTGATTTTGCAACCGCGGAAAAAGTCAAGCGACAGTTAGCCACCGCTAGTGAGGTGCAGTTTCGGGATATCTTGGGGACCAAATACCATTTGTCAGCGGCCGAAGTTGTCGAGGTGATTAAACCTACCATCGAAAAAATCGGCAGGCAAATCGGTGAGGAGATTTTGCGGCTGAACGGGGGTCAGAGCCCCAAGGCGGTTATTTGCATCGGAGGAGCAAGCCAAACACCTAAACTGTGTGAAGTGTTGGCCGATACCCTGCAACTACCATCTAATCGAGTGGCGATTCGTTATGGCCGGGATGCTGCAGAATTATTCGGGCAGACCCCTGAGGCACTCACTGGCCCGGATGGTATTACCCCGCTTGGCATAGCACTCAGTGCTCAGAGTCGCTCTGTACTATCCTTCCAAGCGGTTGACCTTACGGTTCAGGATCTCCCGGTACGCCTTTTTAATTTGATTGCCCCTACAATCGCTGATGCCCTGATTGCCGCCGATATAGATCCAAGTATCATTCGGAATCGGCTGGGCCTGGCTTTGACCGTCAAGGTTAACGGTACTTTCCGAATCGTTAGAGGTACTCCGGGTCGGCCAGGGCAGTTTTTGCTCAATGGAGAGCCGGCTTCTCTAGATACCCCAGTTCATGATGGCGATCACCTCACGATTATTCCGGCTGAAGATGGGGAAGCTGCCAAGGCGGTTGTAGCAGACTTGATTTCCGTCTCGGAAACACGCCAATGCTATTTCAACGGGGAATTAGTTAGTCTACGGCCGACCGTCTTAGTCAATGGTGAACGGGCAAGCTTGGATATGTCGGTACCTGACGGTGCCGATATCATTCATGATCAAAACCTGACTGTGCGAGATGTCCTGCGACAACAGGGGATTGCTCCAGATGGTAAACGCTGTATCCAAGTGATTGTTAACGGACGGACCAGGACGATCCGCTTGCCAAGATTCCGGGTAACAGTCAATGGTGTGGAAACAGATTTGGATTATCGTCTAAGTGATGATGATCGGATCGATTATCAGGAAGATGGGTTACAGCCTACGGTGCGTTCTTTTTTACTTGAGAGGGAGCTCGAACAGGTAAATGCGGTCAGCTCGATAAACGTGACCGTAAACGGTGAGCCACTTACATTGCCGGGGGGGCCAGGCAAGCTCCTACGCAACGGCAAACCTGCCAGCCCAGATGACCCTGTACACGATGGTGACGATATCCAAGTTGTGCCAGGCCGGGGAGTGTCTCACTATTTTGCCGAAGTCTTTAACTATATACCGATAGAAATAGGCGAGCGGCCGGAGAAAGCGGTACTGATTACCTTGCGCAATGGCCAACCGGCAGAATACTCTGATGAGCTGGCAGATGGCGATGAATTAGTAATTCGTTGGGAATGTGCGAATAATGTTGACACAACCATTGATGCAAGCTAAAATATAGATTAACATTATTAATTACATAGACCTTATCAAGAGAGGTGGAGGGACTGGCCCTATGAAACCCGGCAACCGCCAGCGATGGAAATGGTGCCAATTCCAGCAGGATTATGGTCCTGAGAGATAAGGGAGAGTAAAGAGTTGTACTTAGAGCCCTCCGTTATCGAGGGCTTTTTTATTGGGAGTGAAGAGATTGATTAGGATTGAAAATCTCAGCAAAATTTTCGGGAACCCTGTCAATGGAGTAGTGGCTTTAGATAATGTAAGCCTCACGATCGAAAAAGGGCAGATTTTTGGAATTATCGGGTTGAGCGGTGCCGGCAAAAGCACCTTAATCCGCTGTATTAATATGCTGGAGAAACCCGATACAGGGCGGATCTTCATCGGCTCTAAAGAGATCACGGCGCTTTCCGGTAGCCAACTACGCAAAGAACGCAGTAAAATCGGGATGATCTTTCAGCACTTCAATCTATTATCTTCACGGACCGTGGCGGAAAACGTTGCCTTTCCGCTGGAAATCGCCGGGGTTTCGCGGGCTGAGGCCAAAGACCGGGTGAACGAGCTCTTACGTTTGGTGGGGATTGAGGACAAGGCGGATTCTTATCCCGCTCAGTTGTCAGGGGGGCAGAAACAGCGGGTGGGCATCGCGCGAGCGCTGGCTAATAACCCTGAAGTGCTACTCTGCGATGAGGCTACTTCGGCGCTTGATCCCCAAACAACCAAGAATATTTTAGCGCTTTTACAGGATATCAACCGGCGATTAGGCCTGACCATTGTATTGATTACCCATGAAATGGATGTAGTAAAGGAGATATGTGATTCGGTTGCGATCATCGATAATGGTCAGATCGTTGAGAAGGGCACTGTATTAGAGGTCTTTGCCCATCCGCAGACCGAAGCGGCCCGGCGTTTTATCAAGGGCGTGATTCAAATCGATCTGCCCGAAGAGATAAAGAACCGCAGCCTCATTACTTCGGAGCCAAGTGAAAAAGTTATGCTGGTTAGGTTGTCCTTTATCGGAGAATCCGCCGGTGAACCTGTCGTCTCTGCCTTGGTACGCAAATTTGACGTCGATGCCAATATCCTTGCGGGTAATATCGACCATATCAAAGAGGTGCCCTTTGGCACCCTGGTCTTAGAACTGCGTGCCAAAAATGGAGGTCTAGATACAGCCTTAGCGTACTTAATCGAACGCGGCATAGAAATTGAGGTGTTAAAAGATGAGTCAACCCCGGCTTAACGGCAAAACAAATTCTTTGCAGAGATTTTTACCTGGAATTTTTGGCATCTTGGCTTTGGCGGTCTTTTATTGGCTGGGTAGTGTAACAGAGTTGCCAGGGATTTTGGGAAACCTGACGGCCCCGCTGCTATGGAAGATGTTGATGGCCTCTTTCTGGGAGACCATGTTAATGGTGGGAATTTCCGTAGCCCTGGCAATGGTCGGAGGACTGCCGCTGGGAGTCTTATTGGTGACCACCTCGCCAGGCAATATTACTCCGAACCCAGCTGCGTATAAGGTGTTAAGCACGGTGGTTAACATCGGCCGGTCAATCCCATTTATCATCTTATTGGTGGCGATCATTCCATTTACGAGGCTGATCGTAGGGACTTCAATTGGCACTGCTGCCGCAATCGTACCGCTGACCGTCGCAGCGATCCCTTTTGTGGCCAGAATTGTCGAGTCAGCATTGCGTGATGTGGACCGCGGGGTCGTGGAAGCAGCCCAGGCAATGGGAGCCTCCCCGTGGCAGATTATCATCAAAGTTTTGTTGCCAGAGGCTTTGCCGACCCTAGTACTTGGCGTTACCATCACAGCGGTTAACCTTATTGGCTATTCGGCGATGGCGGGAGCCGTCGGGGGCGGCGGCCTAGGAGACTTAGCTATCCGCTATGGGTATCAGCGGTTTCGTGGTGATGTGATGCTAATGACCGTAATCGTTTTGGTTCTATTGGTCGAGATCGTCCAGGCTGTGGGCGATTGGGCGGCCGAGAGTCTAAATAGAAAATAACTTATCAAAAGATGGAGGAATGAGCAATGAGTAGGAAAGTATTGAGTGTAATCCTAGTAGTCACTCTCGTAGCTGTACTATGTGTAGGGTTTTCAGTGAGTAGTCTAGCAGCAACTGTGCTCAAAGTTGGCGCAACCCCAGTGCCCCATGCGGAAATTTTACAGGTTGTCCAACCACTCTTAGCTAAGCAAGGGATCGAAGTAAGGATAATCGAGTTTACCGACTATGTCCAACCTAACCTGGCTTTGGATTCTGGTGATCTGGATGCAAACTATTTTCAACACATTCCGTATCTAGAGCAATTCTCGGCGGATCACCGCTTGGCTTTAACTTATTCGGCTAAAGTGCATATCGAGCCGATGGCAGTATTTTCGACGAAGATCAAAGATTTAGCCAACTTGAAGAAAGGTGCTCAGGTCGCCATTCCGAATGACCCGACCAATGGAGGCCGTGCCTTGCTTTTACTGGAGAGCGCGGGACTGATCAAGTTAGCAGCTGGGGCCGGCTTAACGGCAACCCCCTTTGACATCGCCTCCAACCCTCTTGGACTGCGGATAGTAGAACTTGAGGCCGCTCAACTGCCCCGTTCATTGGAGGATGTCGATGCAGCTGTGATCAATGGCAACTATGCCCTAGAGGCTGGTTTATCGGTATTGAAGGATGCGCTGTTCATTGAAAATGCTGATTCTCCGTACGTGAATATTTTAGCGGTTCGTAAAGGCGATGCAAATCCAGCTTTGGTAAAACTGGCTGAGGCCTTGGCCAGTCCGGAAGTAAAGGAGTTTATTCTCCAGAAGTATAATGGTGCTGTAGTGCCGACCTTCTAGGATTGCCAGATGCAGACTGTCGAGCCCACCGAGTAAACGGTGGGCTCTTTGCTTATCCGAGCAGGGGGTATAGTTCTTCGCTCTCCTGTTTACTCCGGTTTTCCAGCGCAATCAATAAGTCCTTGGTCTACTGGTAAAAGGGGAGAAGGAGTTTTGAATTTGCGCAGCGGTTTGGTACTTGGTGCGATATGTGGTGAAGGTAGCGACTAGACCGCCTTGTTCGGCCAGAAATTTGGTGGCAGTATCTCTCACCAGCGGATTTGAGTGTGAGAGCAGGGCGGGGTAGCCGCCATCTCTAGCAACTCGGTATGTTGTCTGTTTAGATTTTTCAGTAGCAAAGACATCAAAGAAAAAAATAAATTTCCTTGCTGGTTTAGACTAAATATTTGCCGATAGAGGGGGAAAAATCACGGATAAGATAAGAATGGTGCGCCTACCAGGACTCGAACCTGGGCT